>NZ_LLZH01000234.1:0-227334 GCF_001509495.1 Actinoplanes awajinensis subsp. mycoplanecinus | reverse complement strand
GTCGTCGGGGGCGGTGGCGTTGGTCAGCGGCGGGGGGTTGTGTGTGGCCGCGGTCTGCGCGATCGCGCGGGGGACGCCGGCGCTGCGCGGTCGCTGATCAGTGGCGTGGTCCGGCGGGGTGGTCGCTGATCAGCGGCGTGGTCCGGCGTGGCGCGGCTGCGGGGTCGCTGATCAGTGGCGTGGCGTGGCTGCTCGGTCGCTGGTCAGCGGTCCGGCAGCAGCTTGCGGTAGGCGTCGCGGAACTCCTGGCGGGGCTTGCCGCACGAGTCGACCGGGACTCCGGGGCGGATCCAGCGGTTCTGCGCGTCCATTAGGATGAGCCAGGGGACGAACGGGAGTTCCTGGGTGCAGGCCTGGGCCGTGGCCGCTTCGTCGGGGAGTCGCAGGGCGGTCAGCAGCGCGGTGACGTCGGTGGTCCGCTTTTCGGTGGGCGTCAGCTTGGTGCCCCGGGTCGGGCGGAAATCGCAGATCACCGCGGAGACCGCGGGGAAGCTGTCGGTCAGGCGGGGCAGGGTCAGGGCGTCTTGACCGTCTTGGCGGTTGCCGGGACCGACAGCGCAGGACACCCACTGGCTGTGCACTTTCGGTCCGCCGGACGCGACGCTCACCAACGGACCCGGCGCGCTGGCCAGCGGTGCCGGCGCGCTCGTCAGTGGCGTCGACGCGGCCGACGGCGCTTCCGGTGGCGCTCCCGCCGGGCTCGGGTTCTGGGCGCAACCGGTCACTCCGAGCGCCAGCACGATTGCCGATCCCACCATCCGTCTGCCCATGTCGCCGATCCCTCCCCTGGTGTGTCCTCCTGGGACGGCGCGGCCACCGGCACGGTTCCGCTCAGCCTCGCCGATCCTCGTCGAACCACGACTCCGCCCGTGCGTTCTCGACCGTCAGACTGTCACCCCATCGGTGCCGCAGCTCGTCGACGGTTGCCTGCCGCGCGCCGACCAGGTGGAGCCGATCCACCCGCGGCAGTGCCGCCGGGTCGAGGCCGTAGCCGTCGATCAGCGTCAACGACTGCAACCCCGGATGCTCCCGCAGCCGTTCAGCCTCGGTCAGCGCACCGGGCGGCGCCTCGAACTCCACGACCAGCTCCCGCAGGTTCGCCAGCGGCGCCAGCCGGGCCGCGGAGAACTCCCCGCCGGCACCCACCCGCACCACCGGGGTCAGCCGGAGCCCGGCGGGCACCACGTCCCCCGCTCCGTGCCGCAGCAGACTCAGTCGCAGCCCACGGCCCTCCTCCGGCGCCTCCACCCGCAGGCCGGCCGGGCTCCGGTGCAGGAACAGGAATGTCATCGACTGCGGCAGGCGGACACTGCCGAGCTCCGCACAGCCCAGCCGTACCCGGTCCAGGCAGGTCCGGCGCAGGTCGAGGTCACCTGCCGCGTCACCCCAGTCCAGGGCGGTGATGGTCGGTCGGGCGCCGAGCGCCTCGCCCAGGCCCCGATCAGAACCGGACCACACCACCGTGGTGGTGTCCGGCAGCAAGGCCAGCGCCGTCCAGTCGATCGGGCCCTCGGCCGGGGTGAGACCGGTCGCGGGCCGCAGGTCGAGGACAGGCATCCCCGCGGTCAGACTCCGTGGGCCCGCCCCGAAGTCGACCTCGATCTCCACGGGTGGCCGGCGCACCCCGCGCACCGACCGGAAACCCCAGGTGTTCGCCGGCATAGGGCCATCGTGTCAGTCCCGGGGCCAGGTGGCGAGGCGAGCACGCAACGTGGCGATCTGGGGCGCGTCCAGGCCGTACAGGGTGAAGCGCACGTCGTCGAGCCGGTCCAGGTAGCGGCCGGCGTCCGCGATGTCCTGCGGGTCCAGGGCCGGGTCCACCGCGTACGCGAGATCGAGGATCCGGTCCAGCGGATAACGCTCCAGCGCGGCCGCGACGTCGATGTAGTCGCGGACCTCGCGGCGGTTGACCAGCGCAGCGACCTTCGTGGCGATCAGGTCGTCGAGGTGCATGACCGGGCCGAGGTCCATCACCACCGGGGTGCGGTGCCGGTCCAGCCGGCACAGGGTCAGCCGCAGCGCCCGGTGCTCGCCGGCGACGAGGAACTCCTGGATGTCCGCGTCCATCCCGGCGAACAGCTCGTCGCTCTCCTCGCGGACCACCCGGTAGCCGGCCTCGGTCAGCGCCGCGACCACCTCGCCGGCCGCCGCGACCACCGCGCCGTCGGTGTCGGTGAACAGGTCGACGTCCTCGGTGGGCCGGGCGACCAGGCCGTTCACCAGCCAGGCCACCCCGCCGCCGAGAACGAAACGGTGTTTGTCGGCGACGCCCAGCGCGATCCGGGCCACGTCACGGTAGAAATCGTCTACACCCATCAGGCGGCGAGACGGGCCGACAACCACGGATGGCGGGCCTCCCAGGCGGCACGCACCCCGCGCGGCAGATTCAGCTCCGACCACACCCGGACCAGCGTCGCGCCGTCCAGAAAGGCGCGCAACTCGTCGACCCGGATCGATTCCCGGAGCACATTCTCATACATCCACAGCAGCATGTCGTGCTGCCCGAGATCGAAAGTGCGATGCGGTTGCCACCACAGGCGCAACGGCAACTCGACCAGGCCGCAGGTGGGCCCGCGCAATTCCGCGAGGGTGCCGGCCACGACGACCGGCCGGTGCGGCCGGGCCAGGTGGACAACGGGGGCGAGGCTCGCGGACATGCCGCCAGCCTAAACCGCCATACCGGTCGGAATGCAAGCTCCTAGACTCCTAGGAAGCTTTAGAGGCTGTGGGGTCACTGTCATTTTTTGGTACGACCTGGGAAAGGTCCCGCCGAGCGACGTATGTCCGCCGTTGGTCCCGATCGCTCCACGGCCGCCGGGGTGTGGCTGAGGGCGAGGTCAAACCGTTTCCCGGCGAATAACCGCCTTCAATTCGCGTCCATTGATTCCCCGCCCGCGGCGCCGGCCCCGCATCGGGGTGATCTTGATCATGAGGGTGGGCAGCAGTCGCCCGACTGTCTGCTCACCGCCGTGCTGCCGGCCGGCGCCCGGCAGGTCTTCCCGTGCAGATCATCGGCGAGCGGACCGCCCGCGAGGCCCGGCTGGTCCTCAGGGCTGCCTCAACGGCCTCGAGACAGCCCTGGGCGCCAGCCGGAGTCGGGCGGCTGGTCCTCAGGGGTGTCTCGACGGCCTCGAGGCAGCCCTGGGCGCCAGCCGGGGTCGTGGTGCGTGCGGTTGTCGCCCCTCGGGGACGGAACATCGCGGGGCCGATGGCTCAGCGCGGACCCCGTGCCGCCCCGGCGAGCCCCGACCCGACCACTGGTCGGGACTGCTTACCATCTGCTGAGATGACCGCGTCCGTCTGCCGGCCCTGAACCGGGCAGAACGGGCCATCACCCGGTGCCCGGCTGCCTGGCAAGCCGATCACCCGGAACCGGCTCGGCGGACCCGGCCGGCGGTCACCTGCGACTTGACACTTCGGGGTCACTGCAGGTCGGGGCGTGTGGACGTGGGTCAGGTGAAGCGTTCCGTGGTCACCGGGATGAGGCCGCGGCGGCGGACGTCGGCGGTGAGTTTGCGCAGGACGGGACCGATGACGTCGGGTCGATCGCCGCCCAGCAGGACCGTGACGTCGAGGCCCCAGCCGATGCCGTGGCCGATGCGGCGCAGGTTCCACGAGTACAGGTCGTTGCCGGCGCGACCCCGGCCGCCCGGCAGCCCGCCGTCGCCCTCGCCGGGCCAGGACGCGCTCAGCTCGGCCAGCCGGTTGCCGGGCAGTTCGCGGGCGAAGAGCACCCGGTAGAGCCGCTTCTCGGCGAAGCCGTCCGGCGTCTCGTCACCGCCCAGGCGCAGCGGCGCGGAGGTGGTGAACCGTTCGCGGGCGCCGAACCCGGCCCGCAAGGTGTCCTCGCCGGGCAGGTCACCGCCGCCGAGCTCCCGGTAGACCCGCGCGGCGCGTTCCCGGCCGACCGGGGTGACCGTGGCGAGGAGCGCTTCCTCCGTACGAAAAAAGCGGCCGAACGATCCGGCGGCGCGCCATCGGCCGTCGCCGCCCGCCCACATCGCGCCGCCGAGCCCCACGGTCACGTGGTCCTCGCCGTATACGAACTCCTCGACCAGGATCCCGTCCCCGGCCAGCAGGTAGTAGTCCATGTGCGCAGTCCCCCGAAGCCTCTACGACCGTCGATTCAACCCGCGGCCCGGTCGATCGACGGTCGTGACGCGCCCGGCCGCGCTGTCGTGTTCGTGACCCGGGCTGGCGCGATGATGGTGCGGTGGAGATGCGCAGCCGGCTGGCCGGCGACCTGGACTCCTGCGTGGTGGCGTTGCGGGCCACGCACGAGGCGGACGCGTACCCGTTGAAGCGGTCCGGTGCGGCCGCGTTCTACCGGGCGCGCGGGTTCGCGCACACCCACGATGTCGCAGCCGGCTGGTCCGGGCCGGACGGGCGGCCGGTCACGCTGCGGTATTACGCCCTCGGGTAGGCGATCGCCCGGTGGGTGGGGCCGTGGGACTCGTCGCAGTGCGGTTCGCCGGCCGGGGCGGCGGTGTCGGCGGCGTGGTCGACCTGCAGCGTGGTGTGCGTGATGTCGTGCCGCTTCTGCAACAGGTCCTCCAGGTCGCGGCGGACGGTGTGGCAGTCGGCGTGGTCGTCGACGATGACGTGCGCCGACAGCGCGGTCTGTCCGGAGGTGATCTGCCACAGGTGCAGGTCATGGATCTCGCTGACCGCGCCGATCGCGGCCAGCTCGGCGCCGAGCGCGTCGACGTCGGTGCCGGCCGGTGCGGCTTCGAGCAGCACCCGGCCGGAGTCGCGGACCAGCCGGACGCCGGCCACGACCATCAGCACCACCACGATCAGCGAGGCGATCGCGTCGGCGCGGGTGAAGCCGGTGAAGACCATCACCAGCCCGGCGATCAGGGTGGCGATGAACGCGAACAGGTCGTTGAGGATGTGCTGGTAGGCGCCCTCGACGTTGAGGCTGGTCCGGTTGGCGCGCGACATGCACCAGGCGGCGGCGATGTTCACCACCACGCCGGCCGCGGCGGTGCCCACCACCAGGGCGCCGGCCACCTCGGGCGGGGCGAGCAGGCGGTGCACGGCCTCGTAGGCGAGCCAGCCGCCGAGCAGCAGCAGCGTCAGCCCGTTGGCCTGGGCGGAGAGGATCTCGGCGCGCTTCAGCCCGTACGTGAAGCCGCCCTTCGGCGGACGGGCCGCGAGTCGCATGGCGATCAGGGCCAGCACGATCGCGGCGGCGTCGGTCAGCATGTGCGCGGCGTCGGAGAGCAGCGCCAGCGACTGGGCGATCAGGCCGATCACCACCTCACCGGCCATGAACACGGTGATCAGGGTGAGGGCGGCGACCAGCCAGCGGCGGTCGGCGTCGGCGCGCACCCCGTGGTCGTGCCCGCCGTGGTGATGGTCGTGCTCGTGCATCCCGTCTCCCTCACCGATCTCACTGCCCCGACCAGAGTAGGCCTGCCGGCGGCCCGGACGTCAGCGGTGCGGGCCCAGATGCGACCGCTCACCCTCGTGATCGAGGATGCAGAGCATCTCGGCCGGGCCGCCGGTCGAGCCGAACGCGTGCGGCACCATCGTGGAGAACTCGGCGGCCTCACCTGCCCGGACCAGCACGGTCCGCTCGGCCAGCCGCAGCACGACGGCGCCGGAGAGCACCACGAACCAGTCCCGGCCCGGGTGCACCCGCAGGTCGGCCGGCACTGCCCGGTCGAGGCGCAGCTTCGCCACCGTCATGCCGGCCGTGACGCCCTCGCGGGTCAGCAGCCAGGTGGTCATGCCGCGCGCGTCGTCGTGGTGCGGGCGGATCACCACGTCCTCGTCGCGGCCCGACTCGACGAGCTGGTCCAGGCTGGTGCCCAGCGCCCGGGCGATCGGGGCGAGCTGGTCGAGGGCGATCCGCCGGTGCCCGGTCTCGATCCGGCTCAGGGTGGAGGGTGTCAGATAGCTGCGGCTCGCCAGCTCGTCGAGGGACCAGCCGCGGGCCACCCGCAGGCTGCGGATCCGCTGGCGGACCAGGGCGTCGAGCTCACCGTCTTGCGTCATACGCAAGATAGTATGTCTCAGACGCAAGACCGGGATAGCGTACGGACATGGCACACGAACACGGTCACCACCACCAGCACGGACAGCCGAGCGGCGACCTCGCCGAGATCCTCGACCTGGACGCCGAGGTCCTGCGGGACTACTACGCCGAGGTGATCGGCTGGGCGGGCTCGCTCGTCGGGGACCGGCCGCGGATCGTCGACCTCGGCGCGGGCACCGGCGTCGGCACCATCGCCCTGGCCCGGCACCTGCCCACCGCCGAGGTCACCGCCGTCGACATGGACGAGGAGATGCTCGCCGGGCTGCGGCACCGCGCCGACGCGGCCGGGGTCGGCGACCGGGTCCGCACCGTCCAGGCCGATCTCGACGGCGACTGGCCCGCGCTGGGCCCGGCCGACCTGGTCTGGGCGTCCGCGTCGATGCACCACCTGGCCGACCCGGCCCGTACCCTCGCCCGGGTCCACGACGTGGTCCGCCCCGGCGGCGCCTTCATGATCTCCGAGCTGGACGCGTTCCCGCGGTTCCTCACCGACCCGGCCGGGGTGGCGCTCGAGCAGCGCGCGCACGACGAGCTGGCCCTGATGCGGCGCGAGCACGGCATGCACATGGGTGAGGACTGGGGCGCGCTGCTGAAGACCGCCGGCTTCGCCCTCGAGGGGGAGCGGCGCTTCGACATCGAGCTGCGACCGCCGCTGCCGGCGTCAGCCCTGCGGTACGCGCAGGCCACCCTGCAGCGGACGGTGCCCCGGCTGGTCGGCCGGCTCAGCGCGGACGAGGTGGCGGGGCTCACGGCGTACGCGGAAAATCTCGCGGACCGCGACGATCTCGTGGTCCGGTCCACCCGGATGGTCTGGATCGGTCGCCGGCCCTGACCCACCCTCGTCGGCGCCGGCCGGGCGGACTGCCAGGATGGGCGGATGGTGACCCGACCGCGGCGTGACGACGCGCTCTCCCGGGAGCGCATCGTCGACGCCGCCACCGCACTGCTCGACGCCGAGGGCGAGGGTGGGCTGACGTTCCGCGCTCTCGCCGCGCACCTGAACACCGGGCCGGGCGCGATTTACTGGCACGTGGCGAACAAGGGTGAGCTGCTGATCGCCGCCACCGACGCTGTGCTGAACCGGACAGTGCCCGCGGCTGCCGCCGGCGCCACGCCGCCGGACGCGATCCGGGCGGTGGCGCTCGGGGTCTTCGACGCGATCGAGGCGCATCCGTGGGTCGGTACGCAGCTGACCCACATGCCGTCGCAGCCGGCGTTGCGGCGGCTCTTCGAGCGGCTGGGCCAGCAGGTGCAGGCGCTCGGGGTGCCGGCCGCGGCGCAGTTCACGTCGGCGTCGGCGCTGCTCAACTATGTGCTCGGGGTGGGCGCGCAGAACGCGGCGAACGCGCGCGCCCACCAGCCGGGCGCCGACCGGGGGGAGATCCTGGGTGCGGAGGCGGCGGCGTGGGCCGGGCTGGACGCGGGGGAGTACCCGTTCTTGCGGAGCGTGGCGGGTCAGTTGCGCGAGCACGACGACCGGCAGCAGTACCTGGACGGCGTCAACCTGATCCTGGCGGGGATCACGGCGTGTGCCGGGGGGCATACATGATCACGGCGACGCCGATCAGGCAGATCGCGGCGCCGACGACGTCCCAGCGGTCGGGGCGGAACTTGTCGACGACCATGCCCCAGCCGAGCGAGCCGGCCACGAAGACGCCACCGTAGGCGGCCAGGATCCGGCCGAAGTTCGCGTCGGGTTGCAGGGTGGCGACGAACCCGTAGGCGCCGAGCGCGACGACGCCGGCGGCGACCCACCACAGGCCGCGGTTCTCCCGCCAGCCCTGCCAGATCAGCCACGCGCCACCGATCTCGGCGAACGCGGCAAGCACGAAGAGGAGCAGCGAGCGCGCGACGATCATGCAGGCGAACCTACCGCCCGGGTGGTGTCCGCAGGCCGCGGGCGGGCAGCGCGCGGGCCGCCCGCGGGCCGCGCGGCTGGCGGTGAGGGCCGTTATCGAGCCGTCATGAGGGCCGTCAGAACCAGCTGACCCGCGCGCGCCGCGCCGGGATCAGCTCAGGCGGGTCTGGACGATCAGGTCGTGCAGGGCCGTCACCGCTTCCGCCGACGGCTTGTCCGGCAGTGGTGACGCGTCCCGGGCCGCCTCCAGCTCCGCCCGCAACCGCGGGATGTCCGCCGCCAGCCGCTCCGCCACCCCGGCCGGGAACGGCCCGTGCTCGGCCTCCCGCTTCGCCGCGATCAGGTCGGCCACATAGTCGACGTCCGCCCCGAGCACCCGCAGGTCGGTCTCCAGCGAGCCGGTCCGCATCAGGTGGATGCCGGTGAGCAGCACCCGCAGCGTGTACAACGCCGGCTTCAACTCCCCGCCCTTGGCGTACAGCTTCTCCTGGCTGTGCGAGAACCCCAGGTAGTGGTGCGCGTGATGCCGGGTGATCAGCTCCGGCGCCAGCTCCACCAACGCGGCGTGCAGCGGCGACGTCACCACCACCAGCGGCGACAGCAACTGCTCCAGCACGTAGCCGTTGCGGCTGTTCAGCAGGCGCGCGAACTTCAGCAGGTCGTGCGAGACCACGTCCAGCTCGACGCCGTCGCGGACCCCGCCGCGCTGCAGCGTCTCCGGCCCGGTTCGCAGCCCGACGACCTCGGCGAGCGGCAGCAGGTGCGCGGCGCGCAGGTCGAGGTCCGAGTCGATCGAGGCGAAGCCGTACAGGTGCGCGCCGCTCACGGTGCAGAAGATCAGGGGATAGGGAAGGTCGGTGGCAGCGTCCGCCGCCCACTCCGGCACGTCGAGGGTCACGGCAGATTCCTTTCCCGTACGGCGGTGAGCAGCGCGTCGACCCGTTCCCGGTCGGGCCGCTCGGGCAGCGTGGTGTCGGCGGCGGCCCGCGACAGGTCGGCGAGCAGCTCCGCGGCCCACGCGGCGACCGCGTCCCAGCTCAGCTCGCCACGCTTGACCGCCAGCAGCCGGTCGCGCAGGTGCCGCACGTCGACCAGGATCTCCCCGGTCCGCAGCACGTGCGCACCGGCCGTCAGCAGCCGGATCATGTGCATGGCCTGCTTGTGGTTGATCTCCCCGGTCCGGGCGCGCCGGGCCGCGACCCGGTCGAGCTGGTCCCGCGCGTAGTTGCCGTACGTCTCGGCGACCCGCCGGGACAGGAACGCGCCGCGGGCCGCGAGCAGTTCCCGCCCGTCGTCGGTGACCTGCTCGATCAGCGGCGACCAGAGCACTTCGAGCACTGTCGGGTTGGCCTGCAGCGCGAGCGTGCAGAACCGTTCGACCTCCCAGGAGAACTGTTCCTCGCGGGGCCCGTCCAGGTGGGTCGGCGGCTTGTCGAGACGCCAGAAGTCCCGGGTCGGCGCCGCGTAGACGCCGCGCCGGTCGTGGTCGCTGCCCGGGCCTTCGAGGCCGTAGGCGCGCGACCCGACGACGACCGCCAGGATCGTGTGCTTCTCGACGAGGTCCATGCCCGGGCACGGTACTGAACCCGTGCCCGGGCAGCGACGGGTTTACAGGTCGAGGACCGTGGCGTCGATGGCGTCCAGCTCCTCCTGCGACAGCGGGAGGTTGTCCAGCGCGGCGATGTTGTTCTCCAGCTGTTCGACGCTGGACGCGCCGATGATCAGGCTGGTCATCCGCGGGTCGCGCAGCGCCCAGGCCAGGGCCAGCTGGGCCAGGGACTGGCCGCGGCGCTTCGCGATGTCGTTCAGCGCGTGCAGCCGGCCCATGGTCTTCGCGTCCAGGGCGTTCTCGTTGAGGAACACGCTGGTGCGGATCCGCGAGTCGTCCGGGATGCCGTCCAGGTACCGGTCGGTGAGCAGGCCCTGCTGCAGCGGGCTGAACGCGATCGCTCCGGCGCCGGCCTCCTCCAGGGTGTCCAGCAGGTTGTCGTGCTCGGTCCAGCGGTTCAGGATCGAGTACGACGGCTGGTGGATCAGCAGCGGCGTGCCCAGCTCACGCAGGATCGCGGCGGCCTGCGCGGTCTGCTCGGCCTTGTAGTTGCTCAGGCCGACGTAGAGCGCCTTGCCGGACCGGACGATCTGGTCGAGCGCGCTCATCGTCTCCTCGAGCGGCGTCTCCGGGTCCGGCCGGTGGTGGTAGAAGATGTCGACGTACTCGACGCCGAGCCGCTTCAGCGACTGGTCCGCCGAGCTGATCAGGTACTTGCGGGAGCCGAAGTCGCTGTACGGGCCGTCCCACATGGTGTAGCCGGCCTTGCTGGAGATGATCAGCTCGTCGCGGTGGTGCTTGAGGTCGCCGTTGAGGATCCTGCCGAAGTTGGTCTCGGCGCTGCCCGGCGGCGGGCCGTAGTTGTTGGCCAGGTCGAAGTGGGTGACCCCGAGGTCGAAGGCGCGGCGCACGATGTCGCGCTGACGGTCGGCCGGTCGGGTGTCGCCGAAGTTGTGCCAGAGGCCGAGGGAGATGGCGGGTAGCTTGAGCCCGCTGCGCCCGGCGCGGCGGTACGTCATCGACTCGTAGCGGTCGTCGGCAGGGGTGTAGGTCACAGCCCCAGCCTAGGCATGCCGATCATGGTCATGTCCGCTGGTAGGTTGGTGAGGCCGGCTACACCCGCGCGGGAGAGACCTGGGTCCTGATTCTGTCAGGGTCCGTCGGCGCCGAAGAGGCAAATCCTCCCCGGAAACTTTCAGGCAAAAGGACCGCGTGGGCAGGCGACTCTGAAGTGCTCCGTCTTTCGAACGTGAAGGGCTGGGTATGACAGAGGGGGAGGTTGCGTGTCGACCTTCTCAACGCCCGGGAGCTGCCCCTATGACGTCGTCGTTCACCCACCGCCACATCGGCCCGCAGGCCGACGAGCAGGCGGAGATGCTCAAGGCCATCGGGTACGGATCACTCGATGCCCTGATGGATGCCGCGATCCCCGAGTCGATCCGGTTCCACGGTGAGCTCGACCTGCCGGCCGGCGCCTCCGAGGAGGAGACGATCGCCGAGCTGCGCGCGATCGCCGGCCGCAACACGGTGGCCACCCCGATGATCGGCCTCGGCTACTACGGCACGCACACCCCCGCCGTGATCAAGCGGAACGTGCTGGAGAGCCCGGCCTGGTACACCGCGTACACGCCGTACCAGCCGGAGATCAGCCAGGGCCGGCTCGAGGCGCTGCTCAACTTCCAGACCATGGTCACCGACCTGACCGGGCTGACCACGGCGAACGCGTCGATGCTCGACGAGGCCACGGCGGTCGCGGAGGCCATGACGCTCGCCCGCCGCGCCTCCAAGGTCAAGACTCCGGTGTACGTCGTGGACGCCGATACCTTCCCGCAGACCCTGGCGGTGCTGCGTACCCGGGCCGAGCCCCTCGGGATCGAGGTCACGCTCGTCGACCTGGACGCCGGCGACGCGCTGCCCGAGGAGTATTTCGGGCTGCACCTGCAGTACCCGGGCGCGTCCGGCGCGGTCCGTGACCACGCCGACCTGATCACCGCGGCGCACGCCAAGGGCGCCCTGGTCACGGTCGCCGCCGACCTGCTGGCGCTGACTCTGCTGCGCGCACCGGGTGAGATCGGCGCGGACATCGCGGCCGGTACGACGCAGCGCTTCGGCGTACCCCTGGGCTTCGGCGGCCCGCACGCCGGCTATCTGGCGGTGCGCAGCGGTCTGGAGCGCAGCCTGCCCGGGCGCCTGGTCGGTGTCAGCAAGGACGCCGACGGCGCGCCCGCCTACCGCCTCGCCCTGCAGACCCGTGAGCAGCACATCCGCCGGGAGAAGGCGACCAGCAACATCTGCACCGCGCAGGTCCTGCTCGCCGTGATGGCCGGCATGTACGCGGTCTACCACGGCCCGGCCGGGCTGCGGGAGATCGCGCAGCGCACCCACCGCAAGGCGCGCGCGCTCGCCGCCGGCCTCGCCGCGGCGCGTATCGAGACCACCCAGGCCGCGTTCTTCGACACGGTGACCGCGCGGGTGCCGGGCCGGGCCGCCGAGATCGTCGCCGGAGCCGCGGCCGCCGGGATCGACCTGCGGCTCGTCGACGCCGACCACGTCGCGATGTCGGCCGACGAGACCACCACGGACGCGCACGTGGCCGCGGTGCTGGCGGCGTTCGGCGCGCCGGAGAAGACCACCGGCCCCCGGGTGATCCCGGACGCGCTCGTGCGGACCAGCGACTACCTGAGCCACCCGGTGTTCAACACCCACCACTCCGAGACGGGCATGCTGCGCTACCTGCGCAAGCTCTCCGACCGTGACTACGCGCTGGACCGCGGAATGATCCCGCTGGGCTCGTGCACGATGAAGCTGAACGCCACCACCGAGATGGAGGCGGTCAGCTGGCCGGAGTTCGCGAACATCCACCCGTTCGCGCCGGCCGACCAGACCCGCGGCTACGAGGACCTGGTGGCCCAGCTCGAGGGCTGGCTCGCCGAGATCACCGGGTACGACGCGGTCAGCGTCCAGCCGAACGCCGGCTCGCAGGGTGAACTGGCCGGGCTGCTCGCGATCCGCGGCTACCACCGCTCGCGCGGCGAGACCCACCGCGACGTCTGCCTGATCCCGTCCTCGGCGCACGGCACCAACGCGGCCAGCGCGGTGATGGCCGGCATGCGCGTGGTCGTGGTGGCCTGCGACGAGAACGGCAACGTCGACCTCACCGACCTGGCCGCCAAGATCGAGAAGCACCGCGACCAGCTCTCCGCGATCATGGTGACCTACCCGTCCACCCACGGCGTGTACGAGACCTCGATCGCCGACCTGTGCGCGAGCGTGCACGAGGCCGGCGGCCAGGTGTACGTCGACGGCGCGAACCTCAACGCGCTGGTGGGCTTCGCCAAGCCGGGCAAGTTCGGCGCCGACGTGTCGCACCTGAACCTGCACAAGACGTTCTGCATCCCGCACGGCGGTGGCGGCCCCGGCGTCGGCCCGGTCGCGGTCCGCGCGCACCTGGCGGACTTCCTGCCCGGTAACCCCCTCGAGCCGGGCGACCACCACGCCGTCTCGGCCGCCCCGCACGGCTCGGCCGGCATCCTGCCGATCTCCTGGGCGTACGTACGGATGATGGGCCCGGACGGTCTCGCGCAGGCCACCGCGACCGCGGTCCTGGCCGCCAACTACGTCGCGGCCCGGTTGCGCGAGCACTACCCGGTGCTCTATGCCGGGGAGAACGGCCTGGTCGCGCACGAGTGCATCCTGGACCTGCGGCCGATCACCAAGGCCACCGGCGTCTCGGTCGACGACGTCGCCAAGCGGCTGATCGACTACGGCTTCCACGCGCCGACCATGTCGTTCCCGGTCGCCGGCACCCTGATGGTGGAGCCGACCGAGAGCGAGGACCTGGCCGAGCTGGACCGGTTCTGCGCCGCGCTGATCGCGATCAAGAAGGAGATCGACCAGGTCGCCGCGGGCGTCTGGCCCAAGGACGACAACCCCCTGGCGAACGCGCCGCACACCGCGTCGTCGGTCTCCGCGGACGAGTGGTCGCACCCCTACCCGCGGTCGGTGGCCGGTTTCCCGGAGGGCGTGGACCGGACGGCGAAGTACTGGCCGCCGGTGCGCCGCATCGACGGGGCCTACGGGGATCGCAACCTGGTCTGCTCGTGCCCCTCGCCGGAGGCCTACGAGAACTGATATCTAGGATGCGTGCGCAGGTCGCGGTCTTCGGATCGCGGCCTGCGCCGTCTCTCGCCAGGGCCGTCGAACCTCCGCCAATAAAACGGCCGTTTCGTTACCCTGAGTGATATTTACGCGGCGAGGCAGTGCACTGCCGGGCCGCGGTGCGGTTCGATCGTCGTGCCGTCCGGCAGCAGTTCGCCGGTGTCCTCGAACACGATGACGCCGTTGCAGAGCAGGCTCCAGCCCTGTTCCTGGAAGGTCGCCACGGTACGGGCGGCCTCCCGATCGATGGCTTCGGCTGAGGGGCATTGCGCTAGGTGCTGGCACATCAGGTTTACTCCGGTAGGGGGCTGTGTGAAGGTTCACAAAGTCGAGGCCGAACGTTACCTCACATCGAACGACAGCGGTTCACAGCGGTGACGGCGTCCGCCCACGAATTCACAAGTTCGATAGTCCACGCACACGGCCTCGGCGACCACTCTCCGGTACCTCCTCTCGGTGCTCCGCCGGGTGCTCCGGCGTCCTGCGGTGCCCGTCACCATGCGTTACGTACGTTCCAGTGGTTCCGGGGTGATTCCGGTGACCCTGCCGAGCTTGTGACGGCCTTCCTGGAGGGCAACGGACTGCCGGTGCGAAAGCTCGGCCGAACGGGTGACAAAGACCGGCCGGATGGCCATGGCGCTATTTGCGGGGCGTCGCTCTACGTATCCGCGGATGCCGGATGCGTGATGATCAACGCCACTGCCGGCGGCCCCAGTCCGGTCCCCGCGGTCCCGGACGTGTACGCCGTCATCTGGGTGCACGCCGAGGTGCCCGCGCAGGGTTCAACGGACGACTGGGCACTCGGTTCCTGGCACGCGAGCTGGACCCCCGGGCAGCACGCCGGCGCGGTGCAGCGGGTCCGCGACGCGATCGGCCGCGGCGACGTCTACCAGGTGAACGTGGTCGGGCACGCGTCCGCGCCGTACACCGGGAATCCGGCCGCGGCCCTGCGCCGCGTCGCCGCTCTGCCCGGAGCGCGGTACGGCGGCGTCCTGGCCGGCCCCGGCGGCCGGTGGGCGATCGCGACCGCCTCGCCGGAGACCCTGGTCGAGGTCCGCGACGGCCGGGTGATCACCCGCCCGATCAAGGGCACCCGCCCGGCCACCGCGGCCGGGCACCGGGAGCTGCTCGCCTCGGCCAAGGAACGCGCCGAACACATCATGATCGTCGACCTGGAGCGCAACGACCTGGCCCGGCTGCCCGGCACCGGCCCGGTCCGCGTCGACGAGCTGTTCGCGGTACGCCGGTGGAGTGGTCTCTGGCAGGCCGAGTCGGTCGTCTCGGCGGCCCTGGACGGCGACGTCGGCCTCGCCGAGCTGCTCCGCGCGGTCTGCCCCGGCGGCAGCGTCACCGGGGCGCCCAAGCACGCCGCGCTCGACCAGATCGCCGCCCTGGAGCCGGTGGGCCGCGGGGTGAGCATGGGTGGCCTGGGCTGGATCGGACACGACCACGTCGACCTGGGGCTGAGCATCCGGACCGTGGCGGTCGACGGCGCCCGGGTGCACGCCTGGGCGGGCGGCGGGATCACCGCGGACAGCGACCCGGCCGACGAGGTCGCCGAGGCCGCGGCGAAAGCCGGACCGCTGCGCGCCGCCCTGGCCGGGACGGTCACAGGCGCCGCATAGCCCCTTCCGAGCGTTCTCTACCTATTGCGTGCCACTCTCACCGTCCGCCCCCACGGCCGGGGGCCGAGCGCGTACCTTGGCGCACGCGTTTCACCGAGACGGTCCACAGTGGCGACCAGGCCGCGGTGGCTGCAGAGAAGGCGACACCCAGGTCATGCTCGAACTCCTCGACCCACCGGCGGTTCCCGCCCCGCGCTCCGCGAGCCCCGGGTTCCCGCGCTTCGCGCACGACAGCTCGCAGCGGCTGCACCACAGTGCGTATCAACTCTGCCGGGATTGGCACCTCGCCCAGGACCTGACCCAGACCACGCTGACCAAGCTGTTCCTGAGCTGGGACCGGGCCGCGGAGAGCGACAACCTTTCGGCGTACGCCCAGAAGGTCCTGCTCCGGACGTATCTGGACCACAGGCGCCGCCGCAGCTCCACCGAGTCCACTCCGGGCGAATTGCGCGAACCGTCCTACACGTCCGATCCCGATCTGCGGATCACCATGATGATCGCGGTGGACCGGTTGCCGGCCCGGGACCGGGCGATCGTGCTGCTGCGCTACTTCGCCGACCACACCGTCGAGCAGGTCGCCGCCGAGCTGAACGTCCCGATCACCGTGGTCAAGAGCCAGACCCGGCGCTCCCTGATCAAGCTGAAGCACATGCTGGTCGGCGACCGCGCGGCCCTGTTTGCGGCCTGACGCTATCGTCGCCCGCGAAGGGGAGTAGTCCTTTCGTCGGTCGTTCGACATCCTGGCGCCTCGCGGCGCCCGGCGGCCGGGCCCCGGGTCACGTACCCGGGGCGGACGAGACCTTCGGCCCTGCAGGTGACGTGTGTCGCCGCGACAGGGACCGGAGTCTCGGCGGTCGCGGGAAAACGGTCCTCTGCCCCGGTGGCGGGAAGAGGAAACGACCATGGCGACAGCCCTTGCCACCGCTTCGATCGCTCCGAGTGCCGCCCGCGACCTCCGCGGGCAGCGGGTCGGGGAGCTCAACTTTCCGGCGGGGTCGCTGCTGGTGGTGGCCGGTGTGCCGGGAGCGGGCAAGACCACGCTGCTGAAGCGGCTGCTGCCGCAGGCGGGGGTGCGGCTGCTCGACTCCGAGTACGGGCGGGTGCGGCTGAGCCGGTACTTCGGGGCGCTGCCGTACAAGTACTGGCGGCCGCTGGTGCACGCCAGCCACTACGTGCGGCTGTACCGCGCGCTGCGGGGACCGGAATCGATCGTGGTGCACGAGTCCGGGACGCGGAGCTGGGCGCGCCGGCTGATCACCGGGGCGGCGCGGCGGGCGGATCGTCGTACCCATCTGTTGCTCCTCGACGTCGACCCGGGCGAGGCTCTCGCCGGACAGCGGACCCGGAACCGGAAGGTCCGCCCGTCGGTCTTCGCCGCGCACTGCCGCAACTGGCAGCGGCTCCTGCGCGAGGTGGCCGATTCTGGTCACCCGATCCACCGGGAGGCCGCGACCATCACCGTGATCGACCGCGCGGTGGCGACCGAGCTGAGCGCGATCCGGTTCGCCGGTCCGCACCTGCTGCCGGACGCCCCGGTCCGGCAGCTGTCGGCGGTGGCGTAACGAGCCGATAGGCTTTCAGGCATGACAGTGAGGCCCATCCGGATCTACGGCGACCCGGTCCTGCGCACGCCCGCCGACCCGGTCACCGCGTTCGACGCCACCCTGCGCGAGATCGTCCGCGACCTGGAGGACACCGTCCGCGAACCCGGCCGCGCCGGTGTCGCCGGACCGCAGATCGGCGTGAGTCTGCGGGTGTTCTCCTACAACGTGGGCGGCGAGGTGGGACACATGATCAACCCGGTGCTGTCCGATTTCGAGGGGGAGCAGGAGGACGAGGAGGGCTGTCTGTCGCTGCCCGGCCTCGGCTACTCCACGAAGCGATCGATGTCGGTCACGGCCAGCGGCTTCGACCAGCACGGCGAGCCCCTGGTGATCCGCGGTACCGAGTTCCTGGCCCGGGCGCTGCAGCACGAGACCGACCACCTCGACGGCCGCCTCTACATCGACACCCTGACCGGCGACGTCCGCCGCCAGGCACTGCGCGAACTGCGCCGGGTCGTCCCCCGCCGATGACCGAGCCACCCGCGCCCCCGCCCACCGACACCCGGCGGTTCGCGGCCGCGTCGCTGGCGGCCGGGGACGCGACCGGCTGGTTCGAGGAGCTCTATGCCTCGGCGCGGGACGGCGACGCGGTCGTGCCGTGGGACGTGGCGGCGGCGAGCGTGCACCTGCGGGAGTTCCCGCTGCCGCCGGGCGAGGGCCGGCGCGCCCTGGTCGTCGGCTGCGGTCCGGGCCGCGACGCGGAGCATCTCGCGGCTCTGGGGTATGCCGTGACCGCTTTTGACATCGCAGCCACCGCGATCGAGCTGGCTCGTTCACGGCACCCGGAGTCACCGGTCGCCTATCAGGTGGCCGACCTGCTCGACCCGCCGGCGGCGTGGACCCGGGCCTTCGACCTGGTCCTGGAGAGCAACAACGTGCAGGCCCTGCCCGCCGGGATCCGCGCCCGGGCGATCGCCGGGGTGGGCGAGTTCGTCGCACCGGGCGGAACCCTCCTGGTCCTGGCCGCCGCAGCCACCGACTTCCCGCCACCGGCCAATGCCCCGGCGGCGCCCGCCGTTCCGCCGGGGACCAGTGGGGTGGGGGACGGCCCACCGTGGCCACTGACCCGGGCGGAGGTCGACGCTTTCGCCGGCCCCGGACTGCGCCCGATCTCGGTAGAGGAGATCGGGGCACCCGGCACCCGGCTGATCCGCCGCTGGCGAGCCGTCTTCACCCGCTGACCCGGCACGCCGAGCCCGCCGGGGGTCGGGCGGTGCGCCGGGCCCCCGCCCGGCGCACCTCAGGTGGGGCCGGCTGTCAGTGAGCGGCGAAGAACAGGAACATGTTGGTCGGGATCGGGCCGACCACGTTCTTGTTCTTGGCCTTGATCAGGCCGGACAGGTAGGTCCAGCTCTGGTGCTTCTGGATGGCCTTGTAGGTGGTGGCGCTGGTGACCCCGACCACCTGCACGTCCCACCACTCCGCCTTGCCCTTGTTCTTGGTGGTGATGAAGTGGTCGTGCCCCGGCGTGGTGAAGTTCTCCAGGGCCGGCTTCAGCTTCTCCGGAGTGGTCTTGTAGACCGGGGCGAGCGCCTCCGCCAGGCGCGTCATGTCCAGGTTCATCGGGTGGTCGACGCAGGTCAGCTTGTCCGGGCAGTCCAGGCCCTTGGCGGTGAAGCCGAGCGGCACCGTGATGAAGAGCGGGTCGAAGTCCTTGGCCGGCGCCACCTTGGCCTTCTCGCCGACCTCGCAGCCGGTGGTCGACGCCGCGGTCACGTGCGAGTCGCAGTAGAAGCCGTGGTTGTAGGTGAAGCTGGACCCATGACCGGCGTGGTTGCCCATGGTCATGCCGAATTCGTTCGGGCCGCGTCCACCGGTCGCGGTGGTGGCCTCGCCCTTCGGGTCGCTGCTGGAGGCGGCGTGCGCGATGGCGCCACCTCCGGCGGAGAGGGCGATCGCCGCGGCCATCAGCGGAATGGCTCGGGCGGTGTTGCGGCGGATGAGATCGAGCATGTCGGCGTCCCCTTTGACGCTCGCGGGCGCGCCCTCTGGCGGCGGCCCTGTTCGAGGAGTTCGGGGCCGCGCGGAAGCCGGATTGCCGCAGAAGCCACCTATCACTCGTAAGGGGTAAACCTAGTCATAAATCGCACCGGGTGGCGTGGAACCCGCTATCGGGCCGGGGAGCCGTCCAGCTTCTCGGCCACCCAGGAACGCAGGAACTCGCTGTCGGTACGGTTCACCCCGCGCGCCAGCCAGGCGAGGCCGGCACCCAGCAGTGCGACCGCCGTACCGGCACCGACGACCACCGGACCGATCAACGCCTCCCGGAACGACCCGTGCACCAGCGGCACGACAGTGTCGACGACACCGAGCAACACGATCAGCGAGCCGGCGACGGCCCCGGCCCAGAGCAGCGCCCGGCCCGGCTGGCTGCCACCCGGCGTGCAGCGGATCTCGCAGCCGGCCGGGACGGCGACGATCTCCCCTCGCAGCGACGGCTGGCGCAGATGGCGCGAGAACCGCACCCGCAGCAGCATCAGCCGGAATCCGTCCTCGCCGACGTGGCCGTACACCACCCGGTCGTCGGGGACCATCATCGGCGCCCGCCGCCAGGCCTGTGTCCCGCTCACGACCGCCGCACCCAGCCGCCGCCGGGCCTCCTGCGCCGGCACCGCCGAGACCAGGACGAAATCCGGGTCCCGCCCTCCGCGCGCCACACCGCCGATCCACCGACCGATCCCCATCCCGCGAGTGTCGGCCTGCCGCACAAGGGCGCAGACACGCCGACGCCCGGCGCGAGGGCCGGGCGTCGACGGGGGAACCGGGGGGACGGTCGTGGTGGTGGGGGTGGTGCGCCGAGGTCGGGCCGGCCGCACGCCTGGGCCCGACCTCAGCGGCCTGTGATCACCCGAAGATCGAGCTGACCCATTCCGGGTGGTCGATGAACGGGTTCCGGTTGTGCTGGTACGTGCTGTAGATGACCTGGTTGCGGTTCTTCTCGAACGCGTCCGGCGGGTCGGCGGCGTTCCACTGCAGCAGGACCGAGAGCTTGCCGATGTACGGGTTGGAACCGTTGGAGACCGAGTTGTTGACCTCCAGGTCGGCGAAGCCGTCGTCACCCGAGTAGCGGACGGCCATGTAGAAGATCATGCGGGCCACGTCGCCCTTGACCGCGGCGCGCGGCTCGAACGAGTCCGAGTCGGTGTAGTTGCCGGCCGCGCCGGAGACCGCCGAGCCACCGGTGTCGAAGTCCTTGTTGTCACGGATCGAGTTGACCGTGACGTCCTCCGGGCGCAGGTGGTGCAGGTCGGTGCCGGGGCCGGTGACGGTGCCGAAGTCACCGTGCGACTTGGCGTAGACGTGCTCGCGGTTCCAGTCGCCGACGTCGCCACCGTTGAGCGTCTTGGACCGGCTGGTGCCCGAGTAGAGCAGGATCACGTTCGACGAGTTCGACGGGTCCTGGTCGGTGACCTTCAGGGCGTTCCACACCCCGTCGTACGAGAGCTTGGTGACGCCGGTGGAGATGATCTTGTGCAGCGCGGACTTCAGCGCGGCGCCGGACTTGCCGGAGGCGGCCGCGTAGTACGCGTCGGTGCTGCTGGACGCGGTCGGCGTGGCGGTGGCCGTGGTGGTCGCGGTCGGGCTGGTGGTCGACGTCGAGCCCAGGGTCATCGCGGTCGGCGACTTCAGGCCGGCGTGCGAGAAGTACGCCTCCAGCGAGCCGCTGACGGTCAGCGCCTTGCCGATCAGCGACGGGTTGCTGAGCAGCCCGAACGAGGACCGGTAGGAGCTGGTGATCTGGACGTACAGCATCTTGGTGGTGCTGGTCTCGGTCTTGCTGTCGGCGATCGCCAGGGCGGTGTCGCCGGTGAAGTTGCTGAACTTCACGGTGCTGGTGGCGGTCGGCTCGCCGACGATGTAGCCGAGCACCGTGCCGGAGCCGCTCTGGCCGGCGATCGCCTGGGCGACGGTCAGCGAGGCGGCAGCCGTGGCGGGCGTCGAGGCCAGCGTGAAGAGCAGGGCCAGCAACGCGAGGAACGTGGGGACGGTCACCGCCAGAATGCGGCGATGCTGTTTCGGGACGGGCATGGGGGTGCTCCGTTTCGCCAGGCTGTATAGACAGCTTTGAGTGTGGGTGACCGGCGGCGATCGCCGTACATACCACATGAGTCATATCTGCCCGGCCGTTCTGGACGTGTGGATTTAACCTCAATGGTGCGTACCCGAAAGATGTTTCAGCCTGTCGGGTTCACCCAGGGTGCGACGCGCTCTCAGGGACGGTCGTTACCCTGCGTCCCGGGGAGGCTTCGTGACGATCGAACATGCGGCGCGGCGGGTCTGGGACGAGACGCCCGCCGAGGAGCTCGGCGTGGCACCGGCGGCGGTGCGGACCATGCTCGCGATGGCGGCCGCGCGCGGTGCGGCCGCGCAACTGGTGGTGCTGCGGCACGGCGAAGTGCTGATCGACAGGTCCTTCGGCGCGCCGCCGGACGTGCCGTTCCTGCTCTTCTCGGCCGGCAAACCATTGATCGCCGTGCTCGTCCATCAGCTCGCTGAGCAGGGGTTGCTGCGACTCGACGCGCCGCTGTCCGCTTACTGGCCCGGCTTCGAGGAAAACCACAAACAAGACATCACGGTACGACAGGTGCTGCAGCATCGGTCCGGTCTCCCGTACGTGAAAAGTCTGTACCGCGACGCCCTGCTCGCGCCGGACTGGCACCGATCGGTGCGCGCCCTGGCCGCGGCCCGCCCGCACCACGCGCCCGGACGGCTGCCCGCCTACCACACGCTGAGCTACGGGTTCCTGCTCGGCGAGCTCATCCAGCGGGTCACCGGGCGTTCACTGCGCGATGTCCTGCACGAGGGGATCCGGCAACCGCTCGGCCTGCGCGACACCCACCTGAACGCGCCGCCCCGGCGGATCCCGATGCGCGGCGCCCCGTCCGGCGGCCCGCGGGCGCTGCAGTGGGCGGCGAACCGGCGGGTCACCCGGGACGCGGTGATCCCGGCGGCCACCATCTCCAGCACGGCCCGGGACCTGGCCGTCTTCTACCAGTCCCTGCTGGACGCCCGGCTGCTCGCGGCGGACGCGGTGGCCGAGGCCTGCGCGCCGTCGACCAGCGGCGAGAAGGATTTGATCCTCGGCAACCGGATCCGGTGGTCGGCCGGGTTCCAGCTGGGCGGGCACGAGAACGATCCGCTGCGGCCCCGGCCGATGGGCAGACGCAGCAGCCGGCGGGCGTTCGGCCACAACGGCTCCAACGCCTGCCTGGGCTGGGCCGACCCGTCGCGCGGGCTGGTGATGGTCTACCTGACCAACCGCCTCGAGGGCAGTCCGGAGGGCTCGCCGTACCAGTGCGAGCTCAGCGACACCCTGCTGGCCGGGGTGCGGGAGTGATTTTGTTGCGGTGGCGTGCCCCTTGCTCGCCGGGGCGCGGCGGTAGAGTCGCGGCGCATGGAGCTGGATCATCTGGCGCATCTGCAGCGGGAACTGGCCGCTTTCCACGACTGCCTGAGCGATGACCTGACGGCGCCGGTCGTGCACTGCGGGGAGTGGACCCTGCGCGACCTGGCCGACCACCTGGGCAACGGCAACCTGTGGGCGGCCACCGCGGTCACGGAACGGCACGGGCGGTTCCCGCGGCCACCCGCGCCGGCCGACATCGGCCCGTGGTTCGCCGGCACCGCGCAGACGTTGACGTCCGCGCTCGCGGTGGACCCGGCGACCGAGGCGTGGACGTTCGCGCCGCCGCACACCGTCGGGTTCTGGCGACGGCGGCGCTGCCTGGAGACGCTGGTGCACCGGTGGGACGCGGAGCACGCGCTGGGTGGGGCGGGCGCGCTGGACCCGGCGTTGTGCGCGGACGGGATCGACGAGGTCTTCGACACCTTCGCGCCGCGGCAGGTGCGGATGGGCCGGATGCCCGTACCGAAGAAGTCGGTGGAGTTCGTGGCGACCGACCTGGACCGATCGTGGACCGTGGGCCCGGACCGCCCGGTGGCGACACTGGAGGGTTCGGCGGCGGACCTGTTCCTGGCCCTGTGGAACCGGCTGCCGTGGTCCGCGCTCAGCGGTGACCCCGAGGCCGCGCAGGCAGCGCTCCCAGGCCCGCTCGTCCCCTAGGCACCGGCGGAATAATCGGCAGACGGGTGCGGGAGGCGTCACGATAATGGGCCGGTGATCACTAAATTCAGTCCGGACACGGTGCATGAGACGGCTGGGTACAGCCATGTGACGATCTCGGAGGCGGGGCGGCTGGCGCATCTGGCCGGGCAGTGTCCGCTCGACCTGGGTGGCGCGGTGGTCGGGGAGGCCGGTGACTACGCCGGGCAGACCGCGCAGGTGATCGTCAACTGCCTCGCGGTGCTGGCGGCGGCCGGGGCGGCGCCCGAGGACGTGGTGCGGTCGGTGATCTATGTGGTCAGCCCGGACAGCACGGTGCTCGCGGCGGTGTGGGATCAGCTCAACGCGTCGCCGCTGGCGCCGGCGTTCGGCACCGCGAGCACGCTGGTGGGAGTGGCCTCGCTCGGCTATCGGGGCCAGCTCGTCGAGGTCGACCTGACCGCCGCCCTGCGGGACGAGCCGACGACTGACCGGGACTGACGGTGGCGGTCACCGAGATGCGGCTGGCGGCGTACGCGATCTGCGTCGAGGAGGACCGCGTGCTGCTCGTCCGGTGTCCGCCGGTGATCGGGCCGGCGCTGTGGACGCTGCCCGGCGGGCGGGTCGAGCACGGCGAGGACCCGGTGGACGCGGTGATCCGGGAGGTCGCCGAGGAGACCGGCTGCGACGGTGTGGTGGAGCGGCTGCTCGGCGTCGACTCGCGGGTGATCCCGTCCGCCGAGCGGCTGAATCGTGGTCCTGACCTGCACAATGTCGGTGTCTTCTACCAGGTTCGGCTCACCGGGGGCTCGCTCCGGCCGGAGCCCGGCGGCGCGACGATCGGGCCGGCCTGGGTCCGGGTCGGCGACGTCGCGGGCGAGGTCCGCTCGTCACTGGTCGATATCGGGCTGGCGCTGGCCCGGCAGAAGCCGGTCACGGGCCACGTCGCCCCGGTCGAGATCGCCGGACTGCTGCGCCACTGACCGTGACCGCCGCTGTCACCCCCGGATCGCCCCGCGACTCCCTGACCGCGGCTGGTGCTGAGGGTTGTCTCCAGGCCTTCCAGGCACCCCTCAGCACCAGCCGGAGTCGGTTTTGCGGGGATCGGACTGGCCGTGGCAGGCGGCTGCGGGGGCTGGTTGTCTCGGCCGTCGCAGGGGCGGTGCGGGTACGCGGTGCCTGTTCGCGGATGTCTGCCGCCCCCAGGTGGGCGGTAGGAGTCCGCAGGACCCGATCGCGTGCTCCTACCGCCCTCGGATACCGCCGAACGCGGATTCCCACTGCCCCCGCCAGCACCAACGCGGACCCCTACCGCCCTAGCAGCGCTGATCGCGTGCTCCCACCGCCCCATCGGCAACCGGATACTCGCTTGTGGAGAGCCTGCCTTCCCTTAACCGACAGGGCCTGCGGACGGGTGTTTCTCCTGGGGCTATCGCCGGGGAAATCCGGAGGCCGGGCTGAGGTGCCGTTCGGGTGCGATCGGCGGTTGGGTGGTCGGGCCGGAGACTGGCCGAGAGGGATCAGGGGTGCGGGTGGGTCAGGGCGGCGGGAACAGGGCGGGGAGGTCGGCTATGGAGTTGATGGTGTGGGTGGGGCGGGGGAGGGCTCCGGTGGCCTGCTGGTCGAGGTATTTGCCGGTGCGGACCTGGACCGAGGTGGCTCCGGCGGTGATGGCCATCGGGATGTCGGTGGTGCCGTCGTCGCCGACCACCCACAGCAGGTCGGCCGGGGCGGACTGGGCGGCCAGCCGCAGGAAGTCCTGGCTGGGCTTGCCCAGGACCCGGGCCGGTTTGCCGGCCGCGAACTCGATCGCGGCGACGATCGCGCCGGTGTCGACGTGGTCGCCGTCGGCGGCGCGGAAATAGCGGCCGCGCTGCAGGGCCAGCAGCTCGGCGCCGGCACGGACCGCGCGGAAGGCCGCGTCGAGTGCCGGGTAGCTGAGCGTCTCGCGGCAGTCGCCGACGACGACGTGGGTCGGCGGGCCGGCGTCCGGGCTGCGGTGGGCGGCCAACTCGTCCCGGACCGCGCGGTCGGCCAGGACCAGGACGCGGCTGCCCGGCGTGGCGGCGAGGATCTCCCGGGCCGCGATCACCGGGGTGAAGATCTCGCCGAGGGCGACCGGGATGCCCAGGCCGCGGATCCGGTCGACCAGGGTGGCCTCGGACTGCGAATCCGTGTTGGTGAAGATGCGGACGGTGTGGCCGGCTCGGCGCAACTCCACCACGGCGCGGGCTGCGCCCGGCACCGGCTGGCCGCGTTCGATGAGAGTGCCGTCCAGATCGAGCAGTACCACGCGCGGTTCCATGAGCTCCCGTCCGCCGGTGAACCGGAGCAGCCTATCGCGGAGGTCGTCGATATCGGCCACCTCGCGGCCGGGCGTGTGGTTCCGGAACGTGGCGGGGCCATCCGGGGAAAACGTCGGGGTCGCTCGAGGAGTGTGCCGCGGACTCCGGCGAGGAGTTCACCGCCGGACAGCGTGCTGCCGTGGAGCAGCGGCACGCGACGGTGCCCGGCAGTCACCGCTGAGCCGGGAAACCCGGTCGAGGAATTCCGGGTAGGAGGATAGGTTTTCCGACTGTGCATGCCGAGATGATTTCTGTGCCGGGTGGGCGGACGACGCTGTCGGATCGTCGTACGCAAAGGTCGTGGGATGTTGAATTTGATTCTTATCTGCTCGGTGCGGTGCCGGTCACGCAGGCGGAATACGCCGAGGTGACCGGGGAACGGCCGGGCAGTGTGCCGGGTGAACGGCTGCCAGTGGAGAGTGTTTCCTGGTGGGACGTGGTGCGATATTGCAATGCGCGGTCGGAACGGGAAGGTCTGCGCCCGGCCTATCAGGGTGGGGAATGGGACCCGGACGCCGACGGATATCGGCTGCCGACCGAGGCGGAATGGGAGAACGCGTGCCGGGCCGGCACCGGCGGGCCGCGGTACGGGGAACTCGACGAGATCGCCTGGTACCGGGGTAATTCCGGTGAGCGGCCGCACGAGGTGGGCACCCGGGCGCCGAACGCGTGGGGTTTTCACGACATGCTCGGCAACGTGTGGGACTGGTGCTGGGACGTCTACGACGCCGAGGTGTACGGCGAGTACCGGGTGCTGCGCGGTGGCGGATGGTTCGACGAGCAGTGGAGTTGCCGGGCCTCGGTGCGCCGCCGCAGCCACCCGGACCTGAAGATCGAGGACGTCGGGTTCCGGGTGGCCAGAAACGGACGTCCGTGATGAGAGCGGTGTGGATCAACGGGGTGTCCGGGTCGGGCAAGAGCGCGCTCGCCGCGGTCCTGGCCGGGCGGGGCCTGCCCGCGATCGACGCGGACGAGGACCCGGCGCTGGCCGGCTGGGTCGACGAGGACGGCCGGCCGGTCGCCGAGTCGCAGACCGACGCCGACTGGCTGCGCCAGCACCTCTGGGTGTGGCACCCGGAGCGGCTGGACGAGCTGATCGGCGCGCCCGGGAGCGCGGACGCCGGCACGGTCTACGTGTGCGGGAACGCCGCCAACGACGCCGAACTGTGGGACCGGTTCGCGCGGGTCGTGCTGCTGGTCGTCGACGAGCCGACGATGCTGGCCCGGCTGGACGACCCGGCGCGGGACAACGACTTCGGCCGGTCGCCCGACGAGCGGGCCCTGTGCGTGGAGTGGCTGCCGAGCTTCCAGCGCGAGCGGCTGGCCCTCGGCGCGATCCCGATCGACGCGAGCCAGCCGCTGGAGCAGGTAGCGGACGCCGTCATCAGAATAGCCACCCCAGGGCCCGGAGCGACTTCTCCACATACCTGATCCGGCCCGCCTCCAGGCCGTACGCCAGATCCTCCAGGACACCGCACCGGGCGTAGAACACCGCCCGGTCCCGCAGCGACGGATCACCCGGCAGCGCGGCCGGCCCGAGATCGCGGAACAGCCGGCCGAGGTCGCAGGCCGGGTCGACCAGCGCCGCGTCACTCCAGTCGATCACGCCGGTGACCTCACCGGCCGCGTCGACGAGCACGTGCTCGATGCCCAGGTCGTTGTGCGAGAAGACCAGGGTGTCACCGTCGGCCGGCGGGGCGGTGTCCAGGAATGTCTCGACCCGGCCGCGGAACGGCGCCGGGAGGTCGCCGGCCACCGCCGGGTAGGTGGCCACCGCCTCGCGCAGCCATTCGGCCAGGGGCAGGTCGTCGACCTCGACCAGGCCCTCCACCCGTGCGGCCGGGACCGCGTGCAGGGCGGCGAGCAGTCCTGTGAGCGCGGCCGGGTGCACCGGCACGGCCAGGTCGAGCAGCGGGGTGCCGGCCAGTTTGCGGTAGGCGAGACAGCCCTGCTCGGCCAGGACGAACACCGGGGTGGGCACCGGCACCGGGGAGACCTCGGCGACCAGGGTGAGCAGGCGCGCCTCCCGGTCGGTCTGTGCCGGGTCGGGGTCCTTGCTCATCCGTACGATGAGATCGTTGTTGATCTCGTAGGCGAAATGGTCGACGCCTTCGCCGATGAGGTCCACCGAGTCGGCCCGCAGGTCGGGCAGGCCCGCGGCCAGGGCACTCCGCACGTCCACCGGCTCAGGTTACGGCCCGCCGGTCAGGTAGCGGGTCAGCATCGTGATCATCTCCTGCTCGAGGGAGGACTGGTCGACCTCCGCCGCGCTCAGCCAGTGCACACCCATCTCGACCGTGGTGATCAGCAGGTGGGCCGCGGTGGTGGTGTTCGCGACGTCGACCTCCGGATAGCGGTCGAGCAGGTCACGGATCTCGACGACCCGGTCCTGGTACTGCTCGGTGATCTTGGTGAGCACGTCCGGCCAGCGCAGTGCCTGCTCCATCAGCACGTGCAGCAGCTGCGGGTCGTCCTGGTGCGCCTCGATCGAGGCCTGGACGATGGCCTGCAACTCCTCGGCGAGCGACCCGGCGGGCTCTGCTGAAGCGGGCTTGCCGCGGTCCATGTGCCGGGCGAACAGCTCGACCAGGATGGCGTCCTTGCTCGGGTAGTACTGGTACAGCGACCCGATCGACACCCCGGCCCGTTCCGCGATCCGGTTGGTGGTGCCGGCGGCGTAGCCGTGCTCGGCGAAAACGTGAGCAGCCGCGGCCAGGATCCGCTGCCGGGTCAGCTCGGCGCGCACCTGGCGGGGTGTTCGCCGTGGTTGCAGGTTCGTGTCGTCGGGTGTCACGGCGGGTTCCTCACCGGAATAAAAGCGAGTAGCGGACGATGCGAGCAATTGCTCATAATTACGGCTCGACCTGCGGAAACACTTGAGGTGAGAGCTGTGCCGACCCTACTCGACCGACTCGTTCGCCGCGCCCCGGTGCAGCGCGTCACGCCGGTGACCCCCTGGATGGTGGAGGTCCGGATCGCCGGCCCGGCCCTGCGCGACCTGCCCTGGACACCGGGCCAGCACCTGACCGTGCTGCCCGGTTCGCCGCACGGGATGTTCGGCGCGCTGCGCACCGGCTGGCGCAGTTACACGATCTGGGACCTGCACCCGGACGGGGTCCTGGACCTGCGGATCGTCACGCACGGCCACGACGGACCGGGGACTCGATGGGCGCGGTCGGTCCAGGTGGGCGACGAGGTCGCGGTCACCCCGCCGGAAGGACGCCTTACGGTACGACCGGAAGCGCCGTACCACCTGCTCGTCGGGGAGGAGACCGGCGCCGTGGCGATGGGGGCGATCGCCCGCGCGGTCCCGCCCGGCGCACCGGTGCACGGGGTGATCGAGGTGGACACCCCGGACGACCGGCCGGCGATGCCGCGCGGCGACGAGCTGCAGTGGGCGTACCGCAACGGCGCGAGCGCGGCGTCGTCCCCGGCCCTGCTGGGCGCGCTCAAGACGCTGGTGCTGCCGGACGAGCCCGGTGTCGCCTACGTGGCGGGCGAGGCGAGGACGTGTCAGAAGGTCCGCGCGCACCTGCTGCACGACCGGGGCTGGCCGCGCGCCACCATCCGCCTGCACGCGTACTGGACGGCGAAAATGTCCTGAAAGAATTCTCCGGTGGCGCTGTCGGATCGGGGTGACGGCGTTCGTAGCAGGGGTGAGCGGCGCCCACCCGGGCCGGCCGGACCAGAGGAGATGTTCAGCGATGCAGTACCTGTTCTCGGTGATCCACGACAGTGAGGCCCCGGCCACCGACGAGGAGATGGCGGCCATCGACGTGTTCAACGACCGGCTGCAGGCCGACGGGCACTGGGTGTTCGCCGGCGGGCTGGGCTTCCCGTACTCGGCCACCGTGATCGACAACCGGGGCGGCGACGCGCTGGTCACCGACGGGCCGTTCGTGGAGTCGAAGGAATACCTCGCCGGCTTCTGGATCATCGAGGCGGCCGACCTGGACGTGGCGCTCCGGCTCGCCACCGAGGCGTCGCGGCACTGCAACCGCAAGGTCGAGGTCCGGCCGTTCCTGTGAGCGCCACCGACGTTCCCGCGGCGATCACCGCGGCCCACCGGTCCGAGTGGGCCCGGGTGGTCGCCGCGCTGGCCCGGCGCTTCGGTGACCTCGACATCGCCGAGGAGGCGGCCGCCGAGGCCTGGGCGACAGCTGTCGAGCGGTGGCCGGCCGACGGGGTGCCGCCGAACCCGGGCGCCTGGCTGACCACCACCGCCACCCGCAAGGCCATCGACCGGATCCGCCGCGAGAACAAGCGCGACGACAAACACCGGGAGGCCCTGATCCTGTACGACGACGGAGCGCCCGAGCCGACCGGCCCGATCGACGACGAACGGCTCCGGCTGATCTTCACCTGCTGTCACCCGGCGCTGGCCCCGCAGACCCGGGTGGCGCTGACCCTGCGCCTGGTCGGCGGGCTGACCGTGGCCGAGATCGCCCGCGCCTTCCTGGTGCAGGAGTCCACGATGGGCCAGCGGATCACCCGGGCCAAAGCCAAGATCGCCCAGGCGCGGATCCCGTACCGGGTACCGTCCGCCGAGGACCTGCCGGCCCGGGTCGCCGGGGTGCTCGCCGTGCTGTTCCTGGTCTACAACGAGGGGTACCTGGCGACCGGCCCGGACACCGACCCGGTCCGGCGCGACCTGACCAGCGAGGCGATCCGGCTCACCCGGCTGATCCGCGCGCTGCTGCCCGACGACGGCGAGGTGGCCGGGCTGCTGGCGCTGATGCTGCTCACCGAGTCCCGGCACGCCGCCCGGGTGTCGGCCACCGGCGAGCTGGTCACCCTGGACGAGCAGGACCGGGGCAGCTGGGACACCGACCTGATCGCCGAGGGCCACCGGCTGGTCCGCGAGCGGCTGGCCGCCCGGGTGGCGCCGGGCCGCTACCAGATCCTCGCCGCGATCAACGCGGTGCACACCTCGGCGCGCGACATCCGCGACACCGACTGGTCACAGATCGTCGCGCTCTACGACCAGCTGGTCCATGTCGACCCGTCGCCGATCGTGGTGCTGAACCGGGCCATCGCGGTCGCCGAACTGGACGGTCCGGACGTGGCACTGGCCGCTGCCGACCGGCTCGACGGCGCCCTGGCCGGGTACCACGCCTACCACGCGACCCGCGCCGACCTGTTGCGCCGGCTGGGCCGCGGACCGGAGGCGCGGGCGGCCTACGACCGGGCGATCGCGCTGGCCGGCAACACCGCGGAGATCGCGTACCTGAGCCGCCGGCGCGACCAGTTGGGACGGTAGCGCGAACTTTCCGCCGGGGGCGTGCAACCGATCCGGCCGCCGATCCGTCACGCTCAGTGCCGATATTCCCGGGTTCGTGCCACACCCCGGGAGAACCCGGGCGCGTGCGTCCGTCATGGACCAGCCTCGTCGCGGAGATGATCACGACGAGGGGGAGATGGCGATGATGACGCAGCGACATCGCGGGACGGGCGCCGGCGAGGACACACCGCGGCTGTCCGTGGTCGTACCGGTGTTCAACGAACAGGAGGTGCTGCCGCTGTTCGCGGCCAGGTTGCGGCCGGTGCTGGACCGTCTCGGGATGTCGTACGAGGTGCTGACCGTCGACGACGGCAGCCGCGACGCGACAGCGGCCGTGCTCGAGGCGATGCGCGGGTCGTGGCCGCAGCTGCGGGTGGTCCGGCTGCGCCGCAACAGCGGGCACCAGAACGCGCTCACCGCGGGCCTGCACCGCTCCCGGGGGCAGTACGTGGTCAGCATCGACGTGGACCTGCAGGACCCGCCGGAGGTGATCGCCGAGATGCTGCGGCTCGCCGAGGCGGAGAACCTGGACGTGGTGCACGGCGTCCGCTCCGACCGCAGCTCGGACAGCGCGTTCAAGCGCGGTACGGCCGGGCTGTACTACCGGCTGATCCGGCGCGTGGTCGGCGCCGCGGTGCCGCCCAACGCCGGTGACTTCCGGCTGCTCAGCCGGACCGCGGTGAACGGGCTCGTCGACCTGCCCGAGCACCTGCCGGTCTACCGGCTGCTGGTGCCGTGGCTGGGGCTGCCCAGCGGCGAGGTGGCCTACGTCCGGGAGAAACGCGCGGCCGGCCGGTCGAAGTACCCGCTGGCCAAGATGATCCGGCTGGCGCTGGACAGCGTCACCGGGTTCTCGGCCGCGCCGCTGCGGGTCGCCACCTGGCTGGGCTGCGCCGGGATCGCCCTGTGCGCGGTGCTGGCGCTGGGCGGGACGGCCGCCTACGTGCGGGGTGACGTGGTGCCCGGCTGGACCTCGATCGTGCTGGCGGTGGTGTTCCTCGGCGCGCTGCAACTGCTCTGCCTGGGTCTGCTCGGCGAGTACGTGGCGCGGATCTTCACCACGCTGCAGGGCCGGCCGGCGTACGTGGTCGCGTCGGACTCCGGGTCGGCCGCCGCGCCGGTCCGCGAGTACGCGACGTCCGGGCGATAGGGGAGGGCACCATGCCGACTCTGCTGGCTCCTGAGAAGTCTGCTGTCGTCGTACCGGAAAGTCTGCTTCTGCCGCGCCGCGGCCCGTGGCGGACCGCCTGCCTGGCGGCGCTCGCGGTCTGGTCGGTGATGACCGTCATGCATGTCGCGGTGAGCGTGCTCGCCTGGCTGCCCCGCAGGGACGGCCAGGTCCCGGACCTGTGGTCGGTCCTGCTCGGCTGGAACAGCTGGGACGCCGGGCACTACCTGACGATCGCCGAGCACGGCTACCACCTGGGCCCCGGCTACCCGGCGTTCTTCCCGCTCTACCCGCTGCTGATCCACGTCGTGGACGCGGTGCTGCCCGGACCGGGACTGATCGCGGCGCTGGTCGTGGCGAACCTCGCCGCGTTCGGTGCCCTCGCGGTGCTGTACCGGCTCGCCGACCACGAGTTCGGCCCGCGGGTGGCGCAGCGGGCCACCTGGTACCTGGCGGTGTTCCCGACCGGTTTCTTCCTGTTCATCGGCTACAACGAATCGCTGTTCCTGCTGCTCGCCGTCGGTGCGCTCTACGCCGGGCGGCGCGGGCACTGGTGGCTGGCCGGCCTGCTCGGCGGGTTGTCGTCGGCGACCCGGCTGTTCGGGGTGCTGCTGGTGCTGCCGCTCGCGGTCGAATACCTGCGGCAGCTCGGCTGGCGGCCGCGCCGGATCCGCCCGGACGTGCTGGCCCTGGCGCTGGTGCCGGTGGGCGTGATCGCCTACAGCGTGTTCTGCCTGATCGACCTGGGCAGCCCCCTGGCGTTCAGCATCGCCCAGGACCAATGGGGACGGCGCTACACCATCCCCGGCGGGGCGTGGGTGTCCTCGATCGATCAGATGGGCGGGCACGGCCCGCTGCACCCGTCGACGCTGGCCGCGATCCTGGACGCCGGCACGGTGCTGGTCGCGGTGGTGCTGCTGGTGTGCAGCGTGCGCGGCCGGTTCCGGTTCCGCCGCGACCAGGTCTACCTCGTGGTGCAGGGCGCGCTCACCCTGCTGATGCTGATGTCGACCGAGGTGGCCGGCCGGTCCATGCAGTCGTCGGCGCGGTACGCCATGGAGGCGGTGGCGATCTTCTTCGTGCTGGGCCGGATGGGCGCCAACCAGCTCGTCGACCGCGCCGTCCTGATCGTCGGGGTGTCGTTGCACGCGGTGTTCCTGGTGGTCTTCATGGCGAGCACGTTCCTGGTCGCCTGACCGCTTCCGTCCGACCTATCCGCGATATGTGACTCTCGGCAATTGCCGTCATACGGCAAGTTACGCTCCCTGGCGAGATGGCCCGTCAGCAGGCGAGATGCACGGGCGCAACCCCAACTTTCACCAACGGTTTCGCGGAACCGTGGGAGGACAACGCATGTCCAGAATTCTGCGCCGCACCCGCACGCGGCTGGTCCGGGCCGGACTGACGACCGGGGTGGTGGGCGCTGCCCTCCTGGTCGCGCCGCAGGCCGCGTTCGCCGCGCCGAGCATCGGCCCGGCGGTGGTCGCGCCGGGTGGCAACGCGTCGCTGATGGATCCGCAGGTCACCTTCGCGGCGAACCCGGCGGTGCAGCTGGTGCCGCCGACCGCCGCCGCCTGCCCGGCCAAGTTCAGCGCGATCTCCGCGGCCGGCCCGTGGAACGCCACGAACGCGTCCCGGCCGAACGCCAACATGGTCGGGTTCACGGTGCCGGCGGTGAACGGTCCGACGGCGGGCACCAACGGCGCGGTGCGGCCGTACCTCGCCTGCGTCTACGAGGGCACCAACGTCGCCGTCAGCTCCCTGCAGGGCGGCACCTCGTTCTACCTGGGCACGCCGGTGTCGGCCACCCCGTCCAGCGGGGCGGGCGGCGGTGGCGGTCAGGTGACCGTGTCCGCGGCGACACCGCTGTTCACCGGGCTGTCCGCGGTGAGCGCGATGTTCACCACCGGCGCCTGCACGACGTACCCGACCGCGAACACCCCGCAGAACATGGTCGGCACGGTCAGCAAACTGACCGCCGCCGGGCTGTCGCTGACCGTGCCGTCCGGTGTGGTCGCCGCCGGCGCGTCCCCGGCGCAGTACAGCATCTGCCTCTACGACGCCTCGACCTCGGCCGCGGCCGGGGCGCTGCTCTCCGTCGGGCAGTACACCGCCACCCTGGTCAGCGTCACCCCGAGCGGCGGCTCCTACCTCAACAGCGTGGGGATCACCGCCAGCTCCGGGAGCGCCTTCCTCTCCGGGGTCACCACGCCGGCCGTGCTGCTCGTCGCGAACGGCGGCTGCCCGGGCACCTGGTCCACCGCGGCGGTCAACGGCACCCCGCCGGTGGTCGTCGCGGGTTCCGGCGTGCGCCGGCTGTCGAACACCCGGGCCGCGGTGACCGTGCCGCCGCTGCCGATCAGCAACGGTCAGCCGACGCCGTACCAGGTGTGCTTCTATGCCAACAACACCACCGGGGCGCTGCTCGGCAGCAGCGTCTACACCGCCGCGATCGTGGCCACGCCCAGCTCGGTGAGCCCGGCGGCGGGACCGGCCGCGGGTGGCAACACCATCACGGTGGTGGGCGCCGACTTCCCGACCGATCCGGGACGGATCACCGCCACGCTCGGTGGTGCGGCGCTGACCAACATCCAGTCGCTGAGTGACAAGGCGTTCACCGCGCTGGCGCCGCCGCACTCGGTCGAGAACAACGTCGCGCTGGTGGTGAGCACGCCGGCCGGGACACGGGCGCTGGCCGGGGCGTACTCGTACCTGAACCCGATCCGGGTGAGCCCGAACACGGCGCCGAACACCACCCCGGCGGTCGACGTCTCGGTGCTGGGCACCGGGCTGATGGGCACCAACTTCGGCAGCGGCGGGAACGCCGGGCGGGTGTTCCTGGTGGACGGGTTGTACAACGGTGCCGACGCCGGGGCCGGGGTGCGCGCGAACGGGCCGGTCGCCGAGTGTCTCAACGTCCTGGTGATCAGCGACGAGGAGCTGATCTGCACGCTGCAGCTGAACCGCCGGCTCAACGCGCAGGGCGGTGACTTCTTCAACCCGATGACCTACACCAACCTGCTGACCACGGACGTCTCCACCACGGCCGGCAGCCGGGTGATCATGTCGGCGGCCGGTAAGTTCAACGCCAACGACGCCGGCCAGCCGATCGTCCAGGCCGCCAACGCCAACATCCCGGTGAACAGCATCGTCACCGCGGTGCTCAGCCCCACCAAGGCGGTCATCTCGGCGCCGGCCACCGCCACCTCCGGCGCCGCGTTCACCGCGACGATCGGCAACAGCACCGCGGTCCGGACGTTCCCGAACGCGCTGATCACGACGGCCGGCAGTGTCACCGTGAGCCTGGCGTCCGGCGCCTTCACCCGGGCCGACGTGGGTCGGCAGTTCTTCGCCACGCCGGGCGTGCCGAACGGCACCACGATCGTGTCGATGGCGCCGGGCGGTGCCACCGCCACGCTGTCCGCGCCGGCCACCCTCGGCACCGCCGGGACGCTGAGCAACGTCTCGTTCAGCGACACCACCACCACGCTGACCGGGTCGTCGCTGCTCGCCACGGACGTCAACGCGGTGATCGGCGCGAACCAGCTGGGCATCCCGGCCGGCACCGTGCTGACCGCGGTCACCCCGGGCACCAGCGCCACGCTGTCGGCGGCCGCGACGGCCACGACGGCCGCGGGCGGCGTGAACCTTCCGGTCAACCGGCCGGTCGCCGCGTCGCTCTACGCGGCCGCGCCGGTCGTCGAGGGCGCGTACAACCTGGTGGTGGTCAGCAACGGAGCGCCGGACGCAATGGCCAACGATCCGGACTACTACCAGACCGACGTGACGAGCAGTTCGACGTTCACGGTGGCCTCGTTCTGAGCGGTCCGTTCCACCTGTGAGAGCACGCGGCCCGGCGCACTCGCGCCGGGCCGCGTCGCGTTCCGGCGACAACGGTGAACGGCGGACTGACCTGCATGCCGTGACCGATCGGGTGGCGGTCAGTTAGACGGACAGCTGAACCTGCGGGATGGACACCAACGATCTTCGTGGGCGTTTCTCGCGCACTGACGATCAACGGCACCCATGCTGTCGTCAATCGTCATCACAACGGAGTTGGGGAGACATCGGTGTCTGTGGGAACCACGCTCGATCGACTGGTGGACGAATTCGTCACGGCGATGTACCAGCACGGGCTGGACATTGATCGGCAGGTGGTGGAGGCGGAGATGCGGGAGCGGATCGAGGCGATCGCCGAGCGGCTCCGGCTCGACCCGCAGACGGTCCTGCGCGACCACGTCCGCGACGGCTGGGGCCGGCAGATGTCGGTCGCGGTGATCGAGCAGGTCCGGGGAGAGCGGCTGGTCGAGGCGGGCGGGCCGCCGCTGTTCGCCGGCTGACGTCGTCGCCGGCGTTCTTTGCCGGGATTCTCCGGTCGCGCCGTTTCGTGCCGGCGCTCTTCGTCGGCGTTCTCAGGTCGCGCCGTTTTGTGCCGACGTGGCCAGTGATGGATACCACGGTTGAACCGGCGCTTTCGGGGCACACGGCGGTGAACGATCCCGGCCGGCTCGCCGCCGTGACGGCGACCGGCCTGCTGGAGACCACCTCGCCGGCGTTGGACGAGCTCACCGCGCTGGCGGCCCGGCTGGTCGGCACCCGGGTGGCGCTGGTCAACCTGGTCGGCGCGGAATCGCAGATCTCGGTCAGTCACCACGGGGTGCCGGCGTCGCCGGGGGCGCGGCAGTTGCCGCTGACGCACTCGTACTGCCGGCACGTGGTGGAATCCGGGGAGCCGCTCGTGGTCCCGGACGCCCGGGAGCATCCGCTGCTGCGCGGCAACCCGGCGATCGCGGACTTCCGGGCCCTGGCCTACCTGGGCGTGCCGGTGCGGTCGCCGGACGGTCTTGTGCTGGGCACGTTGTGCGCCTTCCACAGCGACGTCCGGACCTGGTCGGACGCCGACGTGGCGACGATGACCGGGCTCGCCGCGGTCGCCTCCGGCGAGGTGGCGACCCGCACCGCGCTGACCGGGCGGCAGCGCGGCGACAACCGCGAGCTGCGGCAGGTCCTGGACAGCGTCCTGGACGCGTTCGTCGCCGCCGGCCCGGACGGCCTGGTGACCGGCTGGAACCGGGCGGCCGAGCAGCTGTTCGGCTGGACCGAGGCGGAGGTGCTCGGGCGGCCGGTCGGGGAGCTGCTGACCGCCGGCGCGGGCCGGCCGGCGTTCACCACCTGGCTCGCCGCGGTGAGCGCCACCCGGTCGGCCGACCAGCGCGGCGAGTTCGAGGCGATGCACAGCCTGGGACCGCGCCGATTCCCGGTCGAGGTGTCGGCGACCGCGCGGGAACCGGTCGTGCACATGTTCGTCCGGGACCTCTCCGCGGTCCGGCGCAGCGAGCAGCTCCGCAAACTCGAGTACGCGGTGGCCGGCGCGCTGGCCGCCGCCCAGAGCGCCGAACAGGCCGCCGAGGCCGTCGTCGCCCGGGTCGGCGAAGGGCTGCGCTGGCCGTACGTGGAGTTCTGGCACCTGGACACCACCGTCGACGAGCGCCTGGTCCGGCTCGCGGAGTGGTCCAGCGACACGGCGCGGACCGCGCCGATGCGGGCCGTGGTCGAGCTCGGCCGCGACGCCGGGGTGCTCGGCGAGGTGCGGGACTCCTCGGCGGCCCGCTGGATCACCGGCCTGCCCGGGGCGGATCCGCTGCGAGGCGCTGTCGCGGGGGCGGCCGGCCTGCTGACCGGGGTGGCCGTCCCGGTGCGCAACGGCACCGACGTGGTCGGCATCCTGGCCGCCTTCGACCGCCGCGACACCCCGCCGGACACCGAGCTGACGGCCGCCCTCGAGTCGATCGCCGCACACATCGGCCAGTACGTCCACCGGCGCCGCGCGATCGACCTCGAACTCGAGCTCAGCCGGGCCCAGCGGCACTTCGACCTGGTGGTCGGCAACCTCGACGACTTCCTCTGGACCGTACGGGTCACCACCGACGGCGCGGTCCGCATGATCTACGCCAGTCCCAACAACACCGGGATCTTCGGCGGGACCGCACCGGCCGGCGGCGACCTGGGCCTGGCGATGGCCGGCATGATGCACCCGGACGACCGGGCCGAGTTCCTCACCTTCCGCGACACCCTGGTCGCCGGGCAGCCGTCCCAGGTGGTGAGCCGGCTGATCGGCCGGGACGGGGTGACCCGCTGGGTGTGGACCCGGGGCTACCCGCGCAGCGACAACGGCCAGCTGTTCGTCGACGGCGTGTGCAGCGACGTCACCGAACGGCACCTGGACAACGTACGGCTGCGCCAGCAGGCCGAACTGCTCGACCTGGCGCCGACCGCGGTGATCGTCCGGGACCTCGAGCACCGGATCACCTACTGGAACCGTGGTGCCGAAGCGGTCTACGGCTGGAAGTCGGCCGCCGTGCTCGGCCGGTACACCCACCGCCTGCTCGACACCCGGTACCCGGTCTCCCGCACCATCGTCGACCAGACGCTCGCCGACACCGGCGGGTGGATCGGCGAGGTGGGCCACCTGCGCAGCGACGGCACCCGGATCGTGGTGCTCTCCCACCAGGGTGTGCAGCGCGACGACGACGGCCAGCCGATGGCCATCCTCGAGGTCAACGTCGACGTCACCGCGCGCCGGCACGCCGAACGCCGGCTGGCCGACAGCGAGAAGCGGCTGCGGACCCAGTTCTCCCTGGTCACCGTCGGACAGGCGGCGATCTCCCTGGAGGGCCGGTTCCAGGAGGTCAACCCGGCCCTGGCCGACATCCTCGGCCGGACCGTCACCGACCTCGAAGGGGTCACCCTCGACCAGGTCACCCACCCCGACGACCGCGACGACAACCACCGGACCGCCGCCTACATGTTCACCGAGGACCAGCCCACCGGCCGCTACCTGCGCCTGCTGCACGCCGACGGCCGGGCCGTCGACGCCGAGGTCGGGATGTCGCTGGTCCGGGACAGCGACGGCCAGCCGGTCAGCTTCATCGCCGTGGTCCAGGACGTCACCGCCCGGCTGGCCGCCGAACGGGAACGCGACGCCGCCGCCCTGCAGCTCGCCGACCGCAACACCGAGCTGCAGCACATCAACGGCCGGCTCGCCGACGCGAACACTCTCAAGCTCGACCTGATGGGCATGATGTCCCACGAGATCGGCACACCGCTGAACACCATCGGCGGGTACGCCGACATGATGCTCGCCGACGCCGAGCAGCTCTCCCCGGCGCACCGCAAGGGCCTCGGCGTGATCGTCCGCTCCACCGAGCGCCTCAACCAGCTGCGCGCCGAGATCCTCACCATGTGCACCATCGACGGCGGTCACCTGCAGGCCAGCCCGGAACCGGTCCGGCTGGCCCCGGCCCTGCACGACACGATCACCAGCCTGGAGATCGACGTGCCGGTGCACTGCCCGGACGACCTGCTGGCCCTGGTGCATCCGAGCCACCTGCAGCAGATCGTCACCAACTTCTGCACCAACGCCGGCAAGTACGCCGGTGGCGTCACCACGATCACCGCCGAACGGCACGGCGACCGGGTCCGGATCGCGGTGCACGACGACGGGCCGGGCATCCCCGCGCTGCTGCGGCCGCACCTGTTCGAGCGGTTCACCCGCTCCACCGACAACAACCCGGCGGTGCAGGGCCACGGCCTCGGCCTCTACATCGTCAAGGGCCTGGCCGAGGCGAACAAAGGTTCCGTCGCCCACCAGCCCGCCGAACCCACCGGCAGCATCTTCTCCCTCACCCTCCCGGCGGGGTGAACGCCCTCAACCCGAGGCGTTCCCCGACGTGCTCGGTGAACCAGGCGGCATAGTCATCATCAAGATCAAGATCATTTTGTACGGCCGCGCACCACTCCGGGCGGTCCAGAACGACGCGGATCCGGCCTTCTGGATCGGTGCCGAGGTCGCCCGCCCCGCCGTGGTCCAGCTGATTGACGAGGACGGCAGCCTGCACGAACCGCTCGGAACTCGGCGACTGCCCGCCGAGGTGGTCCGCGAAGGCGGCCAGCACGATCGGTGCGGCCGGATAGCCCCGCAGAGTTTGCCCCATGCCGTCGGCAGCGGCCATCTGGCACAGCAACCGGCCGGTGTGGTCGATCAGCTCGTCGTCAGGATCCGCGGCCACGATCGCGGTGTGCAGATCGGCGGCGACCGCCACCCGACCGGCGAAGTAGCCGTTGAGGAAGTCGCCGTCGCAGGAGTGGCGCAGCAGCCAGTCCCGGGCCACGCTGATCCCGACCGGGAGGAGGGCCTCGACCACGTAGACGCGGCCCCAGCCGGCGACCCGCTGAGCCAGCCAGAGCAGGGCCTCCCCGCCGCCACGGCGTCGTTGCAACGCGTGGGCGGCCAGCGGGCCGAAATGGTTGGAGAGCAGGCCGATGGTCTGGATCAGCGGGATGTCCGCCCCGGTCCAGTCGGCGGCGAGCAGCGCCAGACCGACCGTGGCCGAGTTGCGGTCGGTGCTGTGCCGGACCAGGTGGCGGCCGGTCGCCCGGACCCGATCCCGATCGGCCCGCAGCGCCGCGGCGGTGATGTGGTCGTTGAGGTGGATCGGCACGTCGATGGCGCGGAACGCGCCGGTCAGGTCGCCCGGCTGGGCGGTCGGATCGGCGAAGTGCCGATCGAGGACGGCGGCGGCGTCGATGCCTCGCCGCCGCCGGTCGTCGCCGGAGTCGGGCCGGTCATCATCGGCGTCGGGGTAGGGATCGCCGTCGCGGGGGAGCGGGGCGTCCGGGGTGAGCCGATGCAGGCGCAGGGCGTGGTCGAACAGGGTGGCGCTCACCAGGCGGTGGCGAACTCGATTCCGTGGTTCATGAATGGATCATGGCACAGCCCGGCGCACAGGGCGTGCACAGCGATCTCTTAGGATGCCCGCCATGCGTGCAGAGGCGGCGGGGGCGGGCCGGGTGCCGGCGATCCTGCCGTTGCGGGCGACGACCTTCGGGGAGTCGCTCGACGGGGCGATCGTGCTGTTGCGGCGGCGGGCGCTGCCGTTGTTGCTGGTCGCGGCGGTGCTGGCGGCGGGGGAGCAGGTGCTGCTGACCTCGCTGCGGGCCGACGCCGGGCTGATGCCGCCGTTCTACCTGCCGGGGGCCGACGCCGGTGACTGGTGGCGGACCGTGGTGACCGGGCTGGCGGCCGAGGTCGGGATCATCGCGCTGCTCGGCGCGTACGCCGGAGCCGCCACCGGACCGGCGCTGCTCGGCCGCGCGGCCGGCGGCTGGCGGTTGTGGCTGCGGACCCGCCCGTGGTGGAGCGTGCCGGTCGCCCTGCTGCTCGCCGCCCTGGCCTGGCCGGCCGGGTGGGCCGGGCTTTTCGGCCTGGTCGTGCTGTACGGCCTGTTCGGGCTGGCCACCCCGCTGCTCACCCTGGACCGGGTGTCGGGTCCGCTGACCGCGCTGGGCCGGTCCGCGCGGCTCTCCACCCGCGGCGGGCTGCGGGTCACCCGGATCCGGATCGTGGGCTACCTGACCTGGCTGGGGATCCGGTTCGCGCTCGGCACCGGCTGGATCGCGGTGGCGTCGCTGGTCACCGACGTGACCGACGTGTCCGGGGCGGACTGGCTGCACTGGGCGCTGCCGATCGCGTGGGGGCTGGCGAACACCGTGGCGTACGCGGCGCTGGCCTGCCTGGACGCGGTGCTGCTGGTCGAGGCGCGGATCCGGACCGAGGGGCTGGACATCGTGCTGGGCCGGGCCCGGGCGCGCGGCGAGGACGACGCGGCGGCGCTGGTGGCCGGGCGATGAGGGGCTACGAGGAGTTCGTCGCGCGGGTGTTCGACGTGCTGTCGCCGCAGACCGTCCTGCTGCTGCTGATCGTGCTGACCGGGCTGGTGGCCGCACTCTGGTACTGGTTCGCGGCGTGGGTGCCGCGCCGGCTTCCCCGTGTCAAGCTGCCCCGGATAAAGCTGCCCCGTTTCAGACTGCCCCGTTTCAAGCTGCCCCGGTTCACCCGGCCCCGGTTCACGCTGCCGCGCGTGAAACTGCCCCGGCTGCAAAGGAAGAAAGCGACAAGACAACCAGCGGTGATTCCCCCACCGGACGACCTCGAGGTGACCGCCGCGCCGCGCCCCGGGATGTCGCTGGCCGACCGGCTCGCGGCCGAGGGCCGGTACGCCGAGGCGATCCGCGAACGGCTGCGCGACACCGTGCGGGACCTGACCCGGGCCGGAGTGATCACACCGCAGCCCGGCACCACCGTGGTCGAGCTGACCGCTGCCGCCGCCGCGCACCGGCCCGCCGTCGGAGCACCGCTGAGCGGCGCCACCGAGATCTTCTCGGAGATCTGGTACGGCCGCCGCGACGCCTCGCCCGGCCACGACGACCGGATGCGCACACTCACCGCCGAGGTCCGCGACGCGCTGGGAGCTCCGCGGTGACGGCCCGGGTGAAACGCCGTCGGCTGCGGGTCGTCGTACCGTTCATGGTCCTGATCGCCCTGGTCAGCACGACCCTGATCGTGCACGCGACGCAGCAGCCGGACCCGGCGGACAGCGACTTCCTGTCCCCGGTCAGCAGCGCCGGGATCGGCTCCGGCGTGCTCGCCGGGCGGCTGGGCGAGCGGGGCGTGACCGTCGACCGGCAGACCGGCCTCACCGCCGCGCTGACCGAGCTGTGGCGCGGCGGCGACCCGGCCACCCTGTTCGTCACCACCCCGGACCTGGCCGATCTGGATCGGCTGAGCCGGCCCGGCGCGATCCCGCCGCTCACCCGGGTGGTCGTGGTCGCACCGTCCGAGGAGTCCCTGGTGACGTCGGCCTGGCCGCTGCACGTGCTCGGCACCCGGTGGACCACCGGTGTCGCCGCGCCGGGCTGCGCCGACCCGGTCGCGTCCACGGCCGGCCCGGCCGCGGTGAACTGGCGGCGCTACACCCCGGACACCGGGGCGAGTTGCTACGGCGACGCGCTGCTGACCGTCGCCGCCGGTGGTGTCGCGGTCACCGTGGTCGGCTCACCCGACCCGTTCCGCAACGACCGGATCGCCGAGCACGGCAACGCCGCCCTCGCGGTCGGGCTGCTCGCGCAGACGTCCCGGGTGGTCTGGCTCGACCTGCACCAGCGCGAGGTCACGCTGGAACCCAGCCCGTCGCCGTCGTCCACCCGCCCGGAACCGGAGTCCTCGTCGTCGGCACCGGACGCCCGGCCCCGGCCGACCGGCGCGCCGCAGCAGACCCCGGGCGACCCGGCCGCGCCACCGCCGGTCGCCCAGCCGGACGAGCCGAACCCGCTCACCGAGGCGTTCCCGGCGGCGTTCTGGGCGACCCTGCTGCTCGTCGCGCTGGCGCTGCTCGCGCTGGCCGCCGCGGCGGCCCGCCGGCTCGGAACGCCGGTCGCCGAGCCGCTGCTGTCCCGGGTGCCGTCGAACGAGACGATGCTCGGGCACGCCCGGCTCTACCAGCGCGGCCGGGCCCGCGGTGCGTCCCTGGACCTGCTGCGGGGCGCCGCCCGGCGCCGGCTCGCCGCGCACCTCGGCCTGCCGGTCGGCGCCACCCTCGCCCGGATCGCGGAGCAGTCCGGGTTGGAGGAGGACGACGTACGGGAGGTCCTGGCCGGCGTCCACCCGGACAACGACAGCGAGCTGATCGAGGCGGCTCTCGCCGTGCAGCAACTGGAACGCGACATCACCAGCCCCGACGAAGGAGTTCAGCAACCGTGACCACCGAATCTCAAGAGGCCCGCGTCGCACTGGGCCGGCTGCGCGCCGAGGTCGGCAAGGCGGTCATCGGTCAGGACGCGATCGTCGGCGGTGTCCTGGTGGCGCTGCTCTGCGGCGGTCACGTGCTGCTCGAAGGGGTGCCCGGGGTGGCCAAGACCCTGCTGGTGCGGGCCCTGGCCGCGGCGTTGGACCTGGACACCAAGCGGGTGCAGTTCACCCCGGACCTGATGCCCGGCGACGTCACCGGCTCGCTGGTCTACGACGCGCGGACCGCCGCGTTCAACTTCCGTCCCGGCCCGGTCTTCACCAACCTGATGCTGGCCGACGAGATCAACCGGACGCCGCCGAAGACCCAGGCCGCGCTGCTCGAGGCGATGGAGGAACGCCAGGTCAGCGTCGACGGCACGCCCCGGCCGCTGCCGCAGCCGTTCCTGGTCGCCGCGACCCAGAACCCGATCGAGTACGAGGGCACCTACCCGCTGCCGGAGGCGCAGCTGGACCGGTTCCTGCTGAAGCTGAGCGTGCCGCTGCCGGAACGCGACGCCGAGCTCGACGTGCTGCGCGCGCACCACCGCGGCTTCGACCCGCGGGACCTCAAGGCCGCCGGGATCACCCCGGTGGCCGGCGCCGTCGAGCTGGCCGCCGGGCGGGCCGCGGTGCAGCGCGTCGAGGTCGCCGACCCGGTTCTCGCGTACATCGTGGACCTGTGCCGGGCCACCCGGGTCACCCCGGCGCTGGAACTCGGCGCGTCCCCGCGCGGCGCGACCGCGCTGCTCGCCGTGTCCAAGGCGCACGCCTGGCTGAACGGCCGCGAGTACGTGGTGCCGGACGACGTGAAGGGCTACACCCTGCCGACCCTGCGCCACCGGGTCCGGCTGCGCGCCGACGCCGCCCTGGACGGGGTCACCGTCGAGTCGGTGCTGGCCGCGGTCCTGGCGGCCGTGCCCGCCCCGCGATGATCACCAGGCGTTTCGCCGCGCTGCTCGCGTTCGGCGTGCCGCTGCCGGCGTTGCTGCCCGCGCCGTGGCTCGCGCTCGGCGGGGTGCTGGTGTTCGCCGCCGGGCTGGCCCTGATCGACCTGGTCGTGGCCGGGCCGCTGGACGGGCTGCGGCTGCGGCGCGACGGTGATCGCACGGTGTGGCTCGGCAACCCGGCACGTGCCACGCTGACCGTCACCAACACCGGTGGCCGGTCGGTGCGGCTGAGCCTGCGCGACAGCTGGGTGCCGTCCGCCGGGGCCGGTGCCCGTCGCCACGAGCTGGACCTGCCGCCCGGCGAGTCGCGGGACGTGATCACCACGCTCACGCCGACCCGGCACGGGGACCGGCCCGCCGTCCGGGTCACCTTGCGGTCGCTCGGGCCGTTCGGGCTGGCGTACCGGCAGCGGCGCCGTAGCTGGAACGAGCAGGTCACCCCGGCGTGGACGCTGCGGGTGCTGCCGCGCTTCCCGTCGCGGCGGATCCTGCCGGAGAAGCTCGCCCGGATCCGGGTGCTGGACGGCGCCGTGGTCACCCGCGGCCGCGGGCACGGGACCGAGTTCGACGTGCTGCGTGAGTACGTGGTGGGCGACGACGTCCGCTCGATCGACTGGCGGGCCAGCGCCCGGCACCACGACGTGGTGGTGCGCACCTGGCGCCCGGAGCGCGACCGCCGGGTCTACTGCGTGCTGGACACCGGCCGTACCGCCGCGGTCCGGGTCGGCGACGCGCCCCGCCTCGACGCCGCGATCGACGCCGCGCTGCTGCTGTCCGTGCTGGCCTCGCGCGCCGACGACCGGGTCGACCTGCTGGCCCTGGACACCGCGGTGCGCGCCCGGGTCGAGGGTGGCGGTCACCGTACCCAGCTGCCCCGCCTGATCGACGCGATGGCCTCGCTGGAACCCGCTCTGGCCGAGACCGACTTCACCCTGCTGGGCCGCGAACTGCTCCGCCGCGACCGCAAACGATCCCTCGTAGTGATCTTCACAGCGCTGGACACCGCGCCGATGATCGAGGGCCTGCTCCCGGTCCTGCCCAAGCTCGCCGCCCGCCACAAGATCATCGTCGCGGGCGTCCGCGATCCGGCGATCTCCCGCCTGGCCACGCTGCCTTCCGCACCGGCGGCCGCCGACGTGCACGCGGCCGCCGCCGCGGAGCGGGTCCTGGCCGAACGCGACCGCGTCCGCGACGTCCTGCGCCACTCCGGCGCGACCGTCGTGGACACCGACGCCGACGCCTTCGCCAGCCGGGTGGCCGACGTATACCTGCTGCTCAAGGCGACTGGCCGGCTCTGAAACCCCTCCGGCGCGCGCCAGGTCCGCCGCGGCTTCCGGTCCTTCTTCGGTACGACTACGGACGGGGCTCGGTATTCGTACCGAATAGGTGTTTGTCGGCGATCTTGCCCCAGAGCAGTGCGTAAGCCAGGAACGCCAGCCACACGACCGCGCCGATGGTGATGCGCAGCGCGGCGGGCAGGGCCGACGGGGTGACGAAGGCCTCGAGGGTGCCGGCGATCGCGAGCGTCGGGACCAGGCCGACGGCGATGAGCATGCCCTCGCGGACCCAGGCGACCAGGGACTCGCGGCGGGTCAGCAGCGGGCCCGGGGCGATCCATGACCAGCCGAGGCGCAGGCCGACGCCGGCGCCGATGAACAGGCAGGTCAACTCGAGCAGGCCGTGCGGGGCGAGGTAGGTCAGGAACGTGTCGCCGGCGTCCTCGCCGACCATCATGGCGCCGACCACGCCGGTGTTCAGCAGGTTCGTCCAGAGCAGGTAGAGCACCGGCAGGATGAGCACGCCGGCGGCCAGGCACTGCGCGGTGATCAGGGCGTTGTTCGTCCAGACCTGCAGGGCGAAGTTCTGTGCCTGGTATTCGCTGTAGTAGCCGACGAACTCCTGCTGGATGTCGTCGCCGTCGGAGAACAGGGCCAGCACGGACGGGTGCGCCGACAGGTACCAGATCAGCGCCGCGCACGCCGCGACCAGCAGCACGCCGAGGGTGCCCCACCAGTGGCGGGTGCGGTAGAGCGCGGCGGGCAGGCGGTAGGCGAAGTAGCCGGTGAACGGCCGCCAGGAGAAGCCGCTGCCACCGCGGGTGACCGCGGCCCGGCCGGCCAGCACCAGCCGCGACAGGTCGGCGAGCACGATCGGGTCGGGGTTGCGGCTGCGCAGCACCGACAGGTGGGTGGCCGCCCGCTGGTACAGCATGACCAGCTCGTCGGCGTCGTCCGGGCTCAGCGGGCGCCGCTCCGCGAGCACCTCGAGCCGGTGCCACTCACCGCCGCGCTCGGTCACGTACGCGTCGAGATCCATCATCGTGCCGCCCCCGGTGGTCCGCCTGCCGGGCAGCGTAGTGGACGCGGTGTTCGCGGTCCGGGCCCGGTGGTGTTCACTGTCCGGGTGTCGCTCGCCCTCGGTCCCGCACCCGTACCGTCCAGCGCGACCGGGCTGGTCACCGCGGAGGCCGTCGCGCTCGATCTGCGGCCGGCCCGGCTCGGCTCCCGGGCCATCGCCCTGATGATCGACATCCTGGTGCAGGCCGCGCTGGCCGGCGTGCTGATGCTGGTGGCCGGCGTGATCATGGCGGTGCTGCCGGAGAAGCTGGTCGACGACGCGCTGTCGGCGACCGTGTGGCGGGTGCTGGTGGTGGCGGTGCTGCTGGCGTACCCGACGATCGTCGAGACCAGGACCAACGGGCGCAGCGTGGGCAAGACCGCGATGGGGCTGCGGGTGATCCGTGAGGACGGCGGGCCCATCGGGGTACGGCAGGCGTTCACCCGGGCGCTGATCGGCTTCACGCTGGAGTGGCCGGGGCTGCTGCTGCCGTTCCTGACCTGGGCCGGCAGCCTGGCCATCATGATCGGCTCGGATCGGGGCCGCCGTCTCGGTGACCTGGCCGCCGGGACGCTGGTGGTGCACGAGCGGCGCCCGCTGCCGTTCCGGTACGTACCCGGGATGCCCGCCGACCTCGCACCCTGGGCGGCGGCCGCCGACCTGTCCGCGGTGGACGACGAGCTGGCCGGTGCGGTCCGGCATTACCTGTCGCGGGCCCAGGAACTGGCCGAGCCGGCGTCGAGCGCGCTGCTGCAGTCGCTGGCCGTGGAGGTGGGCGCCCGGGTGACCCCGCCACCGCCGTCCGGGACACCGCCGTGGTTGTTCCTGTGCGCGGTGCTCGCCGAACGGCGGCGGCGGTATGCGGCCCAGCTGGCGGCGGGACGGCTGGTCACCGAGCGGCTGCTGCCGGGGTTCGGGCGCCGCCCGCTCTACCCGTCGATCCCGCCGGTGCGCCGGGCGGCGCCGTCTAGCTGAACGCTGCGGGCAACTGCTCCGGCAGGGTGAGCGCGGCGCCGGCGAGGTTCTCGCGCAGGTGGGCGACCGAGGACGTACCCGGGATGAGCATGATGTTCGGCGAACGCCGCAGCAGCCAGGCGAGCGCGACCGACATCGGCGTCGCGCCGAGCTCGTCGGCGAAGTGCTGCAGCTCGGTGGTCTGCACCGGGGTGAAGCCGCCGAGCGGGAAGTACGGCACGTACGCGATGCCCTGCGCCGCGAGGGAGTCGATCAGCGCGTCGTCCTCGCGGTTCGCGATGTTGTAGAAGTTCTGCACGCAGACGACCGGCGCGATGGCCTGCGCCTCGGCGATCTGCTCGGCGTTGACCGTGCTCAGGCCCAGGTGCCGGATCAGGCCCTGCTCGCGCAGCTCGGCGAGCGCGCCGAACTGCTCGGCGATCGACCCGGGCTCGGGCCGGTCGAAACCGCCGACCCGCAGGTTGACCACGTCGATGGTGTCCAGGCCGAGCCGCTTCAGGTTGTCGTGGACCTGATCGCGCAGCTCCTGCGGGCTGCGGGCGTGCGGCCAGCCACCGTCCGCGTCCCGCCGCGCGCCGACCTTGGTCACGATGTGCAGATCCTCCGGGTACGGCGTCAGCGCCTCGCGGATGATCTCGTTGGTCACGTGCGGGCCGTAGAAGTCCGCGGTGTCGATGTGGTTGATGCCGAGCTCGACCGCGGTGCGCAGCACGGCGACCGCGGCGTCCCGGTCCTTCGGCGGGCCGAACACCTGCGGACCGGCGAGCTGCATCGCGCCGTAGCCGAAGCGGGTCAGGTCGAGGTCACCGACGCGGTACCGGCCGCCGGGAAGTTCCTTGCTGTTCATGACCGCAACGATGCCCCGGTTCCGCCGCGATCGGCAGGGTTGTGTTCATCCTGGTAGTGACAGGACCAGGAAGCCGTCCCGATCGACCTGGAAGCGTCGCTGCGCAGGGTGGCGTCCCGTGCCGACGGCACCGCGCTCGCGGTCTTCCAGGCGACAGCCGAGCCGGGCCGGGTGGTGGTCCGCTGACCGGCCCGGTCAGCGGATGAACCTGATCGCGGTGGGGTAGCGGTAGCGGTCGTCCCGGGCCGAGAGGATCACGCCGCAGCAGCCGAGGGTCAGCGGGATCCAGATCATCGCGAACGGGGCCAGCTCGGGTTCCTTGTTCGTGTAGACCGAGACGACGACGGCCAGCACCGTGAGCAGCGCCCAGGTCAGGTAGAAGTTGAGCGTGGCCACCGCGTGCCCGCGCACCACGGCCGAGCGTCGGCCGGCGGCGAGGAGCACGATCAGCGGGGCCACCCAGCCGAGCAGGGCGCCGGCGAGGACACCGAACAGGCCGCCCCAGTGGGCGAACCGTGCCCACGCCCGCTCGCGCGCGGGATGCATCCGCCGGGGTGGGACGACATCGTCGGGGACGGGCTCCGGGACGTGCGACTCCCTCAGGTGCTCCATCACCGCACAGTAGAACAGGGCGGCCCGGCCACTAGGCTCGGCGCAGTGGTGTCCCGATCAGCGTCGGTCAGTGCCGAGCGGCCGTTCTACAGCCGGCATGCCGACGCCTACGACCTGCTGATCACCGATCCGGTCGCGCCGTGGACCGAGGCCGTTCACGCCCGGCTCCGGCCCGGCTCCACAGTCCTGGACGCGGGCTGCGGCACCGGCCGGCACGCCGCCGCGCTGATCGCGAACGGACACCGGGTCGACCTCGCCGACGCCTCCGCCGAGCTGTTGGCGCGGGCCGCCGCTCGCTGCCCCGGCGCGAGACCGCTGCTGGTCGACCTTTGCGAGATCAAGACCCCGTTTTCGTACGACGGGGTGACGTGCCGCGGCGTCCTCAACGACATGACCACCACGCCGGAGCGAGACTCAGTGGTCGCCGCGCTCGCTGGCTGCCTGCGCCCGGGTGGTCGATTGTTCCTGGACGTACGCGAAAAGGAAGCCTCCCGCCGGCGCGCCGACGGCACCACGCGGCAGGTCCTCGCGGATCTCGGCGGCGGCCGGCAGTTGCGCTTCACCAGCCGGGCCGCTTGGGAGCGTGGTCTGCTGCGGGTCGAGGAGCACTACACGCTCGTCGAGCGGGACCGGGTGGTGGAGGAGTCCACCTACGCGTTCGCCATGCGGCCGTGGAGCCGCGCGGAGCTGTCCGCGACGCTGCACCGCCACGGCCTGCGCCACATCGAGATCCTTCCCGGAGTCGGGCGACGCACGCCGGACCGCTTGTTCGTGGTCGCCGTCAGGTGAGTCCCGTGACGATCCCCGCAGCGATCCGCACCTGCTCGTCGAGGTGCCCCCGCGTCACCACCTCGGCGTGCAGGATCTGCGCGGCCCCGAGTAGAGCCACCCGGAACGACTCCAACGGCATCTCGCCGGCCACCAGCGATTCGAGTTCGCCCTCGTGGTTCTCGCGGTTGCCCTCGAGGTAGATCACCGGCTCGGCGTCGGCGGTCCGGCGATAGGCCAGGGCGAACGGCCCGTCGAAGAAATAGGACGACGCCTGCGCGATGTCCTCGGGGAGGTCTTCCTGAAATCCGCCATCGCGGAGTTCCGCATAGGCCGCCAGAGCCGACCCGATCACCGACAGCGGCAGGTCCCACCAGCCGGCGTCAGGGAAGGCGACCCCGTCCACGGTGATCCACACCCGGGAGGAGACCAGGTCATCCGCCGGAGTCCGCGGCGGCTTCACATCCGCGACATGCCACGCCAAGTTGATCATCACCGGCCATTGTCGCCCCAGCCCGGCGACGAGGTGCACCCCACCCGGCACAATCCCGACGCGACCGGCACCCTGATCGCCCGATCGTGACCAGTCTGCGTCCGTCGCTGCTGGCGAAAGTACCCGTCGATCGCCCGGAGGTCGCTCCGGAATATGCCGAAATGCCCTTCCCGGTCTGCAGTCACCTCCTGTTCGTCGGGCGCGATGGACCTGTCGATGTTGGCAGGCTCCTCGGTACACTCAAGTGTTCGACACCAGCACTGTCGACCTCGTGCGAGCCCGAGTCCGGCAGCGACCTCATTAGCTCGCCCATCGCGGTCACGTCGCACGAGGCGAACACCGCGTCCAGCCTCGGACCCCGGGCCAGCAGGGCCAGGTCGCCTGGGCGTCGGTGAAGTCGCCGTCGACGGAGATCACGGCGCGGGCGGCGCCGTCCATCGCGCGCGGGAAGCCGGCCGTGCGTTTCCGGGCGCACGGGGTCGGCCGTGATGTCCGCGACGTGCCACGCTGAGTCGATCATCACCGGCCGTTGTCGCCCGGTGCCGGGGCGGGCTTCCACCTGCGGCACAGCTACCAGGAAACCGGCCACCTGCCCGGCATGCCGGACGACACCATCAAGCACTTCGTCCACAACACCTGAAGGGATAGGTCCCTCACGTGGTAAGCCGAGGGCCGGCACCGGTGCCCGACCAGCCGGTTTCGCCATCGTGGACCGGGCCGTACGGTCGGCGACGTGGCCCGCGTGAATCTCGCCGTCGTGACGACGACCGTCGTCCTGCTCGGCCTGTCCGCAGGCTGTTCTTCGCGGTCCAGGGAGCCGGCCCTGGTTCCGCCGGTGGTGAATGCCGAGAGTTCCGGCACTGATCCCCAGCCCGTGGTCATCCCGTCCGGGGGCGGCAGCCTGCGCGGCATCGTCTATGCCAATTGTTCGGGCAGCGGTACCTACGATCTGGCATCGGTGGATCCGAGCACCGGAGCGGCCGGTGAGCGGCGAACGTTTCTGATCGAGGGCGACGAGTCGGTGGCGATGGACTGCAACGCCACGGTTCCCGGTGGTTTCGTCAAGCGGCAGATGTTCAACCGGGACTTCACCCGGATGGCGGCATCGATCACCGTGGGGAACGACGAGACGCATATCGGCTACGTCACGTTGCAGCGCACCATGATCGATTTGACGCCGCTTTCCCGTGGCTACGGCGGTACCCGCCCTGACTACGTCGGTGGCGTGTTCAATCCGGCCGACGGGCGGATTTGGTTCGAGTCGAAGACCAGCCTCGGGTCGGTCGACGCGGATGCGGGACCACCCAGCCTGAAGATGTCGGCAACGGACGCCTTCGGCAGTTCACTGGGTGACTTCAGATCGCTGTTCTGGTTCTCGCCGGATGGCAAGGTCCCGCAGGGCGGCTTCGGCTTTTCCGCGTTCTCCCCGGATGGCAAGACCCAGGTCGAGTACAGCCCGTCGGGCTTCACCATCGGCCCCGAGATCGGTGAGGGCACGACGACCGTCTCCGGTCCGGAGCTGTGCTGGCCCAAGCAGTTCGTCGACGACAAGCGGTTCCTGTGCCTGCAGGCCGGTGGCGCCCACCAGGTGTACCTGATGACCGTCAGCGATGATCGCAAGAGGCTGACTCAGAAACCACTGCTGCCGGAGAGTGACAAGACCGTCAGCGACGTGCTGCCGAGCCCGGATGCGACCGCGATGGCGTTCGTCAGCGACGGCATGCTCTACACCGTGCCGCTGTCCGGGAGCGAGGAACCGGCTCAGGTCGGCGACGGCAGCAGCGGCTCGCTGCTCGCCTGGCTGCCCTGAGGCCCTCGTCAGTGCCCGGGGCCGCACCGCCCGGCAGGATGCCGACGTGACCACGATTTCCACCGGCCAGGGCGACCCGGAGCTGCAGCAGTTGCTCTCCGATGAACTGGACCGTCTCAACCGCGCCGCCATCACCTCAGACGACGAGACCCCACTGTCGATCCGCGCCACCGACGCGACCGGCACCCTCATCGGCGGCCTCACCGGCTACACCTGGGGCGGCTGCGGCGCGATCTCCTCCCTCTGGCTCGCCGGCGAGTATCGGGGCCACGGTCTGGGCGCCGAACTGCTGGCCGCGGCCGAGGCCGAGATCCGCCGGCGCGGCTGCGACCGGGTCATCCTGTCCACGATGTCGTTCCAGGCGCCGGGTTTCTACCTGCGGCACGGCTACCAGGAAACCTGGCCACCTACCCGGCATACCGGACGACACCACCAAGCACTTCTTCTACCAGCCCCTAAACCCGCCCACCTGACAAACACGCCCACCCGCATCGCAGCCCGCCACAAAATCGGGGAGCACGCCGACCCTGTCGATGTCGACAGACGTTTCCCCTGTCCCAGGAGGCCGGCTGGCCCTGAGGGTCGCCTCAAAGCCGCCGACCCAACCCCCAGAACCAGCCGTGCTCTCCCAGCTGGCCCCGACGGCCGTTATGCGCCTGGTGTAAGGGCCTCCAGAGCCAGCCGGGCTCTCCCAGCTGGCCGTGGCGGCCGTTATGCGCCAGGTATAAGGGCCTCCAAGGCCAGCTGGGGTATTCCGGCTGGTCCTGGCGGCCGTTCTGCGCTCGGTTAGCGGCACCGAAGACCAGCTCGGCTCTCCCGGCTGGTGCTGAGGGTTGTCTCAGCGACTTCGAGGCAGCCCTCAGCACCAGCCGGCCCGCAACGCGCGCTGCCGCCGACCGGACGGCCCGCACTCACGATCGTCTGGGCATCGGTCCCGCCCGCGCCTCCCGACGGTGGCTGGTCCTCAGGGGTGTGTCCGGGTCACGGACACACCCCTGAGAGCCAGCCGGTATCAGTCGGTGGCCGACGGGTCTGCGCTCATGGCGGCGATGGTGGCCAGCATGTTGGCGCAGAGGGTGACCAGGCGATCGTCCATTGCCGCCGCGGCGTCGGCTTCCTCGCGGGCGCCGGTGTCGCCCGGCCCGTGCCGGAACGTCTGCCGGACCACCGTCGTGCCGCCGTCGCCCGCACTCAGGTGGTAACGCCACAGTGACCCGGCGGCCCCGTCCTCGTCGAGCACCGACCAGGCGAAGACCTCACCGGGCACCACCTCGGTGATCTCGCAGACGGCGGTTGCCTCGAGCCCGTTCGGGAACCGGTTGCGCCCGGTGAAGCGGGTACCAGGCACGAGTTTCGGCTCGTCGTCGCCCCAGCCGCCGTCGATCGTCTCCGGACTCCACTCACCGATCCGGTCGACCGCGGTGACCAGCTCCCACATCCGTTCCGGCGGCACCGGCACCACCCGCGCGACAGTGACCTCCGTACCCGTGATCAGATCCACCTGACTGCTCCTCTCGCCATCGGTCTCGATGAAGCGACGAACGAGGAGCGCCGTCCAGGACACCGGGACCATCAGTGATCGGCGATCAGCGCCAGGCGTAGGTCGAGCGGTTGACCAACGCCGCCCGTGCGGCCTGGTCCAGCTCCGGGTGGTCGGCGCGCAGGGTTTCTTCGACGCGGTGGGCGTAGACGGTCAGGTCGGTGCCGGGCAGGATGCGGTCGACGGTCCTGATCAGGACGGCTATCCGCCGCAGGAGTTCCGGGGCGGCGTCGCCGAAGGCCCGGCTGACCGCGCCGGGATGCGACGACGGCCAGGGCCGGCCCTGATCACCCCACACGAAGACCGTGACGGCTCGGTTCAGCTCGGCGTCGGGCTCGGTGGTCAACTCGATCCGCGCACCGTCAGCAGGGTCGGCAGGCGGCCCGGGGCCGGCAGCGCCGGGTCCAGCAGGTGGTGCACGGCGGCCGCGGCCTCGTCCTCGACCGGCATGTAGACCGACGACAGGTCCGCCGCCTCGGCCAGGGCGCTGCCGTCGAAGCCGACCACCGCGACGTCCTGCGGGACCCGCCGGCTGGCCTCGCGCAGCGCCTGCAGCACGCCCATCGCGGTCACGTCGCACGACGCGAACACCGCGTCCAGCCCCGGGTCCCGGGCCAGCAGCTCCTGGGTCGCCGCATACGCCCGGGCACGGGTGAAGTCGCCGTCGACGGAGAGCACGGCGCGGGCCACGCCGTCCATCACCCGCAGGAAACCGGCCTTGCGCTCCTGCGCGCACGGGGTGGGCGGGCCGAAGACCGCGCCGATCCGCCGGCGGCCGGTGGTGACCAGGTGCATGGCGGCCTGGTATCCGCCGCCCTCGTTGTCCGGGGCGACGAACGCGACGCCGGGCGCGGACCGGCCCAGCGCGATCGTGCGGCTGCGCCGGGCGTACGCGGCGCTCGCCGGGCCCGGCATGTTGATCAGGATCTGGCCGAACGGCGGGTCGGCGTCGACGGCCGGTGCGGTGGACACCCGGCGGACCTCGAGGGAGATGTCCTGGTCGCCGATGGCCCGCAGGGCGCCGGTCAGCACCCGGCCGTAGAACGGTTTGGCGGCCATCGCGTCCGGGTCCGGGTCGACGATCAGGACCTGGACGCGTTCGCGGCGGTTCGCGCTGGTGCGGCCGGTGGCCAGGGCGCGGGCCACGGCGTGCGGCTCGAAGCCGAGCCGGGCCGCGACGGCGCGGACGTGGTCACGGACCTCTTCCGAGGTGCCGTACCGGCCGTTGATCGCCCGGGACGCGGCGGCGCGGGACACTCCGGCCACCCGGGCGACGTCGGCGAGGGTGGTACGCCGGTTCTCCATGGGGGAACGATATCGCCGGGCCTCAATCGGCGAGCAGGTGGCGCAGGGTGCGCTGCGGGTCGGCCAGGAAATTTCGGGTGACCTGGACCGCGTCGGCCTCGTCGTACGTGACGCGGCGGAGCCGCCCGTCGTCCTCGACCTGCAGGATCGTGGCGCCGGGCAGCGCGAGCAGGATCGGCGAGTGCGTGGCGATCAGCATCTGGGAGCCGGCCTCGGTCAGGTCGTGCAGCCGGGCCAGCGCGATCAGCAGCCCGCGCGGTGACAGCGCCGCCTCCGGCTCGTCCAGCAGGTAGAGCCCGCCGGGGTGGAAGCGGTTCGCGATCAGGTCGAGGAAGGACTCGCCGTGGGAGCGTTCGTGCAGGCTGTGGCCGCCGTAGCCGTCCGCGACGCCGAGGTTGTCGATCTCGGTGACCACGTTGTAGAACGACTCGGCGCGGAAGAAGAAGTTGGAGCGTTCCCGGCGTCCGGCCTGCCGGCCCACGGTCAGGTGCCGGCCGAGCGCCGACTCGGTGGACTGGGTGGCGAACTGGAAGTTGCGGCTGCCGCCCTCGGCGTTGAACCCGGCTGCCACCGCGATCGCCTCGACCAGCGTGGACTTGCCGGAACCGTTGTCACCGGTGAGGAATGTGACGCCCGGGGAGAGATCAAGGTGACCGGTAGCGATCAGACCGCGCACGATCGGCAGACGGAAGGGGTACGCCGTGGTGTCGACGTCATGGTCGACCGCGATGTCGCGCAGGAACCGGCCGGTCACCCGCCGAGTGTAGGAAGGATCCGCTGGCCGGGAGCGGCCGGGGGCCCTCACGAGTAGGGTGAGGCGGTGAGCACGACGGACGCGCTGGTGCAGCTCTCCTTCCAGATCCAGCGGATCCTGGCCGAGGCCGGCATCGAGCGCGACTTGTCGATCGCGCAGCTGCGCCTGCTCGGCATCGTGCGCGACCGTCCGGCCGGCATGCTCCACCTCGGCGGCCACCTCGGTCTCGACAGGTCCGCGATGGCCGGGCTGGTGTCCGGCGCCGAGGAACGCGGCCTGGTGCGCAGCCTGCCGTCCCCGCGCGACTCCCGGGTGGTCCTGGTCGAGTCGACCCCGCGGGGGCGCCGGGTCGCCCAGGAGTGCGCCCGCGAGATCGAGCGCCAGGTCGCCGAGCTCATCGCCGGGCTGTCCGCGACCGATCAGGAACTGCTGACCGCGCTGGCGGCCGAGCCGCTGCCCTGACCCGGCGGATCACCAGGCCCACGCCTCCGGGGCCGGGCCGCCGTTGCCGATCGGCGGGAAGATGTCGTCGAGGGTGGCCAGCACCTCGCCGGTCAGCGGCTCCAGCGGCAGGTCCAGCTGCTCCCGGGTCCGCGGCCCGAGCACCGCCGCGGTCACCTCCGGACGGGACAGCAGCCACCCGATCGCCACCGCGGCCGGCTCCGTGCCGAGCTCCGCGCAGAACTCCTCGAAGCGCTGAAGCGCGGCCCGGTGCGGCTCCACCCGTTCCGGCGCGTGCAGCACGCTGCGTCCCGGCACCCCCTCACGCTGTTTGCGCAGCGCACCGGAGAGCGCCCCGAAGTGCAGCGGCGAGTACGGCAGGATCCCGATGCCCAGCTCCGCCGCGGCCGGCAGCACCTCCAGCTCGGCGTGCCGGGTGAGCAGGTTGTACTTGCACTGCTCGGACACCACGCCGAGGAAGTTCCGGTGGTCCGCGACGGCTTGCGCCCGGGCCAGGTGCCAGCCCGCGAAATTCGACGACCCGACGTACCGGATCTTGCCTTGCGCGGTCAGGACCTCCATGGCCTGCCAGATCTCCGCCCACCCGGTGTGGCGATCCACATGATGCATCTGGAACAGATCGATCCGGTCGGTCCCGAGCCGGCGCAGCGACGCCTCGCACGAGGCGATGATGTTGCGGGCGGACAGCCCGCGGTCGTTGGGGTCGTCGGACATCGGCGCGTAGACCTTGGTGGCCAGCACGGTCCGGTCCCGGCGGCCGGACGTCGCCAGCCAGGAACCGATGAACCGCTCGCTGAGGCCGTCACCGTCCTCGCGGCCGTACATGTTCGCGGTGTCCACGAAGGTGATGCCGATCTCGGCGGCGTGGTCGAGGATCGCGTGGCTGTCGGCCTCGCCGAGCTGCCAGCCGAAGTTCATGGTGCCGAGGCAGAGGCGGCTGACGGTCAGGCCGGTGCGGCCGAGACGGGTGTATTCCATGACGTCTTTCTGCCATGCCGCCCGGATGGCCCGAAGCCGTTCGACCGTGCTCGAATGGTGGCGTGATCGCCTGGGAGTTCGGGCCGGCCGACGTGGCCGGGTTGCGGTTCGCCCACTCGCCGATGGCCGAGCTGGTGGCCAGCGTGTTCGCGCTGCGGGCCCGGTCGGCGTGGCTGCGTCCGCAGTGGTCGGCCCGGGTCGGCGCGGCCCTCGCCGGGTGGCCGACGTTCCGGGCGGTGCTGTGCGGGCCGCTCGGTTACGCGCCGGACTTCCTCACCCCGGTGCCGCTCGTCGCCCGCCCGCGCCTCGACGACGAACTCGCCCTGATCGCCGCGACCGCGCCGGACCGGGTCGTCGACCAGGTCCTCGCCGGCTGGACCGGGCACGCCGCGCCCGCCGAGATCAACCGGTTCGCGCACGCGCCGGCGGCCGCCCTGGCGGTGCTGCTCGGTGAGATCCGGGCGTACCACGCGACCGCGATCGCGCCGCTCTGGCCCCGTCTGCGTGCCGTCGCCGACGCCGAGATCGCCACCCGGGTCCGGGTCGCCGCCGACCACAGCCCGCGCCGCATGATCGACACCCTGCACCCGCGGCTGGGCTGGGACGGCGCCGCACTGCAGCTCCGCTACCCGCACAAACACGGCAGTTGGTCCGGCGGCGGGCAGGATCTGACGTTGCTGCCGACCGGCTTCGCCGGATCTGAGGTGTACGCCATGACGACCGGCCGCTCCCTCTGGTACGCCCCGGCCGGCTACGGCACCCTGTGGTCACCGGCCCCCGCCGCACCGGCCGCCGCCCTCTCCGCCCTGCTCGGCCCGACCCGCGCGACCGTGCTGACCCTGCTCGCCGCCCCGCACAGCACCGGCGACGTCGCCACCCGGCTCGGCCTGGCCCCGGCCACCGCGTCGCACCACCTGACCACCCTGCGCGACGCCGGCCTGCTCACCGCGGAGCGCTCCGGCCGCCGCCTGCTCTACCACCGCACCCACCTGGGTGACCACCTCACTAACCTGTGAGCATGCGGTTGCCCAAGCCGGCCTTCGGCGTCCTGCTCGTCGCCGGGGCGGTCGCCGTCGTCGGCGCGCTGTTCTCCCTGCCCTGGCCGCTCGGCGCCGGGTGGGTGGTGGCGCTGGCCGTGCTGGCGCTGCACCCGCTGCCGGCCCGCCCGGTCCTGCCCGGCCCGCCGCGCCTGCTGCTCGGCGCCGGCCTGCTCGGTCTCGCGCTCGCGGTGCTGCTGCAGGCCTGGACGTTAGGGGCGTTCCGCTCGGCGATCGACGGCGCGTCGCTGGCCGACCTGGTGGCGCTGGACCACGACGCGGGCCAGTACCGGGCCCAGACGCTGCGCGGGCTGGCGAGCGCGGGGTGCGAGCTGCTGGCCTGCGCGGCGTTCGCGGTCGCGCTGACCAGGATGCGGCGTCCGGTGCCCCGGCCGGTGCTGACCGGCTTCGCGACCCTGGCGGTGATCGCCGTGGCGATGACCGGCTTCGCGATCGCGGCCTGGACCACCACCCCGGAGCCGGTGATGACCGTGCCCGCCGACCTGCCACCCGAGCTGGCCAGGGAGGTGGCGACCACGGTGCCGGGCCAGATGATGAGCCTCGACCCGTTCGGCGCGATCATCCTCGGCATCATGCTCTACGCCACGTTCCAGCTGGTCGACGGCTACGCCCGGGGCGATGGCTGACCTCGTGCCGGTCATCGGGCCGGACGATCTGGCGCGGGCCGTCCGGGCGATGGGCGAGACCCTCGAACCGCTGCTGGACCGCGACTGGTCGGTCCCGGCCGGCACGCTCGACTGGAGCTGCCGCGCCACGCTCGCGCACATCGGCCACGACCTGCTCGCCTACGCGCTGCAGGTGGCCGGTCAGGCCCAGCACGCCTATCTGCCGGCCGATCTGAGGATCCGCGACGAGGCCACCATGGCCGAGGTGCTCACGATCGTCGAAGGCTGCGGCGCCCTGCTCGTCGCCACCCTGCGGGCCGCGGGCCCGGACGTCAGAGCCTGGCATTTCGGACCGTCCGACACCTCCGGGTTCGCCGCGCTCGGCGTCGCTGAGATCATCCTGCATGTGTACGACATCAGCCGCGGTTTGCAGGCCCCGTGGTGGCCCCCGGCGAAGTTCAGTTCGCGGGTGCTGGCCCGGCTCGCCCCGGACGCCACCGCCGAGCAGCAGCGCGCGACCGGCCGGCGGCAGCACTCCACGCAGGTGCTGCTCCGCTACACCGGCCGGGTCGGCGACCCGGTCCCGTGGCGCTGGCAGGTGCCCCCGGTTCCCCCGCTCATCGCGCCGCCGCGCCACACCTGCCCGTGCTGCGGCCACGTCACCTTGACCGCGCGCGGCGCCTTCGAGATCTGCGACGAGTGCTGGTGGGAGGACGACGGCCAGGACGACCACGACAGTGCGGACGTCCACGGCGGCCCGAACGGCGACCTGAGCCTGGACGAGGCCCGCCGCCGATACGTGGCCAAGGGCCGAGGCCGAACCCTGCGCCCGCGTTAGGACACCGGGCCCGGCCCCGGTCAGATCCGGCTCAGTCGGTGCCGCCCTGCACCGGATAGTGGATGACGACCGCACCACCGGTGGCGTAGTTGGTGACATCGGCGGACACCCGCCGGCCCTCCGGCGACGCCGTCGCCGCGCCCATCGCCGCCGCGTCGGCGAACTCGGCTTCGAAGACCGCGAAATACGGCGTCTGGCCCTGCGCCGCTGCCACGTCGAAGCTGTAGCGCCACGCGAGCAGGCCGGGCATCTGCGTGACCAGCGGGAGATGAGTGGTCACGTAGTAGTCGCGGAAGTGGTCGGGATCGGTGGGCTCGGGATACAGAACCACCATCTTGTGCATGCCAACCTCCGTGCCAGCACTCGAACCCGCCGGGTGCTTCGGAATTCGAATCGGTCGACTCGGAAGTTACTGTGTCGGATACCGAATCATCAAGTGGGGCGGGATGACGCGATGACGACACCCCGGCCGGGACGGCCGGTACGAGGATCGAGTACCGGCCGTCCCCTGATGGCCGCCCTCGATCTGTTCGGGCGCCGCTGGAACCTGCGCATCATCTGGGAGCTGCAGCACGGGCCGGTCGGCTTCCGCGCGTTGCAGCAGCGCTGCGACAACATGTCCTCCAGCGTGCTGCGGCAGCGGCTGACCGAACTGCTCGACGCGCACCTGGTCGACCAGCAGCCGGACACGACCTACGGTCTCACGGAGCTCGGCCACGACGCCTGTCTGGCGCTGCGCCCGCTAGCCCGGTGGTCCGGCCGCTGGGCCGGCGTCATGGCCGAGGACGGTGAGGCGTAGCAGCCCTGGTGCTTCGAAAAGAGAATCGCTATGGTGCTTCTGAATCCGAATCACCGGAGCGTGGCCATGGCTCGTCTACCCGCGTTGGAACCGCCGTTCACCACCGACGTCGCCACCCGGCTCGCCGCGATGATGCCGCCCGGCGCGCCGCCGATCGGGCTGTTCCGCACGTTCGCCAAGAACCTGCCGATGACCGCCGCCATGAGCCCCTGGGGCGGCTACGAACTCAGCCGGCAGCTGTCCCTCACGCTGCGCGAGCGCGAGATCGTCATCGTTCGCACCTGTGCACGCTGCGGCTGCGAATACGAATGGGGTGTCCACGTGATGGTCTTCGCCGACCGTGCCGGACTGACCCGGTCCGAGATCGCCTCGCTCACCCACGGACACGCGGACGACTCGTGCTGGAGCGCCGGCCGGGAACGAGTGCTCATCCAGGTGGCCGACGCCCTGCACGACGCATCGGACATCAGCGACGAGCTCTGGGACTCCGCCCGTGCGGTTCTGGACGAGCCGCAGCTGCTGGACCTCCTCATGCTCTGCGGGTGGTACCACGCCGTCAGCTTCGCCGCCCGGGCCACCCGCGTCGACCTCGAGCCCGGCGCACCGCGCTTCGCCGACGTCACGCCCTGACCGGCCGCCTACTGGTCGATAGGCTGCCGGGCGTGATGGAACCAGCGGAGCGGGCCAGGCGGGTCGGGGTTCTGACCACGATGGCGGGGACCATGCTCGCCGCGGGCGCCGACCCGGACCAGATCGCGCGGGAACTGCTGCGGCGCACCGACTCCCCGATCTCGGCGATCAAAGCCGTCGCCGATGCCACCGGGATGGGTCTGGGTGACGCCAAGGAGGTGGTGCACCGGAACCTGGCTCCACCGGTCCGGGAGGCCGCGGAGCAGCTGTGGCGGGACCTGCTCGACTCGTAGGGCGGGTGCTTGCCGCGGCTTCCGTCGTACGGAAAAGTCTGTGTCATGGCGGATGAGCGCTCACCTGGTGCCGGCAGAGCCCAGACCCTGGCCCTGCAGGGCGTCGCCAATGCGATCGTGCGGGTGTTGCTGCGGGTGCCCGTGGTGTCGCGGGGGATCGGCAAACGCCTGGTCACGCTGTATGTGGTCGGTCGCAGGTCGGGCAAGCGGTACACCGTTCCGGTCGCCTACACCCGGCACGAGGGCGCGCTGCTGATCGGCTCACCGTTCGGGTGGGGCCGCAACCTGCGCACCGGTGAGCCGGTGGAGGTCCGGTTCCAGGGCCGCCGGCGGGTGGCGGACGTGGTGGTGCACACCGATGAGGACGCGGTGGTCCGGGACTACGCGGTCATCGCCCGGGACAACCGCAACTTCACCGGCTTCAACAAGATCGGCTTCACCGCGAACGGCGACCCGGACCCGGCCGACCTGCACCTGGCGTGGGCCGCGGGCGCCAGATCGTTCCACCTGCGCCTGCGCTGATCTCTTCTCTCTCGGTGGAGTGTTGACAATGACAGTCGGGTTGGTCGCGGTGACAGGGACTTCGGGCCGGGTCGGCGATGCCGTCGCGCGGGACCTCGAAGCCGCCGGCTGGACGACCCGCGGCGCGGACCTCGTACCCGGCCCGCGAACCACCATCGTCGGTGACCTGCGAGACCTGCGGGTCCGCCGTGCCCTCGTGCACGGAGCCGACCTTGTGGTCCACGCGGCGGCCCTGCACGCCCCGCACGTCGGCCGGGTCGCCGACGAGGAGTTCCGGTCGGTCAACGTCGACGCCACCGCCGCCCTGCTCCACGACGCCGAGGCGGCGGGCGTGCGCCGGGTCGTCTACATCAGCAGTACGAGCGTCTACGGGAACGCTTTGGTCCCGGCCGACCGGGCGGTCTGGGTCGACGAGCAGCTCCCGCCGCAGCCCCGGGACATCTACGACGAGACGAAGCTCGCGGCCGAGGCGTCGGCCGCCGCGGCCTCGATGCCGTCGGTGACCCTGCGGATCGCCAGGTGTTTCCCCGAGCCACTGCCGGTGCTGGCCGTGCGTCTGCTGCACCGCGCCGTGCTGCTCACGGACGTCGCCGCCGCGGTGGTAGGCGTAGCGGCGCAGGACACGGTGACCGGCGTGTTCAACATCGCCGGCCGCTATCCGTTCACACGAGCAGACTGCGTCGCCTTATTTGACGACGCGGCCGCGGTGATCGCCGACCGCGCTCCGCAGGTCGCGGCAGAGTTCCGGTCCCGAGGCTGGCCGCTGCCGAAGAGCCTCGACCGGGTCTACGACTCGGCCGCGGCGGCGGCCGCGTTCAGCTACCAGCCCACCGAGGCCGCCCTGCGCCTGCTTCGTGAGCCGTGACGTGGAGAAGCTCCGTAAGTGAACAAGGTGCTGGCCCCGTTAGGCGACCACAGGCGGTCCTAGAGCAATGAAACAAGTAGCCGAGAGTAGTGCAGCTGGTTGAGGTCCGCCATCCCTGTTGCTCGACACAGCCATGGCATGGTGATAGATCTTCGTGTCGTGGTGGAGAGCGAATTCCGTGCTGGCGACGTGCTGAAGGTTTCCTGCTCGTTTACCCCGGCGAGGGTGATCGACGTTTCCAGCGCACACGTTTCGATCCGCTGGCCATGGTGGCAGAGCGATCCGGATGCCGTGGGATTCGACTGGAACGGGAACGTCGCCATCGCCCGCGGCGCCGACATGCCTGACTGGTCCGCCGAGCTGTTCCGCACCGAGCCTTCCGCCGAGACGCTCCAAGCTGGAGCAGATTGCCGGGTCGGTATTCCTCCCACTGTCGTGCACGTGATCGAGGTACAGAGCTTCGATCCGCCGATCGAGACGGGTTGGCTGCCGCGCCCGCACTGCGAGATTGTGGTCCTACGCCGCGGCGTGTCAGAGGATGTCAACGCGGTTGAGCAGGGAAGCGGCATCAACCCGTACGATGACATTCCCTTGATTATCGATCTTGTTTTCCGGCCGTACGCTTTTCTGAACATCGGCGATGATGTCGCCGACTGCCGTGGGCGGTTGTGGCGTTTCGACGGACCATGGGACTTGTATGCTTACGACCGGCAAGAAGGAATTCCTACCTGGCCGTTGGCTCTGGTAGCCGGCGGCGATGGCTCGGTGGACGCTGAGCGTCAGGCGCTGGTGGCTGCCGCCACCACGATTGGCTCCCACGAGACAGAGATCGAAACGTGGCGGCGAGCCGTCCATGCAGAACCTCCGGCGCGCTGAAGCAGGAGGCCGGGAACCACCACTCTGCAAAGCTCGGCCAGGCCATGAGTCGGCATCCGGATCTGCCGCGAAGCGATCGCTACGAAGCGTCACGGGCTTCCAGCCTTCCGCTGCACTACTTCGCCGATGAAAATGTGCGATCCGGTAGCGCCCGTAAGGAGCTTTGTCGTGTGGTGGCATCGGTGAGGATTTCTTCGAGTCGTGTTCGGCATCCGGTCACGGAGGCTGGATGGGTTTCCCGTAGTAGCTGATTCCGGTGATGTGCCTACTGCGACGGCCCACGCTCGGGCGCGGATCCAGGTCAGTTCCTCGAGGTTGACGGTGTTCCAGCAGGCCCGGCGTGCTGGAGATGGCAGATCCCGAATGGGAGATTGTTCGGCGTCGGGGAAGCCGACGGACAGGCAGCCGAGGTGATCAATGCGGGGCTGCACGCACTTTAGTGCCACCCGGCCGGTCAGGAAGTTGCATGGTGCCGTTCAGGGTTCAGTGCGACTCAAGCGCGACACACACCTTGTGTACTGACGAGGCCGCCGAACGAGGGTTCCGGCGGCCTTGGAGGAACGATGAAAGTCGTATCCGTCATCAACTTCAAGGGCGGTGTCGGCAAGACAACCGTGACGGCCAACCTGGGCGCCGAGCTGGCCCGGCGTGGGTACCGGGTGCTGCTCATCGACCTTGACCCGCAGGCGAGCCTGACGTTCTCGTTCTACCGACCCAAGGAGTGGCTCGACGGGCTGGCCGACGAGAAGACGATCATGCGCTGGTTCGGCGAGTTCGTCGCCGGCCAGGGCGAAACTGTCCTGACCGATCTCATCACCACGCCGCCGATGGTCAATGCCAAGGTCGGTGGGCGCGGTGGCCGGCTGGACCTGATCGCGTCACACCTCGGCCTCGTCAACATCGACCTGGCGCTCGCGCCCGAGTTGGTGGCAATGACGCCGGTGCAGTCCAGCGAGAAATTCGTCAAGGTCTACAGTCGGCTCCTCGACGGGCTGGCGGCGGACGCGTTCGACACATACGACATCGTTCTCATCGATTGTCCGCCCAACTTCAACATCGTGACCAAAGCCGCGATGATCGCCAGTACCCACTATCTCGTGCCGGCTCGCGCAGACGATCTGTCGACCCTGGGCATCCAGTACCTGCGTAAGGGCATCAGCGATTTGGTCGGCGACTACAACGAGAGCCTCACTGTGTCGCCGGGCGACCGGGCCAAGGCGGAACCGGTCATGGCCGGGGTCGTCTTCACCATGGTCGAGGTGCGCAACGGGCGGCCAACCCGGATCAACCAGGACTTCATTCACCGTGTGAGAAGTCAGCCGGGCCTCTGCGTGCTCGACACGACGATCAGGCACAACCAACGCCTCCATGCGGGCGCGACGACCAGCGGGGTCCCGCTGGCCGTCACCGGTGGCGTGCCGACCGACATCGCGGCCGAGCTCGCTGCTCTGGCAACCGAGTTCCTTCAGACGCTCGAAATGACAGGAGGTCCCGCCGGTGGACGCTAAGAGCAGGTTCGTCGCTCTGTTGAGAGACGTCGCCACCACAATCAACAGGCTGAGCCCCGAACAGTTCGACCAGATGGCAGCCGGCGATGCCCGGCTGGCCTTCGTGCCGCCCGGCGGCGACGTGGTCGTCGCCGGGCCCGACGCGGGGCCCATCCGGGCCAAGCTGGCGGCGACGGAAAGCCGGCGGGCCGCCGCCGCCTATCTCGACGGCCTTGGCCTCAAGAGGGACGCGCTGATGTCACTGGCCCGGCAGTTGAGCGTGGCCGTGCTCAGCAAGGACCCCAAGCCGATGCTCGTCCAAAAGATCGTTGACGCCACGGCCGGGGCGCGGGAGGACACGACCGCCATTCACAGCCCTAAGTGGCGCTGAGGTTCAGGCCGAGGCGTCGAGCACGACGAGGACCGCCGCCGCCAACTGTTCGATCCAGTCGATGGTCTGTGTGACCACGGCGGAGTCGATCGTCCGCTTGTTCGGCGGGTCGTCGGGGTCCTCGTCATACTCGTGGGCGATCTTGTTCCGGCGCCGGACGATGCGGATCAGCTGCTCGCGGACTTCGGCGCCGCTGCTGACCGATCCCTCGCCGGCCCGCTCGCTCAGGACCTTCGCGACGGCAGCCCAGAGGTTGCCGACGTTGCTCACCAATGAGAACGCCTCTCTGATCTTGTCCGGGTGCTGGTAGGCCAGGTGCCCGCGCGACTGGCCGAGCCGTTCGTCGACCACTTCCACCAGGGTCGCGCGCGACTGGAGAACTCTTTCGATGTCTTCGAGCGAGATCTGGAACGTCGCGTATCCCTTGGGCCGGGGTAGCCGGGTCGGACGCGCCGCCAGGTTCAGCATCCGGCCACGGACCTCTTGCCGGACCCACTGGTCGAGCGCGGCGACGCACTGCACCCAAGCCGCCCGGAACACGTCCGACACCTCGAACGAGCCCACCTCGAGTTGGGCCAGGTGCTGACCGGCCGTGGCCAGGCTTCGCGCGTAGTTGAGGTTGCGCTGAAGGCTCACAAACGGCGTGACCGGTTGACCGGCGGCGGGCCCGCGCCCGTCCGGGTTCTTGTCGTCCACTAGGGCCAAGATCCGCGCCATAACCGCGTCGGCTGCTCCGGTCTCGATCACCATGTTGAGCGGCGGCAGGCTGGGCAGTTCGCGCTCCACCACGGAGCGGGGCAGATCCAGGCGCAACCACCGGACTGGGCGAACGTGACGCACTTCGTCGCGCAGGTCGAGACGGTAACGGTAGTCGCCTGTGATCCAGCCGACCGCCACGTCCGGTCGGCTGCGCCGCAGCAGCAAAACCAGGTCTTCGGGGCCGATGCCGCTGCGGAACTGGAACAACTGGACGGCGTAGGCGTCGGCCGAGGCCGTCTCCACGAAGGGGTATGCGGCTTTGACCCGGGCCCGAATGTGGGCCTGGTCCGCCACTGCGGCCAGATCACCCACGGCGGCCCAGCCCACGGCAACCAGGCCTTCACGGAAGGCGATCTCCTCGTAGGCTGCGGCGCGTAGCGAACGGATGATCCATAGTCTGGCCATCGCAGTCCCCCTGGATCAAGTGGTACTCATATCGATCAACGTCTTTTGCTCTTTTGCGACAACCTTCGACGTCGACCAATTTCGCTCCACTGAATACGATGGTTGTCGCGCTTAGGTCGCACGGCGGGACCCTCGCTTGGCGATCATTTCCGCACAGCATCGGGCGGTCCGGAGGTCTTTCGTTGCCACCACGTCAAGCCGCTGACGCCGGCGCCGTGGCGGCCTTGCTGCGGGAGTTGCTCGTCAGCGACGAGCGGTACCGCCGGCAATGGCAGAATTTCAGCCAGCGCCGATCGTCGTCGTTACACCAGGCTGCGGTTGCCAAGGTGCTCGCCCTTCATTTGTGGGACCGTGGCGAACGCAGCGATGCCGCGGTGTCGTTGCCCCGGGAGCTCAAGGACAGGGTGTCGCGAGCGTTGAACGGCACGGCGATCTCGGTTGAAACGCTGACCTGGGTCATCGCCGCGTTCGCCATCGACCAGGTGGACCAGGCACGGCTGTGGGAAGCGTTCGACGGATACCGCGACCCGCGGGGTGTCTCTCGAACGCTACTCAGGCAACGGCAACTGGCGCGCCGTCAGCGGCACCACACCGTCAGCCTGTTCGAGCGGTACCTGGTGACCGGCGATCGTTCGCTGCTCATGCGCAGCACCGCCCACACTATTCAGGCGGCCGAGGACGGCGTCACCGCGTACATTTTCAACCACGAACCTGCAGCCGACTGGGTCGAAGTGATCCACGGCGGACACCTCGGCGAGCGGCTGCGATATGGCGATGGGCTCCATGCAGTCGAAATAGTCCTGGACCATGAACTGCACCAGTGGGAAAGCACCAGCCTCGAGTACCGGACGCACTTCCGGGCCGGCACGCAGTTCCCGACCGAGGTGCGCCGCCCCGCCTTCGCGCGGGCTCGGAACATCGATCTCGCGGTGCATTTCGACGGAGCGCCGCCCCGCCATGCCTGGTGGTGCGTGTGGTCCGACCATGTCGACGGCAATCCGCTCCGGGAAGCGCCTGAGACCATACGTGGGGCATCGATCCGGCGTTACGTGCCGTTCATTGAGCAGACGGTTGTCGGTTTCCGCTGGGAGTGGTGACAGGCCCATGAAGGTAAGGCGTCGGTGGGGCGGAGGGCCCTGTCGTGGTAAGTGATGAAGTCGAGAAGCTGTAGGGCGATGACACTGACCGACGCTGATGCGTGGCGTGTGAGATCGGCACGTACGGCCCTGGGCAAAATCGCATGTAGGCCGCGTCGCCACGGTCAATGGCACTGCGCATCAGAAGACAAAATATCCAAGATCGGCTTTACTCTCATGCCGCGATCGCCGGGCGGCGGTTTCTCGCGGTAGCCCGCTCGGTCGCCAGCTACGGCCGCAGGCTGATCCGGGGGTCGCCGCTCTCGCCGATCCAGGGCAGGTTGAGTGCTGTCAGCCACGTGGTGAACGGGCCGCCGATGATGCCCAGCTCCTCGTGGGCGGACTCGGCCTCGACCGCCGCTGCCTCCACGCGCTCGACCGGGATCTCGAACAACCGGGCCAGCGAGGCCCGAGCCGCTGCGCCCTCGACCAGGACGGCGCCGGGCTCGAGACCGCCGAGCGCCGGGATGTCCGTCGACGTCGGTTCGCCCTCGTCGAACGGTTCGCCGGTCTCGTCGTCGCGGGGATGGATGTAGACGTGGTGCACCCGGTGCGGCCGGCCGTCGACGAGCCCGAGCGCAAGGTGTTCTGCCCCGTATTCGTCGTGGTCGAGAGCGACCAGAGCCCGCCGCACCGCGCCGGGCTGAAGCATCGCGTCGGCGACCGAGCGGGCCAGCTGCTCGTATCCGACCCCGTCCGCCAGCAGTTCGATCCGGCAGCCGTCCGGCGTGCTCACCACCCAGGCGTCCAGGGGGAAACGGCCGGCGCCGTCACGCAGGGCGTCGAGGACCGTGGTGGCGTCGGCCGCGGACCGCAACTCGATCCAGGCCGCACCCATGAACGTCGACATCCCGCCTCCACCGGCCTCACGCGTCGGACCCCCGAACAGTAGAAGACGTTCACCGACTACCGCCGGCCAAAGAAGAACTGGCGGGAGGGCCTTGCCGCCAGCAGGCCGGTGGTCACCACCACGAGCGCCATGGCTGCCACGGCGCCGAGCCAGTTCACGACGATCGACAGAGGCGTCCCTGCGTCAGTCGTCCCCTCGACCCACCTCGTGGAGGTGAACTGCATCGTTCTGGAGGTGAACGGGCCCGCCACCACCAGGGTCAACACCGGGAGCAGGAGCCCGGCCAGGCTTGCCCAGTACGCCAGCCGGACGCCGCCGCGCAGCCCGACCGCGGTCACCGCGAGCCAGGCGGCGAGCGCCAGCAGCGCATAGGGCGCAGCAAGGTCGCCGAATGCCTGCCTCGGCAGCAGCCCGGCCGTCACGACCACCACAGCCGTGACGGTGAGGACCACGGCGAGGATGAGCTGACACCAGAAAGCGGCAGTCACCACCCACGGCCGCCCGCTCCGGCCGTGGGTTGGTCGCAGGACAGCGGCTATGCGGCGCGTCCCCACAGGTCATAAGCCGTGCGGCCCGGGCGGAAGCCGTGCGCCTCGGCCATGGCGACGGCCTCCGGGAAGCCGTTGGCGACCAGGTCGGGGCGGTGGGCGTCGCTGCCGAAGCTGACCGCGTCGCCGCCCTCCTCGTGCCACCATTTCAGGATGGTCGCGTCCATCGGGATGCGCGTGTTGATTTCCAGGGCGCGGCCGGATGCGGCGGTGGTGCTCAGGGCGTACCGAAACTCTTCTTCGAACAACGCCGGGTTGAACGGCCCGGACGTGTCGGCGGGCCAGGACCGCAGCGGATAGTCGATGTGCGCCAGAATGGCGAACGGCTCATTGCCGGCGACCATGCGCGGGATTTCGGCGAGGTATTCACGGACCAGCTCGAAAGGGTCGCGGTGCGGGTAGAGCGCCCACGGCTCGCCGTAACCGTCGCCGTCGGGCAGGCAGTGCAGCGAGCCGAGGACCCGGTCGAACGTGCCGGCGGCCAGGATCGCCGCGACCTGCTCGGCGTGCCAGTGCGGTTCGCCGACCTCGAGGCCGCTGAGGATCCGCAGGCCGGGGAAGCGGTCCCGGCACTCGTCGACGGCGGCGAGGTAGCCGGTCACGTCGAAGGGCGGCGGGTGGACCAGGCCGTCCGGGTCGGCTGCGGCGGTCAGTTCGGCACTCATGTACGGACCGGACGTCGGCGCGGGCCAGCTGATGTGGTCGAGGTGCTCGGTGAACGCGATCACCGGCAGCCCCACCGCGACGGCGCGCTCGCACGAGCCCACCATGTCCCCGGCCGTGGTGTCCCAGGACCATTCGGTGTGGACATGACTGTCCGCCGGTAACGCCATGCCGATCATGATAGTAGGGGCACCCCGAGCCGCTCGCGGAGCTCCTCGAGGGAGATCCCGTACGTCTCCCGCACCACCACCCCGCCCGCCGTGATCAGGAACGTCGCCAGGTCGGTGTAGACCCGGTCGACGCAGCCCAGCCCGGTCAGCGGATACGTGCACTCCGGCACCAGCTTGGCCGACCCGTCCTTGGCGAACAGCGTCATCATCACGTACACGCTCTTCGCGCCGACCGCGAGATCCATCGCGCCGCCCACCGCCGGGATCGCGTCCGGTTCGCCGGTGTGCCAGTTGGCCAGGTCGCCGCGGGCCGACACCTGGAACGCGCCGAGCACGCAGACGTCCAGGTGACCGCCGCGCATCATCGCGAACGAGTCCGCGTGGTGGAAGTACGACGAGCCGGGCAGCTCGGTCACCGGCACCTTGCCGGCGTTGGTCAGATCCGGGTCGATCGCGTCGCCGGTCGCGGCCGGGCCCATGTTGAGCATGCCGTTCTCGGTGTGCAGCACGATCCCGGCGTCGGCGGGCAGGTGATCGGCGACCAGGGTGGGCTGCCCGATGCCGAGGTTCACGTACGATCCGGGTTCGATGTCCCGGGCCACCAGGGCGGCCATCTCGTGCTTGTTCAGGCTCATGCGGCCACCACCCGGTCGACGTAGATGCTCGGGGTCACGATCACTTCGGGGTCCAGCGCGCCGGTCGCGACGATCTCGTTCACCTGGGCGATCACCAGGCCGGCCGCGGTCGCCATCACCGGCCCGAAGTTGCGGGCGGTCTTGCGGTAGACCAGGTTGCCCATCCGGTCCGCGCGGTGCGCGCCGATCAGCGCCACGTCGCCCTTGATCGGGAATTCCAGGACGTACGTCCGCCCGTCGATCTCCCGGGTCTCCTTGCCCTCGGCGAGCGGGGTGCCGGCGCCGGTCCGGGCGTAGAACGCGCCGATCCCGGCACCTGCCGCGCGCATCCGTTCGGCCAGGTTGCCCTGCGGCACGACCTCCAACTCGATGCGCCCGGCCCGGTACAGACCGTCGAACACCCACGAGTCCGCCTGGCGCGGGAAAGAACAGATCATTTTTCGTACGCGTCCCTTGGCCAGCAGCGCGGCCAGCCCGGTGTCACCGTTGCCGGCGTTGTTGGACACGACGGTCAAGTCACCGGCGCCCTGCTCGATCAGCGCGTCGATCAGGTGTACCGGCATCCCGGCCATCCCGAACCCGCCGATCAGCACGGTCGAGCCGTCCCGGATCCCGGCGACCGCCTCAGCGGTGCTGTCACAGATCGTCGTGGCGCTCATGCCACATTCTCCAGCACGACGGCGAGGGCCTGGCCGACGCCGATGCAGATCGCCGCGACGCCGTAGCGGCCCTGCGACTCGATCAGCCGCGCGGCCAGGGTGCCGAGGATCCGGCCGCCGGACGCGCCGAGCGGGTGTCCGATAGCGATCGCCCCGCCCTTGGCGTTGACGATCTCCGGGTCGATGTCCCAGGCGTCGACGCAGGCGAGCGACTGCACCGCGAACGCCTCGTTCAGCTCGACCGCGGTGACGTCGTCCCAGGTGATCCCGGCGCGGGCCAGGGCCCGGTCGGCGGCCTCGACCGGCGCGTACCCGAACATCGGCGGCTCGACCGCGGCCACCCCGCGCCCGGCGATCCGCGCCAGGGGCGCCCGGCCGATCCGGTCCGCGGCCTGCGCCGAGCCCAGCACCAGCGCCGACGCGCCGTCGTTGAGCGGTGACGCGTTCCCGGCGGTGATCGTGCCGGTCGCCCGGAACGACGGCTTCAGCCCGGCCAGCTTCTCGGCGGTGCTGCCCGGCCGGATCCCCTCGTCCCGGTCCAGGTCACCGACCGGAACGGTCAGGCCGGCGTAGAACCCTTCGTCCCAGGCCCGCGCGGCCAGCACGTGCGAGCGCGCGGCGAACGCGTCCTGCCGCTCCCGGGAGATCGAGAACTTCTCGCCGAGCATCTCGTTCGCCTCGCCCAGCGAGACCGTCCACTCCTTCGGCATGTTCTCGTTGATCAGCCGCCAGCCCAGCGTGGTCGAGACCGCGGTGACGTTGCCGGCCGGGAACGCCCGCGACGGCTTCGGCAGCACCCACGGCGCCCGGGTCATCGACTCGACGCCACCGGCCACGATCACGTCGGCGTCACCGGACTCGATCGCCCGGGAACCGATCATCGCGGCGTCCAGCGACGAGCCGCACAGCCGGTTGACCGTGGTCGCCGGCACCGACACCGGCAGCCCGGCGAGCAGCACGGCCATCCGCCCGACGTTGCGGTTGTCCTCACCGGCCTGGTTCGCGCAACCCCAGACCACGTCACCGATCGCTGCCGGGTCCAGGTCAGGGATTTTTTTCAGTACGCCCTGGAGCGCGGCCGCGGCCAGGTCGTCCGGTCGCTCCTCGGCGAGGGCGCCGCCGAAACGACCGAACGGGGTGCGCGTCGCGGCGTAGAGGTAGGCGGAGTTCATGCCGTTCACGGTAGGCCGCCCGTACCGATTGACTCCAATACTGAATCACGCGCCATTGATAACCTCAGTGCATGGAACTGCGGCACCTGCGTTCGTTCGCCGCCCTCGCCTCGGAGCGGCACTTCGGCCGCGCCGCCGAACGCCTGCACATCGCCCAGCCCGCGCTCTCCCAGCAGATCAAGCAGCTGGAGCGGGAACTCGGCGTCGAACTGGTCACCCGCACCACCCGCCGGGTGGAGCTGACCGAAGCCGGTCACCGCTTCGCCGAACACGCCCGCACGGTCCTCGGCGCGGTCGACCGCGCCGCCTCGGAGATGGCCCTGGTCGCCGCCGGCCAGGCCGGCCGGGTGTCGGCCGGATTCATCGGCACCGCCACCTACGACCTGCTGCCCCAGGCCACCCGCTCGGTCCGCCACCAGCTCCCGGACATCCGCCTGGAGCTGCACGGCGAGCTGCTGAGCCCGGTGTTGCTCGAGGGCCTGCTCACCGGCACCTACGACCTGGTGGTGCTGCGCCCGGACGGCATCACCCGCCCCGAGGTGAACGTCCGGACCCTGCGCTCCGAACCCTTGGTAGCGGTCCTGCCCGACCGCCACCCCCTGGCCGCGCGCTCGTCCATCGACCTCGCCGAGCTGTCCGCGGAACCGTTCGTGACCCACCCGTCCGGCCATCGGTCGTCCATGCACGAACACGTCCTCGCCGCCTGTGCCGCCGCGGGCTTCCACCCCACGTCGATCATGGAGGTGGGGGAGACGGCGACGCTGGTCGTCTTCGTGGCGGCGGGCCTGGGGGTGGCGCTGGTCCCGGCCCCGGTGCGGAGTCTGGCCCTGGAGGGCGTCGCCTACGTCCCCCTCACCACCCCGCCCACGATCGACCTGGCCCTGATGACCCGCGCCGACGAGACCTCCCCAGCAGTCCACCAGGTAGCCACCATCATCACCCAACTGAGCCACCCCTGACCCACCAGCGAGGCCCATGGACGATGACCGCTCGCCGGTGTTTGTAGCGGTCGTGAGACGACCGTGGCCGCTCGCCGTTCGGCCGGGCGACGTGATGCCACGACACGCGCTCGCCCGCCGTGATCAGCCGGTGTCAGCAGCCCAGCTGGCCGTGACGGCCGTTATGGAGCCGGATAAGGGCCGTCACGGCCAGCCGAAGCTGCCCGGCTGGGCCTGGTGGCCGTTGTGGCGGCGGATAACGGCCGTCACGGCCAGCTGAAACTGCCCGGCTGGGCCTGGTGGCCGTTGTGGCGGCGGATAAGGGCCGTCACGGCCAGCTGAGGTTGTTCGGCTGGTGCTGAGGGCCGTTAAAACGGCCGTGAGGACCAGCCGGGGCCGCAACGCGCGCTGCTACCGCCCCGGAGCGCGGCACCGCGACGTACCGTGTGCGCTCACCGCCCCCAGAAGACCCGGACCAGCCCACTTACCGGGACCACCGCCCACGTTGCGGGACGACCGCGCCCCGGCTCGGCCGCGCCCGGCGCGTCAGACCGCGCCCGGCCACCGCGACGGGCGCATCAGGCCCCGGCCGCGCGTCAGCCGAGCGGGGCCTTGGCTGCCGGGGAGCGGTGCCGGACCGCCAGCCCGACCGCCAGCCCCAGGCCCACCGTGCACACCCCGGACAGCAGCAGTGTCGTCCGGCCGCCCAGCGCCGCCACCATCGGGCCGCCCAGCAGCGTCCCCACCGACGTCGCCGGAACGGTCAGTGCCGCCCGCGCGGCCAGCACCCGGCTCAACGCCTCCGGCGGCGTCCCCCGCTGGAACAACGCCGTGGAGATCGCCGTGTACGGCCCGTAGATCAGCCCGCCGAACGCCAGCCCGAGCATTCCCGGCAGCACCGCGTCGGTCAGCCCGAGAGGCAGCAGCGCCGCACCCCACCCCACGATGATCACGACGACGACGTTCGCCGGGGGGAACCGGGACAGCAGCCCGGAACCGAGCGCACCTACCGTCGCGCCGACGCCGAACACCGTCCAGTACAACCCGAGCAGGCCCGCCGAGCCGTGCAGTTCTGTCGCCACGTGCACCGGCAGCGCCACTTCCACCGGGCCGTACAGGAAGAAGAAGATCATGGTGACCACGAGCAGGCCGAGCAGTCGCGGACGGGCCCGGACCAGCTGCCACACCCCGGTGGCCGACTCGGCGGGCGGCGCGACCTGCTGGGCGCGCCGCGACACCGACCAGGCGGCGACGGCGAGGACCGCGAAGCTGAGCGCGTCCGCGCCGATCACCCAGCCGGGGCCGGCAAGCCCTGCGACCAGGCCGGCGATGGCCGGGCCGACCACGATCGAGGCTTGGGTGAACGTGGACAGCAGCGCGTTGCCGGCCACCCGCTGCTCGTCCGGCAGCAGCTCGGCGACCAGGGTGTATGCCCCGGCGCTGCCCCAGGCGTGCAGCAGCGAGGAGACCGCCAGCAGCACGACGTAGCCGACCGGGTCGAGGAGGTCGGTGATCGCGAGGGCGCTGATCGTACCCAAGCAGATTGCTCTTAAAGTGGCATCGGTCGCGACCAATCGGGCGGCCCGCAAGCCGCGCATGAAGCGGGACAGCAGGGCCGCGCCGATCGAGGCGGGCAGGGCGTAGGCCGCGACCGCGAGCCCGGTCCACACGCCGGCCTGCCCGGGCGGGGCGATCCGCACCGCCAGCCAGGCGACCGCGACCAGGCTCATCCCGTCGCCGAGCGCGGAGACCAGCAGGCCCGGCACGACGGGGTGCCGCAGCAGTTCACGCATCCGCTGATCGTCTCAGCTCAGCGGACCTGGAATTCCAGCAGCGAGTAGCCGTATGCGCTGAGCCGCTGCAGGCCGAACACCCGCACGTAGCGGGCGACCCGGTTCTTCGCCGGGATCTCCACGGTGCCGCCGGTGCCGTCGGCGGTGCCGTAGAGCTTGGTCCAGGTCTTGCCGTCCAGCGACGTCTCGACCCGGTAGCGCACCGCGTAGGAACGTTCCCAGCTCAGCGTGATCGTGGTCAGCTTCCAGCGGCGTTTCAGGTCGGCGCGCAGCCACTGCTTGTCGGTGAAAGCGCTGGACCAGCGGGTCGCCGGGTCGCCGTCACACGCGTATTTCGGCAGCCACGGGTCGCCCTCGACTCCGGAGGCGGTGCAGGTGCCGGCGAGCGCGAGGTTCGTACCGGAGGGGTTGGCTTTTCCGGTCGGACTCTTGCTGGCGGCCGGAGCCTTGCTCGGCGCCTGCGCCGCCTCGGTCGTCTCGGTCGCCTCAGCCGGTTCCGCCGTCTCCGTCGGAGACGGGGGCGCGAGGGTGGTTGCGGTCGGCGTGGGAGTCACGGACGCGTCCGATTTTGATCGGTACGCCACGGCGCCACCCGCCGCGAGCCCCACCACGAGCAGCCCGACCAGCCAGCCCCGCCCTCGGCGCTTCCGCGCAGGCTCCGGCGCTGGCGGCGGGGGCACCGGAGTCGGCACGGGCAGCACCGGCACCCCGGACGCGCCCGGCCTCGGTGGCCGTGGCGGCATCCGGGTCAGCCGCAGATTGTCCGCTCGCGACGGCACGCGCCGCTGGTTGTCGAACTCCGCCACCCACGCCCCCTGATACTCACCTGTGGAGGCATATCTTGGCGTACGCATCGCCCGGTTCCGGAACCGGGCGATACTTATCGGTCAATGGCAGGTCAGGCGGCCAAGGGGGTCGACAGCGACGCCAGCAGATCCTCCGGGTGCACCGGTCGGCACAGGTGGTAGCCCTGACCGAGATCGCAGCCGAGCAACCGCATGGCGTTGCGCTGCGCCTCGGTCTCGATCCCCTCGATCACGGTCCGCAGCCGCAGCGTGCGGGCCAGCTCGACGATGGTCCGGATCACCGCGAGGTCCGCGGTGGTCGGCTGCCCCTTGCTGATGAACGCCCGGTCGATCTTCAACTCGTCGACCGGCAGCCGCTGCAGGTACGACAGCGACGAGTACCCGGTCCCGAAGTCGTCGATGGACACGTCCACCCCGAGGTCCTGCAGGTCGCGCAGGCAGGCGATCGCCGTCCGCGGGTCGCTCATCAGCACCGACTCGGTCAGTTCCAGGGTGACCGCCTGCGGTGGCAGCCGGGTGTCGTTGAGCATCCGCTCCACGTCCGAGGCGAACTGCGGGTCGGTCAGCTGCCGACCGGACACGTTCACGTTGATCCCGAGGTCCGGCCGGATCCGGCGCCACACCGCGGCCTGGCGTCCCGCGGTGTTCAGCACCCACCGCCCGAGGTCGCTGATCAGGCCGGTCTCCTCGGCCATCGGCACGAAGTCGGCGGGGGAGACGTAGCCGCGTTCCGGGTTCTGCCAGCGGACCAGCGCCTCCACCCCGACCGGCTCACCGGTGTCCAGGGAGATCAGCGGCTGGTACTGCAGCCGGAACTCGCCGAGCGTGAGCGCCCGCTGCAGGTCGCCGTTGAGGGTCAGCCGGGCCAGCGCCTCGGCGTGCATCTGCGGCTCGAACAGCACGACCCGGCCCGGGCCCTCCTGCTTGGCCCGGTACATCGCCACGTCCGCGTTGCCCAGAACCTCGCCCGGCGCCGGACCGGGACCGGCCGCGATGCCGATGCTGGCGCCGATGAACACCTCCTGGCCGCCGACCACGAACGGCTGCTTGATCGTGTCGATCAGCCGCTGCGCGACCGGGACCGCCTGGTCGGCCGGGCAGGTGTCGAGCAGGATGGCGAACTCGTCACCGCCGATCCGGGCCGCCGTGTCGGCCGGGCGCAGGCAGGCGCGGACCCGCCCGGCGACCAGGCCGAGCAGTTCGTCGCCGGCCCGGTGCCCGAGGCTGTCGTTGACCGCCTTGAACCGGTCCAGGTCGATGAAGAGCACGCTGGTCGGCGCGTCCCCGGCGAGCTTCTCGGCGAGCATCTCCAGGAACAGCACCCGGGTCGGCAGGCCGGTCAGCGAGTCGTGCCGGGCCTCGCGCAACGAGTCGATCAGGGCGAGGCGTTCGGTGGCCTCCCGTTCGCGTTCCTCGCGCAGCCGCCGCTCGGCGGTGAGCAGACCGATGTTGGCCAGGGCCAGCCCGATGGTCTGCGCCATCGCCTGCAGCAGCTGGCGCTCCTCCGGGTCGAGAGGATCGCCGGCCCGGGCGACCAGCAGCGCGCCGTTCGGGTCGCCGCTGAACCGGGCGCTCGTCACGTGCAACTCGTCCAGTCCGGGCACGGTCAGCGTGGCCGGGCGCTGGTCGCCGGCCAGCAGGGTGTCCAGCTCGTCGCGGCCCAGGCCCCAGGCGACCTGGACCCGGCCGTCGCGCAGCACCGCGCCGATCTCGGTCTCCAGCACCTCGGCGGCCCGTTCGACGGCGACCATGACGGCGGAGAGCTCCTCCTGCGGCCCGCAGACCGCGGCGAAGAACTCGGTGAGCTGATGGGTGGTCCAGTGGTTCATGCCGCTTCCCCCGCTTTTTCCTCGCGCCGGTTCAATGGGGGCGCCCTCAGGCCAGTGCCAGCGTGACGAGCGTGAAGTGGTGCATGCCGAGCGCGCCGCGGACCCGGGCGATCTCGCCGGTGCTGTAGAAGCCGCCGTACGGGACCCCGTCGAGCCGCTTGCCGAACTCGGCGTTCTCCTGCTCTACCCCGGCCGGGCCCAGCTTGATCCACCGGCCGGCGCAGTCGAAGACCAGCATGCCCAGCGCGGGCGCGCCGCCGAGCGCGTCGAGCGCCTGCCCGGACGCGTCGGCCGCCCCGTTGATCAGTGACTCCTGATCCGTCTCCATCAGCCAGATCAGGGCGCCCTGCGGCACGTCGGCGAGGCAGAACAGCGACCGGTCGCTCCGGTCCCCGTCGTGGATCACCCGGATGTCCTCGCCGCTGCGCCGGGACAGCCCGAGCGGATGGTGGAACGCCAGGTCCCGGAACGCGGTGATGTCGTCGAGCGCCGAGTCGTCGACACCGAGCCGGCGCAGGAACACGTCGAGGGCCGGCTCGCCGTCGAGCTCCAGGATCCGCCCGCCGTTGCTGCTGGTGACGACGAGGGCGTCACCCTCCTTGCGCCAGCCGTGCGCGATGCCGACGCCCATCGGCCCGTCCGACCCGATCGCGATCCCGATCACCGCGTCCGACATGATCTCCACGCCGTCGCGGCCGCCGTGGAACTGGTAGGTGCGCACGTAGGTCAGGTCGTCGCCGGCGTACCCGCCGACCAGCGGGATCGCGGCGCCGACCACGGAGAACGCGCCCCGGACGATCTCGTGCTGGGTTCCGGTCAGCCCGTCGCCGATCATCAGCAGCGCTTTGTGCTCGCCGTCGAGGCCGGCCAGGCAGGCCGCTGCTTCGGCGCCGGCTTCGCGGAGGCGACCGGTCACGGCACGAGCGATTTTCGTACGCACGGTGAAGCCCGCCCCGCCCCACGCCGTGATCGCGACCCCGGCCCGGCTGACCCGGCCGTCGGCGAGCTGCCCCGACGTGGTGCAGCCGACGATCACGGTGTCCGCGCCGGCCTGTGCCCGCAGCGCGTCGAACAGCTCCGGCACGTGGTACCCGACCGAGCAGAACACGAACACCACGGCCGCGTCCCGCCCGGCCAGCGCCGTACCGGCCGCCTCGGCACCGGCGGCGGCGGGGTCGGTCAGGGTGCTGTGGCCGGTGCCGAACCAGCGGGTGGCCGTCCCGGTGCTGCTGACGTGACTCATGCCCGTGGTCATCGGCCGCCGACCCGCCGAGTTGAGTTCTGACACCGCGATCGGCCCCGCATCGACCGCTATCGTGCGACGGGTGACCGCCTTCATCCGCAACGTCTCGTTCGACGCCGCCGACCCGTATGTGCTCGCGGTCTTCTGGAGTGAAGTGGTCGGGCATCCGGTGCACCCGGACTGCGCGCCCGGCGACCACGAGGTGGTCATCGAGCCGCCCGGCGGGCCGCGCCTCTACTTCCAGGCGGTGCTGGAGTCGAAATCGGTCAAGAACCGGGTGCACGTCTGCCTGCAGTCGGCCGACCTGTCCCGGGACGCCGAGATCGACCGGCTGCTCGCGGCCGGCGCGACCCTGTTCGCCGACCACCGCACCCCGGACGGCGCCGGCTGGGCGGTCCTGCAGGACCCGGCCGGCAACGAGTTCTGCGTGACCCGCGCCGACGCCGAACGCCACCCGTGACCCGGCGCCGCCGCCGGGCGCCATCCCTGACCCGCGCCGCCGAGTCTCACGCTTGACCCGCGCCGCCGGGCCTCACGCTTGACCCGCGCCGCCGGGTCCCGCGCTTGAGCCGCGCTGGCGCTGAACCCCACGCCTGACCTGTGGGCGGACGGCCGCGGCGCGCGTCACCGCCCTTGGCTGGTTGTCAGGGGTGCCTCCGGCCTCTCGAGGCACCCCTGACAACCAGCCGGCTGCCGTGAGCTGGCTGCCAGCGGTGTCTCCGGCGTGCGGAGGCACCCCTGACGGCCAGCCGGGGATCGGCGGCTGGTGCTGGCGGTGGTGTCGGCGGGGTTGAGGCAGCCGTCAGCACCAGCCGGGGCCGTGACGTGGAGCGGCGTCCGGGCTTGATCGTGGTCAATATGCTCCGGGCATGTCTCCTCGCGTCGCCGCCCTCTGGGCCATCCCGTTCGCGATCGTGGGGTTCCTGCTCCGGATCGCCGCCCGCTGGGTCTCCTTCGACGAGGTGTTCGATTCGTTCCCGGCCGGCCTGCTCGCGGACTTGCTGGTGTTCGTGCTCAGCGTCGGGCTTCCGCTGGGCGGCTATCACCTGCTGACCCGGCCGGCCCGGCTGGAGCCGGCGACCTGGGTGCTCGACCCGGCCCGGAGCCGGTTCGTGGCCCGGTCAGCACCGCGGCCGGCGGGGTTCCCGCTGATCCTGATCGGACTCTGGGCCGCGACGGCCCTGCCGACCGAGCGGGTGCCGCACGAGAGTCATCGGCAGTTCGCCGCGTTCAGCACGCTGAACACGATCGCTTTCACCGCGGTCGGGCTGGTGTTCCTGGTGATCTTCTTCTCGGTGCTGGCCGGGCGGCCGTGGGTGGCGGTGGACCGGGACGGCGTCATCCGGCAGGATCTGCGCCAGGACCGCGTCGCCTGGGGCGAACTGACCCCCGAGCAGCCGGAGTGGTGGTCCTGGCTCTGGGTGCGGGGCCTGGCCGTCGGCAAGCTGAAGTTGCCGGTGACGTCGCTGCACATCGACCAGACCCTGCTCGCGTTCACGATCCGCAACTACAAGCGGGTGCCCGGGCTGCGCGAGCAGATCGGCACCGCGGAAGGCCTGGAAGTCCTGCAATCCGCCTACCAGAAAACCATCGCGCGGCGCTGACACGGCGGTTTTTTTGATACAGTTGCACCATGAAGAACGTTGACGGCATCAGCGCCTTCACCTCCGAGGAGGCCGAGCGCCGCTTCGCCGCGGCCTATCGGCAGGGGTTCGCCGACCTCTGGCCGGGGCCGGCCGTGCCCATCCCGGTCGCCACCAGTTATGGCGAGGCGGTCGCCTATCGGGTCGGCCCGGCCGAGGGGGTGCCGATCGTGCTCGTGCCCGGCTCGGGTGGCAACGCGCTGACCTGGTATCGCTATGTCGAGGCGCTCGCCGACCGGCATCCGGTGATCGCGCTCGACCCGATCGGCGAGCCCGGCGGCGCGACGCAGACCCGGCCGATCCGCGACGCCGGTGACGTGGCGGCCGCGCTCGAGGAGACCCTGGCCGGGCTCGGCGTCGAGCGCGCCCACCTGGTCGGCATGTCCTATGGCGGCTGGGCGCTGCTGCGCCACGAGCTGGCCTTCCCGGGGCGCGCGGCGAGTCTGACCCTGCTCGATCCGGGCGGTCTCGGCCGCCTCGGCGCGCGGTTCTGGATCTGGTTGGTGGGCGGCGCGGTCGCCGGTCTGGCTCCCGGTCCGCTGCGGCGGCGGCTTTCCTTTGTGGTACGCAACGCCGTGCTCCGCGACGACGCCCTGATGGCGTTCCTGCCCCTGATCATGAAGTTCCGCCGCCGTCAGCCGATGCCCGACGCGCTGACCGACGCGGATCTCGCGGCGCTCACCGTGCCGACGCTGGTCATGATGGGGGAGCACAGCGCGCTCTACCGGCCCGAGGCGGTCGCCGAGCGGCTGCGGCGTGTCCTGCCCGCCGCCCGGGTCGAGATCGTGCCCGGCGCGTCGCACGACCTGCCGGCGCACTCGCCCTACGTGGTCGCGGCCCGGATAGCCGAGATGGTTTCGCCTGTTCAGCGCCGGGGTAATTGATGACCATACCTCCGGTTTGGGACGACACTGCGGCATCGCCGTGTCGTGTCGGCCCGTCCCGCGGAGGTAACAATGCACAGCATGGTTCCGCTCGCCCTGATGGCGACGACGATCGGGTTCGCACCGACCGCCCAGGTGTACGACGCACGGATCTACGACCGGGACAGCCGGCTGCTCGCCGAGGCGCGCTTCGACGCCGCCGGTGACACGTTCACGGTGACGAAGCGGTCCGCCGACGGAGGCCGGGCCTATCTGGAGTTCCGCTACGTCCGGGTGGACGGCACGGTGCAGACCGGCAGGCATCAGGGCCCGGCCACGGCCGGCGCGAGTGTCAGTTTCGGTCACGATTTCGGCGAGGGCCGCCGGCTCACGTTCCGGGTGTGTGTCACCGAGGTGCACGGCTTCAACCCGTGCAGCGGCACGGCCGCCGGCGAGAACTGGACCGTCGCCTACGCCTGACCGGGCCGTGCCCGCGTGACGGGCCGTGCCCGCGTGACGGGCCGTGCCCGCGTGACGGGCCGTGCCCGCGCTTGCGGGACCGGGCGGCACGCTCCGGCCGCGGCGGGGAGTCCCGGTAGCGGTCGGCGGCGCCGCGCGGTCCGGAAACCGGATCGCTCGGTCTCGTCCCCTCAGTCGATCAGGCGGTAGCGGCGGCGCTGCGTGGTCACCTGGTAGATGACGTCGTTGGCCCGGCACAGGGTGGCGAGATCGGCAGGCCGGGCCGGCGCAGCACCTCCTCGACGGCGCGCATTCGGGCCGCCCGCGTCCGTCGGCTAGGCCCGGCCGCGGACCTCGGCCAGCCGGTCCAGCAGGAACGTCCGCTCCCGGTGGTTGCCGGTCAGGGTCAGGGCTTCCTCGTACGCCGACGCCGCCTCGGTCCACCGCTCCAGCCGGCGCAGGAAGTCGGCGCGGGCCGCGCTCAGGTACGCGTACGTCGCCAGCGCCGGGTCACCGAGCAGCGGGGCCAGCGCGGTCAGTCCCGCGGCTGGGCCGTCGCGCAGGCCGATCGCCGCCGCGCGGTTCAGCCGTACCACCGGCGAGCCCGGCCACAGCCGGTCGAGCACCCCGTAGAGCGCGACGATCTCACCCCAGTCCGTCTGCTCCCAGCTCGGCGCCGCGGCGTGCACCGCGGCGATGGCCGCTTCCACCGCGTACCGTGTGGGTGGTCTCCTCCGGAGCGCGTCAGTGAGCAGACCGCTTCCCTCAGCGATCTGGCCCGCATCCCACCGTGACCGGTCCTGGTCAGCGAGCAGCAGCATCCGCCCGTCCGCGCCGACCCGGCTCGCGGATCGCGCGTCGATCAGCAGGAGCAGCGCGAGCAGCGCGCCGACCTCGGCGTCGGCCGGCATCAGCAGGTGCAGCAGCCGGGCCAGGCCGATCGCGCAGCCGGTCAGGTCGGTCCGGATCAGGTCATCGCCGGCCGCCGCGGTGTGCCCGGTCGTGAAGATCAGATGTACCACCTGGAGCACCGCGCCGACCCGCTCGCCGAGCTGGTCCGGCCCCGGCACCCGGTACGGGATCCGCGCCGTGGCGATCTTGCGTTTGGCCCGGGTGATCCGCGCCGCCATGGTCGGCTCCGGCACCAGGAAGGCCCGGGCCACCTCGGCCGTCGACAGCCCGCAGACCAGCCGCAGGGTGAGCGCCACCTGGGTCTCGCGGGCCAGCGCCGGATGGCAGCAGGTGAAGATCAGCCGGAGCCGGTCGTCGGTGACCTCGTCCGGCCCGGGCGCCACCTGGTCCGCGACCAGCAGCGGCAACCGCCGGCGCAGCGCCGACTCGCGGCGCAGCACGTCGAGGGCCCGATTGCGGGCCACCCGGGTGAGCCAGGCGCCGGGCCGCTCCGGGACACCGGAGCGCGCCCAGACCTCGAGGGCCTGGGCGTACGCGTCCTGGGTGCACTCCTCGGCCAGCCCCAGGTCCCGGGTCAGTCGCGCGGTGGCGGCCAGCACCCGGGCCCAGTCGCGGCGGTGCGCGGCCGCCACCGCCGCGCCGGCCTCCCCGGTCATCCGCGGGTCACGACCGGGCGGATCTCCACGCCGCTGTGCGACGCGTGCACCTCGGGCAGTAGATCGACCAGCTTGAGCACCTCGTCGAGGTCGGCGGCCTCGATCAGGTAGAAACCGCCGAGCACCTCCTTGGTCTCCAGGAACGGCCCGTCGGTGATCAGCTGACTGTCCGATCCCGATCGGACGGTGGTCGCGGTCGAGGAGGCCTCGAGCTGCTCGCCGCCGAGCACGCGGGCGCCGGCGGCGTCGTTGAAGGCCTGGTGGGCGGCACCGTGCGCGGCCCACTCCGCCGGGGTCATCGCGTCCCAGCGCGCCTCGTCGCCGTGGATCAGGAGCATGAACTTCGCCATCGTGTCGTCCCTCTCGCCTCCGGCCCGGAGCCGGGCCACTGAACCTACGACGAACGGCGGCCGTACCGGATCGACAGCTCGGCGATCCGATCCGCGCCGACGTCGTACGCGCGCTGCCCGGCCCGGCGGTCCCGGGCGTGCAGGGTGTGCAGCACGGGGGAGTGCGGCCCGCCGAGGTCGACCAGGCTCGCCGACGCGCCGCGGACCGCGCGCACGGTGTCCGGCGCGGCGGTCAGGTCGATCCGGTTGACCACACCCGGCGTCACCCACACCGGCACGCCGGCCAGGAACCCGGACACCTGCGAGTGAAAGTGTCCGCAAAGGATCAAGCCGACGTCGGTCCCGGCGATCACCGCGGCGAGCTCGTCACCGTCGCGGAGGCCCATGGCCTCCTGCGCCAGCACCCCCGGGACGGCGAGAGGTGGGTGGTGGAAGGCGAGAATGCTCTGGTACGGCGTGCGCGCCAGCACCCCACGCAGCCAGTCCCGTTGCGCGGGGCTGATCCACCCGTACGGCTCGCCCGGCACCAGCGAGTCCAACGTGATGATCCGGTACCCGCCGACGACCGTCACGGCAGCGCGTTCCCCGCCGGCCGAGCGCAGCCACTCCACCGCGCCGTCCCGGCCGTCCGCACCCAGGTGGCCGCTGCCGAGCACCTCGGTGAACGCGCCCCGCTCGTCGTGGTTCCCGGTCGTGAAGACCACCGGCACCCGCCGCTCCCGGGCGAACCCGCCGACCATCGCCAGCACGTCCCGGTAGGCCGTCACCGACCCGTCGTCGGCCACGTCGCCGGTCACCAGGACCACGTCGACGCCGGGGACCTCGGCGCAGTCGAGCAGCATCCCGCGCAGCGCTTCCCGGGCGTCGATCCCGTCCCGGTTCACCCCGGCGGCCGCGGTGACGTGCGTGTCCGACAGGTGCAGGATCCGCATCCCGACACGCTATCGGCTGAATCCGCCGGTAGCCGCCCGCCGTCCGCCTTTGCCACAATCGTCGCGTGACAGCCGATGAGCTCGTGACGATCGAACTGACCGAAGAGGAACGACAGGTGCTCTCCCGGGCTCTGCACGAATGGGCCGGCCCGGCGCACTGCACCGAGGCACTCGCCGTCGCGATGGGCTTCGGTGGCGTCGCCGACCTGCTCGCCGAGGGAAGCCGGATGCGCCCACTGATCCGCGCCGGCGAGCCGCTCAGCCGCCGCGACTGGCGCCGGGCACTGATCTCCGCCGAGATCGTCTTCGCCAGCGACGTGTTCGGCTCGGGCATCGACTGGTCGATCGCCACCGGCCTGAGCGACGAGGAGACCATCCAGATCCTCCGCCCGCTCCAGCGCAAGATCGCCCGGGTCGCCCGGATCCACCAGCTCAGCGAGGCCTGACCGCCGGGGTCAGGTGAGTTCGGGCAGGACGGTGACCAGGTCGAACGCGTCCGCGACCGGCAGGTCCAGGTAGCCGTCCAGGTTGCGGTAGCGCTGCGGGCCGTCGGCGCCCCGCAGCGGCCGCAGGTCGGTGACCTGGGGCGCACCCGGCGCCGGCAGGAACGCTTCGACGCTGCCCGGGACCGGTGCGGTCAGGTCGACGGTGAGGACCTCGACGCCGGTCTCGGTGCCGGGGGCCGCCCGCCGGGTCGGGGTCCGTCCGCCGGTGCAGGTCAGAGCAATGCCGACGTACGCGTCGGCCAGCTCCGCGGCCAGGTGACTGCCCATGACCGGGACCTCGGCGGTGCCACCGAGCAGGATCGGTATCCGCTGCAGGTGGGTGTTGGCCGCCGAGATCACCAGCTTGCGGCCGTCGCGGAGCAGGTGCCGGGCGGTCTCCGCCATCGCCGCGTCCCGCACGTTCACCGCGGTGTGGATGCCGGAACCCCGCACGGCGTGCAGCTGGGCACGCAGCATCTGGTCGAGCAGCACCGCCAGGCGCAGCTCGTGGCGCGCGGTGGCGTACCCGTCGGCGCCACCGCCGTGCCGGTCGGGCCCGGCGTGCCCGGCCGCGCTCCCGTGCCGGGCGTACTGCGGGCGCAGGACGTCGACCCGGGCGGCCAGCTCGGCCAGCAGGACGGTCAGCGCGTCACGGTCGGTGGCCGGCGCCGCCGCGTAGGCCCGGAACGCCGGCATGGTGTGCGGGCTCGCCCACTTCCCGGCGTACGTCCGAATCTGATCGATGATCTGACCCGCCTCCGGATCGACTGCGGTGAGATAACCGGCGACCCCGTCCACCGCCGACAGCAGCGAGCCGAGCTGGGCCGGCAGGTCCAGCCCGGCGAAGCGCACGTCCCCGCCGCGCCGGTGCTGGTCCCGCAGCCAGCTGAGCCAGCGCCGGGTCTCGGCGGTGTGGCCGAATCCGTAGGTCAGGCCCCGCTCGGCGATCTCCGCGACGTCACCGGTCTCCTCGCCCCGCACCCACCGGCCGACGGTCAGGCCCTCGCTGAAGCCGGACTCCAGGGCCACCGCGGAGAATCCCATCCGCTCCACGAGGAACCGGGTCATCCGGTGCCTGACCTGCTGGTATTCGCGGACGTTGTGTGCCGACTCGCCGATCCCGACCACCTGCGCGTCCCCGAGGAGCTGCCGCAGCGGTTCCAGGTCGTCCAGCCCGGCATCCGGGTCCAGCGTCGCCATCGTGAACGCGTCAAGCTCGATCGCTTTGATCACCGGTGATCCTTCGTGTCCGATTTCAGGCAGGGACCGCCACCTTAGCGGCCACCCCGGGTTCCTAGAGTCCTAGGACGCTTGAGGGGTTGCGGTCGGGTTCACGCCGGGCTGATCGACGACCCCGGCCCGGTGACCGTCACTGGGTGCGCTGTTGGACGCAGCGGTGCGAGACCGGGAGCGCCGCCGGCCGGGTCGTGCTCGGTTGACGCGTCCGTCAGGGGAAGGACCTGGCTGACCGGCAGACGGGCGTGGGTAGGCTCGCCCATGCTGATCACGCACGTCAGCGGTGTGCCCGTGGCAGGGGGAGTTCGTGGAGTTCTCGGAGGCGGTCGCGAGCGGCGCGGGGATGTTCGGGCTGTGGTCGCCGCCGGCGTTTCGCGGGGTGGTCGACTACGGGACGTGGGAGGCGGAGCTGCTGGAGGACCAGGACATCGACCGGCACATCCGGTCCGGCGCGTTCGTCCCGATCAACATTCACAGCGACGGCGAGTTCCAGTTCCTGGTTCGCATCGGGTCCGCGGGCCTTCCGGCGGCTTTGACGGTACGGGAGAGGGCCTACCTGGTCGTCGCCTCGGAGCCGTACCTGTTCGTCGCGACGGACGGCGCCCTGCTCAGCGGCATCGAACACGCCGGCGCCAAGCCCGGACCGGCCCTGCGCGTGCCACTGCCACCCGGCCGCTGGCAGGTGTGCATCTTCCTGCTCGACTGGACCGCCGAACCCGGCCGCCAGGACGGCGAGGGCGCCCCGCTACCAGGAGCCCTCCCGGACTTCACCCTGCTGCTCAACCCGGCGCCCCCGACCGCCGTCTTCCGCACCAGCATCGAAACCTTCCCCCGAGCCATGCGCTGACCAGCAGGTCCCAAACCACCCGCACCACCCGTGCACCCGTGCACCCGCACCACCCGTGCACCCGCACCACCCGTGCACTCCCTGGCCGAGGGACCGTGCGGTGCGCTGCTGTCGCCACCGCAAGGGCGGTGGCAGTCCGCGGTGCCGCGACGCTTGCGCGGACCGCCCCCCTGAGGGCCGCAATCGCCCGCGATCGGCCATTGCGGACCCGCACCGCCCCCTTCACCCCTTGCCCGCCCCGACACCCGCGCCCGCTGCCACAGAGCGACGCTTTTGGCCCCGGCCGCCCAGCCCAACCCGGCACCTTCCAGTCCGGCCCAGCGCCGCTGCGCCCGGCCCGGCATCGTCGGCCCGCCGCTTCACCTCACCGGGACCGCCAAGCCACCCATAGCCGTCCGAACCCCAGCCGCTCGCCCACCCTCACCCCGCCCGCACAGGAATTTCGGCAAGCACAAGCGGCGGGCTGGTCCTGGGGGGTGTCAAACGGTGTCGGAGGCACCCCTGTCCGCCAGCCGGACGCGGCCGGCTGGTGCTGGGGGGTGCAAAACGTGCCGGAGGCACCCCTCACCGCCAGCCGGGTCCGTGCGGCTGGTGCTGGCGGCTGTCTCAGCGGCATCGAGGCGACCGTGACCGCCAGCCGGGTTCGTGTGGCTGGTGCTGGCGGCTGTGTCAGCGGCCTTGAGGCGACCCTCAGCGCCAGCCGCGTGCGGTTGCCGCCCCGCTGGGTGGAACAACGGGGGGCATAAGCCGCGCACTGCCCCTCACCGCCAGGGCCGGTCCGCCGGCTACCTGTTGAGACCCGCCGCCGTGACCTCCGCGGGCGCTGGGCTACGCGCTCTCGGCCCACTCCGCGACCACCTCGAAGATCGGGGCGCGTCCGGCGAACCGCTCCGCCATGTCCCGGCCGTCGTAGCTGTACCCGTTGGTGCCCGCCGCCGTGCCCGCCGCGGCCACCATCCGGGGCGCGAACCAGAAGAACCGCGCCGCGCCCGTCACCCGGATCGCCCGGCGCACCACGTCGGGCGCCACCGCCCCACGCATGCCCCGCACATACGCCGAGGTGACCGTCTCCAGGACCTCGTCCAGCAGTTTCACGTCGAGCAGGCCGTCGAAGAACGCGTCCAGCGCCATGTTCGCGGCGTCGCCGCCGATCGCGCCCGGGCCGACGAACGTCCAGTCCAGCAGCACCGGCCCGCGGTCGGCGCCGATCAGGTTCATCGCCCACAGGTCGTGGTGGCACATGGTCTGCGGCAATGCCCGGGCCGCCGCGAGCACCTCGAAGCGTCGCTCCCACAGCCGTCGCAACCCGGTCCGCAGCCGCGGTGACCAGGCCGCGGTCACCACCGGGTGATCCCAGTCCAGGTGGTCCGGCACCGGCTGGGCCAGTGTCGCGTCGGCCAGGAAATCCCGGGGCAGCCAGGCCGCTTCCAGGTGCGGGCGGGTGGTCCATCCGGCTTGGGCAAGACCGATTTTGTACGCGAGGTCGCCCATCTCGGCCGGCCCCCACGTCGCGCCGGGTGTCCCCGCGACGTCCTCGAGCCACATCGCGACCGAGCCGTCCGCGCGTTCGTGCGTCGACAGGCACTCCGGCGCGGAGAGCCCGCCCTCGGCGAACAGGGTGGCCGGGACTCCCGCCTCGTACGCTGAGGGCTCTCTCCTCCAGTAGTTGAAGTGACCTGGATCCGCGCTCGCGGCCATGTGTGCCGCGGCCCCCGCGCGCCGGGGTGTAGCGATCTTGAGGATGGCGGTCCGGTCGCCGCGGCGGACCCGCCACACGCCGCCGGTGGTCTCGTTCGCCGACCCGTGTTCGAGTTCCTCGGCGACCCACCCGTCCCGCAGCAGATCGATCGGCACCGTCATGATCCGAACGTACCGAAAAATAGTTCTGCCGGGGATGTCGAGAACGGGCGGGTGGCTCCGTCCCCGTGGCGAAGGTGACGACAATGGGTCGCACCGGCACCGAGGAGAATCATCATGGCGAAGTACCTGCTGCTCAAGCACTACCGTGGCGCTCCGGCCCCGTGCAACGACGTGTCCATGGACAAGTGGACGCCGGAGGAGGTCACCGCGCACATCCAGTACATGAACGACTTCGCGGCGCGGCTCGAGGAGACCGGCGAGTTCGTCGACGGGCAGGCCCTCGCGCCGGAGGGTGAGTGGGTCCGGTACGACGGTGAGGGCCGCCCGCCGATCACCGACGGGCCGTTCGCCGAGACCAAGGACCTGATCGCCGGCTGGATGATCATCGACGTGGACAGTCACGAGCGGGCGGTCGCGCTGACCGGGGAACTGTCGGCTGCGCCCGGCGCCGGTGGCGAGCCGATCCACGAGTGGATCGAGCTGCGGCCGTTCCTGGCCCACCCGCCGACGATCACGGAGTGACCTGCTGACCATGGATGATGCGCTGCTCCGGAGCCTCACCCCGGGCGTGCTCGGTGTTCTCGTCCGCCGCGGAGCCGACTTCGCGGCGGCCGAGGACGCCGTCCAGGACGCGCTGGTCGAGGCGGTCCGCACCTGGCCGGCCGACCCGCCGCGCGACCCGAAGGGCTGGCTGGTCGCGGTCGCCTGGCGCCGGTTCCTGGACGCGACCCGGGCCGACGCGGCCCGCCGCCGGCGCGAGGACCTGGTCGACGACGAGCCGGCACCACCGCCGGTGTCCGGGCTGGACGACACGCTGCACCTGTACTTCCTGTGCGCGCACCCGTCGCTGACCCCGTCGTCGGCGGTGGCGCTCACGCTGCGGGCGGTCGGCGGGCTGACCACGCGGCAGATCGCCCAGGCGTACCTGGTGCCGGAGGCGACGATGGCGCAGCGGATCAGCCGGGCCAAGCGGACCGTCGCGGGGGTCCGGTTCGACCAGCCCGGTGACGTCGGCACCGTGCTGCGCGTGCTCTACCTGGTGTTCAACGAGGGCTACTCCGGTGACGTCGACCTGGTCGCCGAGGCGATCCGGCTGACCCGGCAGCTGGCGGCGGCGATCGACCATCCGGAGGTGGCCGGGCTGCTGGCCCTGATGCTGCTGCACCATGCCCGCCGGTCGTCGCGGACCGCGCCGGACGGCAGCCTGGTGCCGCTCGCCGAGCAGGACCGGACCCGCTGGGACACCGCGGCGATCGCCGAGGGCGTGGCGATCCTGCAGACCGCGTTGTCCCGGGACCGGCTGGGTCAGTTCCAGGCGCAGGCCGCTGTCGCGGCACTGCACGCCGACGCGCCGACCGCCGAACAGACCGATTGGGTCCAGATCGTCGAATGGTACGACGAGCTGGTGCTCCTGACCGACAGCCCGGTGGTACGACTGAACCGCGCGGTGGCGGTCGGCGAGGCGGACGGCGCCCGGGCCGGTCTGGCGGTGCTGGCCACCCTGGACGACACGGTGCCCCGCTACGCGGCGGTGGCGGCCTACCTGCACGAGCGCGACGGCGACCCGGCCACGGCGGCCCGGCTCTACGCGGAGGCGGCCCACAAGGCCCCGAACGCGGCCGAACGTGATCACCTGACCCGCCAGGCGGCCCGCCTCAACACCGGTCGGTGACGTCTCCGGTCAGCTGGCGGGCCCCGGTCGGCTCGCCTCGGCGATCAGGCGCAGGACCCAGCGGGAGCCGATTTCAGCGCCCGGGCCGGCGAACCGGAGTTGGAGGCGCCGCTGCTCCTGCCGCCCGGCGGCGTCGAGGTGCCCGCCGCCAGCCAGGCAGGTGGCCGCCAGCCGCACCACCTCGGGGTCGGCGTCCGCACCCCGAATGGGCCGGCCCTTCGCCCGCCGCCGGAGCAGGTAGCCGAGGGCGGTCAGTGCCGCGGCGCGGCTGTCGCCGTACCAATGGGCGGGTTTCATCGGGAAGCGCCCGGCGGCGGACGGCGTGCGGTGACCGAGGCGTTTCGCCGTGCTGCGCCGGGTCGCATAGGCGCGGACCTCGGCCAGCCACCGCTCCCGGCTGGCCGTGAGCAGGTCGACGGCCCGCAGCAGCGCCGCCTCGTCGTGGCGGAACGGCCCGGCCACCTGTTCCAGATGGACGAACGTCGCCTTGAAGCCGACCGGTTGGTAGTGCTGCACGCAGCCCGCGAGGGCGGAGACCCGTCGCCCGTAGGGGAGCGCGGGGTCGCGCACCCGGCGCGCGTAGGTCCCGAAACTCATCCGGGCAGGCTAGTGCCTTGTGGTCGCATGGCTTCCGTATGCTCGCCGGTTCACGTTCATGTTCGGGTTGCGAAGCGCGGCGGGTTGTAATAGGAATGGTTACGATGGCATCGAACAGCAGAGTGACGATCGCGGCGCACGCGCTGGCCTGGCTGGAGCTGGCCCGGCGGCGCGGGCAGGGCTCGCTGACGTCCGACGAGGTGGCCGCGAGTGTGAATACGAACCCGGTGATCCTGCGGCGCAGTCTCGGCGACCTGAAACGCGCCGGTCTGGTCACCGCCCGGCGCGGCACCCGGGCCGGTTTTTCGCTGGCCCGGCCGGCCGAGGAGATCACCATGTACGACGTGTGGATGGCCGTCGCGGCGGAACCGCTGCTGGCCCTGCACCGCTCCGAGCCGAACAAGGAGTGCCCGGTCGGCAACGGCATCCAGCCGGTGCTGACCGATGTGTACGACGAGGCGTCGTCCGCGTTCGGCACCGCGCTGTCCCGGCGCACCATCGCCGACATGCTCGACCGGATCCTCAAGTGATCGTCGAGCTGCGGCGGTACACGCTGCGCCCGGGCCGCCGCGACGAGCTGATCGAGCTGTTCGACCGGGAGTTCATCGCGTCGCAGGAGGCGCTGGGGATGGCCGTGCTGGGCCAGTTCCGCGACCTGGACCGGCCCGACATGTTCGTCTGGTTCCGCGGCTTCCCCGACATGGCGGCGCGCTCGCGCGGGCTGCGGGAGTTCTACGGCGGCCCGGTTTGGAAGCAGCACGGCCCGGCGGCGAACGCCACCATGCTCGACTCCGACGACGTCCTGCTGCTACGCGCGACCGTGCCGCCGCCGGCGTCACCGCGCGACGGCGACGATCGGCGTGAGGCCGCGGTGGTGACGGCGACCATCTGGTACGCCGATCGGCCGTTCGACGAGGCGTTCGCGCAGTGGTTCGCCGACCAGGATTCCGGGGCGGTGGCGGTGCTGTCGACGGAGTATGCGGAGAACGACTTCCCGGCCTTGCCGGTCCGTGAGGGCGAGCACGCGTTCGTCTGGCTGACCCGCGACGGCCGCGAGATCGACGTGCCCGCCCGGTTCGCGGTGACCCGCACCGAGCGGCTCCGCCTGACCCCGACGACCCGCTCCGCCCTGTACTGAGCAGCGGCCCAGGGCGGGCGGTCCGTCACCGAGCGGCGGCGGGCAGCGCGATGCCTGCCAGCCGGCGGCGGTCCGGGGTGATCAGTCGGCCGGTTCGCCGAACCAGCGGGTCAGGTGGGTGTCGAGGTCGTGCTGGTCGTCGCCGATCCAGGCCACGTGGCCGTCCGGGCGTAGCAGGACGGCCGGAGCGTCCAGGGCCGCGGCCGGATCGCCGAGCTGGTCGACCCGGTCCGCCCAGCCGCCCACGGTCAGGCGCCCGGTGCGGTCCAGCAGCAGGGCGCGGCCGTGGTGCAGCTGGTCGTACAGATGACCGGTTTTGATTTCCAGGTCGGGCAGGCGGCGGCCGAGCAGATCCGGGCCCGGGCCGAAGTCGTAGCGGATCCCGATCGCGGTGATCTTCTCGAGCAGGCGGCGGTTCACCTCGTCGAAGTCCATCAGCTCGATGAGCAGCCGGCGCACCGCCTGCGGGCCCGGGCCGGCGGCGAGCAGCTCGGCCTGGGCGCGGGTGTTGTCCAGCACGTCGGCGGCGACCGGGTGGCGTTCGGCGTGGTAGCTGTCCAGGAGGGTGTCCGGGGCCCAGCCGTGGACCTGCGCGGCCAGTTTCCAGCCGAGGTTGACGGCGTCCTGGATCCCGAGGTTGAGGCCCTGGCCGCCGATCGGCGGGTGGATGTGCGCGGCGTCGCCGGCCAGCAGGATCCGGCCGACCCGGTAGTTCTCGGCCAGCCGGGTGGCGTCGCCGAACCGGGACAGCCAGCGCGGCGAGTGCACCCCGAAGTCGGTGCCGGCGACGGCCCGCAGCTGCCGCCGGAAATCCTCGAGCGTGGGCGGCGCGACGCGCTGACCGGCTTCCGCGCGGTCGCCGAGCGCCGCGTCGGGGGATGCCGCGTCGCCGAGAGGCGCGTCGGGGACAGGCGCGTCGGGGACGACGATGCGATAGACGCCGGGGCCGAAGGGCTGCACGCTGAACCGCTTGTCGGTCCGGTGGATCTCGCGCACGGCGGCGGCCACCTCCTCGGGTGGCACCCCCACCGCCATCTCGCCCATCAGCGTGGCGTTGCGGGACGGCTCGCCCGGGAAGCCCACCCCGAGCAGTTTGCGGACCGTGCTGCGGGCGCCGTCGCAGCCGACCAGATAGCGCGCCCGCAGCCGCTCCCCGCCGGCCAGTTCGACGGTCACCCCGTCGTCGTCCTGCTCGACACCGGTCACCGTCTCGCCGCGCCGGACCTGCGCGCCCCGGTCGGTCGCGTGCAGTTCGAGTTGCTCGACGACGACCGGTTGCGGGATGCCCAGCAGGTAGGCGTGCGCGGAGTCCAGGCCGGCCGGCGCGGGCTTGTCGATGGCGGCGAAGTAGCTGCCGGCCGGCCGCTGCCGCCCGCGGTCGCGGAGGCGGTCGAGCAGGCCGCGCATGGCCATCAGCTCGAGGGTGCGGATGTGCAGACCGACGATGCGGACGATCGATGTCGGCTCGGTGTCCTTCTCCAGGACGAGCACGCGTACGTCGTGCAGCCGCAACTCGGCGGCCAGCATCGCGCCGGTCGGCCCGCAGCCGGCAATGATCACGTCAAACGGAGAGAGCATGGGTGAAACCTTCCGGGAGTGATGGGGCACTCCCGGCGACGCCTACGTCAGTCGCCCGCCCGTGACGGCAGGGGGAGCACCCAGTTCGCTGCAACAGTCATGGGTCTCACCTCCTCGGGCCGTGTCACGGTCTAGCGGCAAACTACACGCCCGGTCACAGGATGACGAATGCGGGTGCCTCGTGGCGCAGGAAGTCGTGGTGCGAGATGTCCCAGCCGTACGCGCCGGTGCGGGCGAACACCAGCAGGTCGCCGACGCGCAGCCGGTCCACGTGCTGGCCGCGGGTGAGCACGTCGCGCGGGGTGCACAGCTCGCCGACCGCGTCGACCGCGGTGCCGGTGACCTGCGGGCGCGGGTACGGGCGGTCCCACGTGTCGACCGGCAGGACGGTGAACGGGTGGCTGTAGCCCCACGCGGCGGGTAGCCGGAAGTGGTGGGTGCCGCCGCGCAGCACCGCGAACGTGCGCCCGTGCGTGGTCTTGAGGTCGATCACCTCGGCGGCGTAGTGGCCGGCGTCGGCGGCCAGGTAGCGGCCCGGCTCGACGATCAGGTCGACGCCGTCCGGGACGGTCACGGCGGCGAGCGGTGCCACGTCCATCGACGCGTCCGAGAGGTAGTCGACGCCGAGCCCGCCGCCGGCGTTGACGATCCGCAGCTGCACGCCGTACCGAAGACTGGTTTTGATCGACCAACTGATCGCGTCGGTGAGGAACGCTGCGTGGGCGGTGCCGTCGAGGTTGTTGGAGACCGCGTGCAGGTGGAAGCCGAGCACGGTGAGGCCGGCCGGCAGTGCGGCGAGGACGTCGCCGAGCTGGGACTCGTCGATGCCGAACGGGGTGGGTGTGCCGGTCATCGCGTGGCTGCCGGTGACGCCGACGCTGGCGCGGTTGACCCGCAGGCAGATGCCGGCGTGCAGGCCGAGGGCGGCGAGCCGTTGCGCCTCGAACAGGCTCTCCACGTTGATCAGGGCACCGGCCCGGACCGCGGCGGTCAGCTCGGCGTCGGTCTTGGCGGGGCCGCCGAAGACGATCCGGCGGGCGCCGGCGGTGACGGCGAGGGCCAGTTCGCCACCGGAGGCGACCTCGAGGCCGTCGCACGCGTCGGCGAGAGCCTGGACGACGGCGGGGTGGCCGTTGGCTTTCACTGCGTACAAAATGGTGGTTTTCGGGGGGAGGGCGGCCCGCAGCGTGGCGGCTCTCGCGCGCAGCGCGGTCGTGTCGTAGACGTAGGCGCAGGCCGGCGTCGGCAGTGCGCGCACCGCGGCGGCGACGGGCGCGGGGACCTCAGCCATGCAGGGGATTCTCCACCGGGAGGTAGATGTCGCCGGCGCCGGCCAGCCGCATCCGGACCAGGGCTTTGTGCGGAACGGTCGGTGCGGTGAACGCGGCGTGGTCCTCGGCGGCGGCGGGCGACGTCAGGGTCGCGTAGGTCTCGTCGACGACGTCCCGGACGATCCGCCACGCCGCGGATTCATCGAGGGGGAGGTGCAGGACGATCTCGCCGAGGTGGGCCTGGAACGCGGTGTAGCCGAGCTTGGCGCGCATCACCGCCGGATCGTCGGTGCCGACGACCGATCCTGGCCACAGGTCGACGTGGTGTCCGGCGGCGGCCAGCCGGGGCAGGTGCAGGCGCAGGCCGGCGAAGTCGCGCAGCGCGAGGCGGTGGGGCCGGCCGTCGACGAAGGTGGGCAGGCAGTTCTGCAGGTGCGCTTCGAGGGCGACACCCTGGGTGGCCAGGCGCAGTAACGGCGGCAGGATCAACCGGCTGTAGTCGTGCAGCCAGGCGGCCGGGTCGCCGCCGTGCTTGCCGAGGAGCTCGGCCAGCCGGTACGGCAGGGCGCTGCCCGGGATCGCCTCCTCACCGGGTGCGAGCCGCCCGGTCAGCCCCTCGCGCAGGATCGCGGAGAAGTCGCGCCCGGACCCGGCGGGCACGGCGGCGCCCGCGGTCTCGGCCATCAGCAGCAGCGACGGCTCGTCGGCGGCGAGGCGGTGCAGCAGGGTGGAGACCGCCGGGCCGTTGCGGGTGCTGGCCACGCTGATGCTGCGCCGGGTCGAGGTGACCTGGATGTCCAGGGCGACCTTGAGGTAGTGCCGGGTGCCGTCGGCGGCCGCGGGCAGCAGCAGGGTGCGCAGCGCGGCGGTGGGGATCGCGTCCAGGTGCCCGTCGAGGTGACGCAGCGTGCCGTCGGCGAAGAGGTGTGCATAACGGTGGGTGACCATCTGGTGCTGCCAGGCGTGGAGTGGTTGCGCGCGGTAGCCGGCGGGTGCTGGGGGAATGTCGACGACGAGCGCCAGATCATCGCCGAGGTGGGCGGCGTCGCGGACCGCCACGAACCGGATCTGCGTGCCGCCGGACTCCAGGTCGTGCTCCAGCACGTCGCCGGTGTCCCAGCCCAGCCGGGTCCGCCCGCACGGGTGCAGGTTGTGACCGGAAATGGCCAGCCGCTCCCCGGCGATCGCGGCCTCGTCGGCGTCGCCGCCGGGCACCGGGCCGGGCCGGGCCAGCGCGATCGCCAGGTTGATCACCGCGTTGCGCAGCTCGGCCGCGAACGCCGGCGCGTCGATCCCGGCCAGCAGCTCCACCGGGTCGGCGACCCCGGAGCGGGCGAACTCGACCCGGTGGAAGGCGTGCCGGGTCCCGCCGGCCCGGTCGTCGGAGAGCCCCTCGCGGGCCAGGGCGCCGCGCAGCCGCCGCCCGACCGTGTCGGCGGCCTGCGGCAGCTGGTCGAGGAAACCCTCGACCAGCTGCGGCGCGTGCACGGCCAGGGCGGCCTGGGTGTGCGCGACCGCCGCGGCGAGTCGTCCGGTGGTGAGACTGGAAGTCATGCGTGCACCGCCATCGGGTTGGGCTGATGGGTCCAGATGTCGTCGAGCTGGTCGGCGGCGAGGCGCATCGCGGTGGTCGCCTTGATCGGCAGCGGTTCGGTGAGCAGCCGCGGTTCGGCGCGCAACCCGGCCGCGACGATCGCCCACAGCCGGTCCGGTTCCGCGCCGTGCCGCTCGGCGAACCCGTCGACGAGCTGGGTGGCGACCGTGCCGAGCGCGGCCGCCGCGACCTTGACGCGCAGCACGTCCGGGTCGTCGGTGGGCAGGTCGCCGTGCAGGTCGAGGCCGAGGCGCCGGTCGACCCGGACACCGCCGAGGTCGCGGTAGAGGGTCCGGACCGGGTGACCGTCGCGGAGCACGACGAGGGTGTTCTGCCCGTGCGCCTCGAGCGCGACACCGCGGCCGAGCACGGTGGTCAGCGGCGCGAACAGGACCGCGGTGAGTTCTTCGAGCCATCGGTACGGGTCGTCGACCGTGCCCAGCAGCCTCGACACGAAGACCCCGAGGGGTACGGCCTGCTCGCCGGGTGCCAGCCGGGGCGCGCGCCGGACCAGGTGGGCCAGCCGCCGGTCCGGCCCGTGCTCGGTGATCACCGCGCCGGCCTCGGTCTCGGCGAGGACGTCGATCGGCAGGTCCGCGGTGAGCCGGGTGAGGAACGCCGACAGGATCGGGCCGTTGTGCACCGCGGCCGGGGAGACGGTGCGCACCGCCGAGGTCATCTGCACGTCGACAGCGGTCTTGAGGTGCGGCCCGCCGCTGACCGGGGCGACCGTGCGCAGCGACATCAGCGGGCGCATCGGCCGGGTCGGGCCGGCGTCGGTCAGCCACGGGTACTCGCGCAGCAGCCGGGCGGCCTGCCACGGGTGTGCGTACAGGACCGGCTGGGCGGTGCCGTGCCAGCGCTCGGGCGGTACCCGCAGCCGGCGCAGGCGGATCACCGGGCGGTGCTCCGGGGCGTAGGCGAGCACGTCGGCGACGGTCATCCCGGTGCGGGTCCGGCAGCACGGGTGCAGGGGGTGCCCGTCGGTCTCCCACTGCTCGATCCGGCCGAGATCGGTGTCCGCCCGGTCCGGCGGGACGGCGTTCGCGCGGGCCAAGGCCAGGTTGGCGACGCTGTTGGCGACCTCGCCGACGAACGGAGTGCCGGGCCAGAGCTTCGCGGTTAACTCGACCGGGTCCATTTCTGAAAAAGAGGCGCCCGGAAGGGGCTCGCGCTCGATGGCCAGCCGGAGCCGGCGCAGCACGGCCGCGCGGGCTCCCGGCAGCGCCGCGTCGTAGCGTTCGACCAGGTCAGGCCGGAGGTTCTCGAGATCGATCCGGGTCTGCGCCGGGTCGGCGGTGGGAGTCGGCAGCGGCACCCCACCATTGTCGCGTTGATCCGCGGCAGCGTCCTTTCAGGGCGTGCCGGGGCGAGAAGGGCCACATTCACCGTACGAGCAGGGCGTTCAGCAGCTGGGTGAGCCAGGTCCGGGCGGCATGCGCGTCGGCGTCAAGCAGTAATTGGACAGTCACTCCGTCGTACGCGGCGATCACGGCGCGGGCCGCGGCCGGGACGTCCGGCAGCGCGGCCGGCAGTGTGAGCGGGGTGCTGGCCAGCCGCTGCTCGATGGCCTCGCGCAGCCGGGCGCGGTGCTCGGCGAGCCGGCCGGCGACGTCCGGGTGGCGTGCGGCGTGCAGCAGGAAGTCGGTTTTGATCAGCAGCCAGTCGCGGTCGAGCAGCAGGGTCGACGCGGCCCGCTCGACGGCGTGGTGAAACGACGGGTCGGGGTCGGCCAGCGCCGCGGTGACCTGGGTGGCGATCAGGTCGGCGCGTTCGTCGTAGAGCGCGAAGAACAGCTCGTCGAGGCTGTCGAAGTTCGAGTAGAACGCGCCGCGGGTGTAGCCGGCCGCGTCGCAGATCTCCTCGATCCGCACCTGGCCCCAGCCCTTGGCGGCGAAGACGCGCAGGGCGGCGTCGAGGAGCCGGCCACGGGTCTCGGCTCGGCGGCGGGTGACCATGCCGCCGAGCATAGCCTTTGCATACATTCGTGTATCGGATACATTCGTGTATCGGAGTGGTGCAGGTCACCGTTGGAGGTAGCTGTGGACGTCATCGTGGTGGGCGCCGGACTGGCCGGTCTGGCCGCGGCCCATGAGGTCACCAGCGCCGGCAAGCGGGTGATCCTGATCGACCAGGAGAACGCGGCGAACCTCGGCGGGCAGGCCTTCTGGTCGTTCGGCGGGCTGTTCTTCGTCGACAGCCCCGAGCAACGCCGGGCCCGGATCCGCGACAGCGTCGAGCTGGCCTGGAGCGACTGGCGCGGCTCGGCCGGGTTCGACCGGATCGGCGACGAGGACTCCTGGGCGGTCAAGTGGGCCCGGGCGTACGTCGAATTCGCCGCCGGCGAGAAGCGGTCCTGGCTGGCCGGGATGGGGTTGAGCTGGCTGCCGTTCGCCGGCTGGGCCGAGCGCGGCGACCTGCGCGCCGGTGGGCACGGCAACTCGGTGCCGCGCTTCCACATCACCTGGGGTACCGGCACCGGCGTGGTCGAGCCGTTCGCGGCGTCCGCGCAGCGTGCCTCTAGTGATGGGCTTCTGGAGTTCCGGCACCGGCATCGGGTCGACGAGCTGATCGTCGAAGGCGGCGTGGTGGTCGGCGTCCGCGGCCGGGTTCTGGCCGATGACGACGCCGCGCGCGGGGTGTCCTCCAACCGCGAGGAAGTCGGCGATTTCGAGGTCCGCGCGCAGGCGGTGATCGTCACGACCGGCGGCATCGGCGCCAACCACGACCTGGTCCGGCAGTACTGGCCGGCCCGGCTCGGCACCGCCCCGAAGGAGATGATCACCGGGGTGCCCGCCTACGTGGACGGGCGGATGCTCGGCATCGCCGAGGGGGCCGGCGCGCGCCTGGTCAACCGGGACCGGATGTGGCACTACACCGAGGGCATCCGCAACTGGGACCCGATCTGGCCCTCCCACGGCATCCGGATCCTGTCCGCGCCGTCGCCGATGTGGTTCGACGCGCTCGGCCGGCGGCTGCCGCAGCCGTACTACCCGAGCTACGACACCCTCGGCACGCTGCGCTACCTGCGCACCACCCCGGAACTGGCCGAGCACGACCACTCCTGGTTCATCCTCACCCAGAAGATGATCGAGAAGGAGTTCGCACTGTCCGGCTCCGAGCAGAACCCGGACCTGACCGCGAAGGATCGCAAGGCGTTCCTGCGTGACCGGCTGATGGGCAAGGGCGCGCCCGGCCCGGTCGAGGCGTTCAAGCAGCACGGCGCGGACTTCGTGGTGGCGTCCACCCTTGAGGAACTGGTCGCCGGGATGAACAAGCTGACCGACTCGCCGTTGCTCGACGCGGCGCACGTGCGCGGCCAGATCGAGGCGCGCGACCGGCAGCTGGCCAACAAGGTCACCAAGGACGCGCAGATCCAGGGGATCTACAACTCGCGGCGCTACATCGGCGACAAGATCGGGCGTACGTCGACGCCGCACCGGATCCTGGACCCGGCGGCCGGCCCGCTGATCGGCGTCAAGCTGCACATCCTGACCCGCAAAACCCTCGGCGGCATCCAGACCGATCTGGATTCCCGCGTCATCGGTACGGACGGGCAGGTCCTGCCGGGGCTCTACGCCGCCGGCGAGGTCGCCGGGTTCGGCGGCGGCGGGGTGCACGGCTACAACGCGCTGGAGGGCACGTTCCTGGGCGGCTGCCTGTTCAGCGGCCGCGCGGCCGGCCGGCACGCGGCCGCGGCGGTCTGATCTTCTTGGCCGGGCTTCCGAGAGCCGGGCAGTCTGGGAGGTAGCGGGTGGCAACGGTTCTGATCACCGGGGTCGGGCGGCAGCGCTCGATCGGCGCCACCCTCGCCGTCGGCCTGGCCGAGGACGGCTGGGACCTGGCGCTGAGCTACTGGTCGCCCTACGACGAGCGGATCGGCCTGGAACGCGGCGGCCACGACCCGGAGGACGTCGCCGCGCGGTGCCGGGCCCTGGGCCGCCGCGTCGACCTGCTGCCCGCCGACCTGACCAGCGTCACCGAGCCGGGCCGTCTGGTCGCGGCGGCCACGGCCCACGGTGACCTGCGCGGGCTGGTGCTGTCGCACGCCGAGAGCACCGACAGCTCCGTGCTGGACACCACCGTGGAGAGCTGGGACCGGCACTTCGCGGTCAACGCCCGCGCGTCCTGGCTGCTGATCAAGGCGTTCGCCGAGCAGTTGCCGCCCGCAGCCCCGGCCGGCGGGGTCACCGGGCGGATCGTCGCGCTGACCAGCGATCACACCGCGCACAACCTGCCGTACGGCGCGAGCAAGGGCGCCCTGGACCGGCTCGTGGTGGCCGCGGCGGTCGAGCTCGGGGCGCGTGGCGTGCGCGCCAACGTGGTCAATCCCGGCCCGATCGACACCGGCTGGATGACCCCGGAGATCCGCGAGTCCGGGATCCGGCAGACCCCGGCCGGCCGGCTGGGCACCGCGAACGACACCACCGACCTGGTCCGCTTCCTGATGTCCGATGCCGGCGGCTGGATCACCGGCCAGCTGCTGCACAGCAACGGCGGCTTCAAGACCAGCGGCTGACCGTTATCCGCTTCTCGCGGGCGACCCGGATTGTTAGCGTCCCGGGCATGCTGTCCGATCCGGCCCCGGAGCTGGCCACCGCGTTCGCCGCCGGCTCGGCGACCGGGCCGTTGATCCCGGTCGCCGGTGGCGTCTCGCACGAGCTGTTCGAGCTGCGCACGACCACCGGCCGCTATGCCGCCAAACGCCTCCACGAGGTGCCGGAACAGTGGTGGTGGGACGAGTACCACGCCGCGGCCCGGATCGAACAGGCCGCCGCCGCGGCCGGGGTGCGCCTGCCCGCCCGGCACGCTCCGCTGGTCGTGGCGCTCGACTCCGGCGCTGGTCCGCGGCACTGGCAGCTGCACGACTGGTGCGACGGGTACCACCTGACCGGCCCCGGTGACGAGGTCGCCGACTGGACCGGCACCACCCTCGCCCTGCTGCACCAGCGCCCCGGTGACGACCTGCCCGCCTTGGCCGCCCTGCACCCGGTCGACGCCTGGCACGACTGGCTGGCCGGCCACGAGACCGCTTTCGCCCAGCAGGTCCGCGAGCAGTTGCCGACCGTCGCCGCGGTACTGGCCTACGTCGCCGAGCCCGGGCCGCCGCTGACCGCGGTCGCCTCGCACCGCGATGTCAAACCCGACAACGTGCTGATCACGGCCACCGGTCCGGTCCTGCTCGACTGGGACAGCGCCGGCCCGGAGACCGCGGAACACGAGGTCCTGCGGTCGGCTCTGGCCATGGGTTTCCTCGAAAAACACCATTTCGTACGGACGATCGCGGCCTACCGCAAGGCCGGCGGTCGTGCCCTCCCGGCGGACCCGGCCCTGTTCCACGGCATCGTGGAAGCACAACTGCGGACCGCGGAGTGGCTGCTGTGGCGCGCTCTCGGGCACCGCGCCGACGACGCGCCCACCCGCGCCCGGTCCGCAATCGCATGCCTGGCCCGGCTCCGCGGCGCCGCCAAGAACCTGCGGCTCATCCCGGAGTGGGCCGGCTGGCTCAAGGGCACCTGAAAGTGCCTTCTGTCCGGTCGGGGCACGCCGCCATAACGTCGGATCATGACCGAACACCGGATTCACACGTACACCGCGGCCGAGGCGGGACTGTTCGTCAACAGCTACCTGGTCGAGACCGCCGACGGGGTCGTCCTGGTCGACGCGAGCCTGTTGCTGTCCGACGCCCGCGCGCTCGCCGACCGGATCGCGGCGTTGCACAAGCCGCTGCTCGGCGTGTTCGTCACGCACGCGCACCCGGACCACTTCAACGGGCTGCCGACCGTCGCCGGCCCGGACGTCCCGGTGTACGCCGCCGCCGAGGTGGCCGCCACGATCGCCCGGATCGCCGACGAGAAACGCGCCCAGTGGCAGCCGGTCTACGGCGACGAGTGGCCCGACCGGCACCGGGTCCCGGAGTACCGGCTCGCCGACGGGGAGGCGGTGGAGCTGGGCGGGCTGCGGTACGTCGTGCACACCGTCGGCGCGGCGGAGAGTCACGCGGACTCGTACGTCGTACTGGAAAATCGGGTCTTCCTCGGCGATCTGGCCTTCAACGGGGTCCATCCGTATACCGCCGACGGGCACACCGGCGCGTGGCTCGCCGCCCTTGACACGCTCACCGCCGCCCTCGACGGTCGCGAGCTGCTGCCCGGGCACGGCGCGCCGGGTGACGTCGGCATGCTGCGCGATCAGCAGCGCTACCTGCTGAAATACCGCGAGACGATCACCGACCTGGCCGCCGGCGCACCGACCCTGACCGACGACCAGCGCGAGCAGCTGACCAAGGTGATGACCGGCTACCTGCCCGACGCCCCGCTGACCTGGATGATCGGGCTGGGCGCCGACGCGGTCGCCGCCGAGCTCGCCACCCGCTGACGCCGCCGCCCGGCTGGTGCTCACGGCTGGTGCTCACGGCTGTTTCGGCGGCCGCGAGGCGGCCGTCAGCGCCAGCCGGGGCCTGCTGTCGTTGTTCGCCGGTTCGCCGGTTCGCCGGTTCGCCGGTTCGCCGGTTCGCCGGTTCGCCGGTTCGCCGGTTCGCCGGTTCGCCGGTTCGGCCGTTCGGCCGTTCGGCCGTTTGGCCGGGAGTGAGGCAAATTTCGGTGGGCTGTTCCACTTCGGTGGAGCGGGGCCGGTGGGTCACTACCGTGCGGATCATGAAGCAGGGATTGTCACGGCTGCGGTTCGTTCAGCTGGTCAACCGGGGTGTCACCCGGCTGACCCTCTCGCCTCGATGGGGGCGGCTGGTCGGCCGGGGCATCGCGATGCTGACCTACACCGGGCGCAGGTCCGGGCGGACCTTCACCATCCCGATCGGGTACCGCCGCACCACCGCCGGCATCCTCATCGCGGTGGCGCTGCCGGACGCCAAGACCTGGTGGCGCAACTTCCTCGGCGACGGCGGCCCGCTCTCGGTGAAGCTGGACGGCGTCGACCGCGCGGGCCACGCGACCGCCCACCGCGACGACCGCGGCCGGGTCACGGTCGCCGTCCGCCTCACCGACGTCCCGGGGTAGGTGGGCATGGCCACCCCGCCACTCCCGGCCGTCCCAGCCCCTGATTCCGCACATCACCGGGTACGCCGCAGCGCGCGCTCCTCCCCGCTCCCGGGCGACAAAAGGCACCTGCCGCAGCCGGGCTGGCGCTCACGGCCCCCTCAAGCGCGCTGAGTCAGCCGTCAGCGCCAGCCGGACGAGTCGCACCGCGCCCAGCCGCCCCGTGCCGGCTGGTTACCAGGGGTGTCTCAGGCACCCGGAGGCACCCCTGGTAACCAGCCGGCCCGCGCTGGCTGGGCAGCAGGGGTGTGTCGCGCGTTCGGACACACCCCTGGCGTCCAGCCGCCCCGTGCGGGCTGGCTTTCTGGGGTGTGTCGCGCGCCCGGTGGCACGAACCCCCGCATCGGCTGGTGCTCAGGGGTGTGTCGGGCGCCTGGATACACCTCTGGCGTCCAGCCGCCCCGTGCGGGCTGGCTGCCAGGGGTGCCTCGAGCGCCGCGACACACCCCTGACGACCAGCCGGGGGCCGGGACCGGGGGCCGGGACCGGGGTGAGGGCTAGGGCAGCAGCAGTTTTTCCTCTGCTGCGGGGGCGAGGCCCACCGATGGCCGGTCGGTGCGCTGCGGGGCCGCGCCCGGCAGGGACGACAACCACGCCCACGTGTCCGCCACCGTCTCCCGCACCGGGCGGCACCGCAGGCCCGCCGCCAGGGCCTTGCTCACATCAGCGCGGTGCATGAAGTCGTGGCTGTCGCCCGGCGGGAGCCAGATCGGCAGGTCGGTCCAGGGTTCGACGCCGGCGGCCAGGATCCGGTCCGGGTCGGTCCAGCGCAGCTCGGCGTGGCCGCCGGTGACCTCGTTCGCGGTGTCCAGCAGGGAACCCATCGTGGCGTGGCCGGACTCGCTGACCACGTTGAACGCGCCGGTCACCCCGACGTTCGCCAGGAGGAACAGGGCCAGGTCGCGGGCGTCGACGTACTGCAGGGGCAGGTCGCGCGGGCCGGGGGCCAGGGTCGGGCCGCCGCGGTGCAGGCGGTGCAGCCACCAGGGGAGCCGGCCGACGTCCTCGTGCGGGCCGAGGATCAGACCGGCCCGGGCGAACAGCACCGGGCCGCCGAACGCCGCGGTCGCCTGCTCGCCGCGCAGCTTGTCGCCGGCGTAACCGGGGTCGTCGAGGTCGGTGAGCGGGGCGTCCTCGGTGAGCACGTCGGTGGACAGCCAGCGGTAGACCGAGCGGCTGGAGACGTACGCGAAATGGCCCGCACGGCCCGCCAGCAGCGCCGCGGCCGTGCCCACCGCGGACGCCTGCGCCGACCAGGTGTCGACGACCGCGTCCCAGGTGCCGGTCGCGAGCGCGGTCAGGCCGCCGTCGGCGAGCCGGTCACCGAGCAGCGTGGTGGTGCCCGGCACCGGATCGCGCTGACCGCGGTTGAACACTGTCACGTCGTGGCCGGCCGCGAGCGCCTCATCAGCGAGCGCACGACCGACGAAACCACTGCCGCCGAGGATCAGAATCCGCATGGGCCGAGCCTGCCCCGAGAAGCCGGCCCGGCCCACAAAGATCTGCTGACGGCAGAGCGGAATCAGCTGCCCAGGAACGTCGAGATCGCCTCGACCACCAGCGCGTGGTCCTCCGCCTGCGGCAGGCCGGAAACGGTCACCACCCCGACCACCCCGACCCCCGCGATCCGCACCGGGAACGCGCCGCCGTGCGCCGCGAACAGCGTCGGGTCGACACCCATGGCCGGCCCCAGCTCCCGGCCCTTGGCCGCCAGCTGCCGCCCGATCAGGAACGACGAACTCGCGAACCGGTACACCACCCGGACCTTGCGCTCGATCCACGCGTCGTTGTCGGCGGTCGAGCCGGCCAGCCCGGCGTGGAAGAGTTGCTGCTCGCCGCGGCGGATGTCGACCGCGACCGGCAGGCCCCGTGCGGTGGCCAGCTTCACCAGCAGGGACCCGAGGGCCCACGCGTCGGCCTCGTCGAAGTGCGGGAAGACCAGCCGCTTCTCCTGGTCCTCGATCTCGGCGATCAGTTGCTGCGCTTCGTCGCTCATCACATCATTCTGAACTGATCGACGCCGAGCTTGATGATCAGGGCAAGGACAACGATCAAGAGCACTATGCGTACGAACCCGGAGCCCTTGCGCAGCGCCATCCGCGCACCGACCACCGCGCCGGCGACGTTGCAGACCGCCATCCCGGCGCCGAGCAGCCACGCCACGTGGCCGGTCGCGGCGAACACGATCAGCGCGCCCAGGTTCGTGCCGGTGTTGACGAGTTTCGCCATCGCGGAGCCGTGCACGAAGTCCGCGCCGACGATCGTGGTGAACGCGAGCACCAGGAACGTGCCGGTGCCCGGCCCGATCAGCCCGTCGTACGTGGCGACCAGCCCGCCGGCGACCGCCACGGCCAGCCCCCGCCGCAGCGTGGTGCGTTTCTCCGCGTGCTCGGTCAGGCCCATCGCCGGGCGCACCGTCACGAACACCGCGACCGCGATCAGCACCGCGAGCACCACCGGCCGGTACGCGCTCGCCGGGATCTGCCCGGCCAGCAGCGCTCCGCACCCGGCGCAGAGCAGCGCGAGCCCCGCGGACGGCCCGGCCACCGCCCAGTCGATCTTCGTGCGGCGCGCGTAGGTGACCGCGGCCGTGCTGGTCCCGCAGATCGCGGCGAGCTTGTTGGTGCCGAGCGCGGTCGGCAGCGGCAGTTGCGGCGCGGCGACCAGCAGCGCCGGCAGCAGCAGGAGCCCGCCCCCGCCGACGACCGCGTCCACCCACCCGGCGGCCGCGGCCGCGATCAGGAGCGTGACGATCACTTCCGGCCACGGTGCTTCTGCAGCCACATCCCGAACATCGCGACGGCGATGAACACCATCATCGTGCAGCAGAGCGCCTTGGTGAACATCCACACGTCCCGTCGATAGCCGCGTCCGTACCGCTGGAGGCTACCTGCCCGGCCGTGTTGACCTTGTGCGGCACAATCCCCGGGTGCTGTCCGACGCGCTCGACCAGGTGCCCTACCCACAACGGATCTCCACCCTGCTGCGTCTGCTGCGCGCGCAGGACGATCCGGGTGCGCGGATCGCCGAGCTCGCGACCGGCGGACCCTACGAGCGGTACCTGGCGGTGGTCGCGGCCGCCGCGTTCGCCTTACGACCGATAGTGGTCACTGCCCTGCACGATCCAGATTTTTCGGTACGGGCGGAAGCGACCCGGCAGGCGCTCCGGCTGGGCTGGGCGACCGGGAGTGAGGTGCTGGCCGAGGCTCCGCCCGTACTCCGGAAGTTGATCCTGAAGTTGTTGCGGCAGCGACCCGGCAGCGGTGATGCGGTGATCGGTCTGGTCCGCAGCCGTCACGGCGACCACGAGGCGGCGGCCCTGCTCGCGGCGTGCACCCCGGAGACGGTCGCGCGGCTGCTCCCGGAGCTGGCGCCCGCGGTCGTCGGATGGAAGGTCCTCGCGCGGCGGCACGCCGGCGTCGTGCTGGACTGGGTGGACGCCCGGCTGACGACGACACCGGACTGGGCGGCGGTGCTGGCCCCGGTCCGGGCATGTCTGCACGCTGAGCCGGCCCGGGTGCTCGACCTGCTGGAACGCCACGCCCTGAGCACCCTGCCGGAGGTGGACCTGGCCCCGCTCGCCGCCCGGTTCCCGGACCGGGTGGTGACCCTGCTGACCACCCGGGACCTGGGCGGTCACGCCTACCGGTACGTAACGCCTCGGGTGCGCCGGCACCTGATCGCCGGGCTGGGCCTCGACGGCCTGGTCGCCGTCGACGCGCTCGACTACCAGTTCCTGCGGATGTTGCCGCCGGCCCGGCGCGACGAGGTCTTCGCCGCGGCGCCGCAGGCGGAGCTGCCGTGGGAGGGCCGGATCGAGGTGCTGCCGGCGCACACCCGGGTGCGTGAGGTGCGCCGGGTGCTGGCACTGCCGCAGATCGCCGCGGACGCACACGCCACGCTGCGGTGGAGCCGCTACCTGCCGGCCGCCGAGGCGCTGCCGCTGCTCGACGGGCAGTTGCGCTCCGCCGACGCCTACGCCCGGGGCCAGGCCTACGACTGGCTGGTCGGGGTCGCCTGCCGGGAGCCGGCCGCGCAGCCCGAGGTGATGCGGCGGCTGCTCCGGATGCGCAACGAGCGCGAAGCGGTCTGGCGTCCCATGCTGGAGGAGCTGTCCTCGCTGATCCCGCACCTGGTGCCGGCCGTGGTGCCGGCGCTGACCGACGTCACCGACGCGGTGATCGAGGCCCGGGACCTGTCCTCGCGCACCCGGACCGTGCTGGCTGAGCTGGCCTACGGGGCGCTGACCGACTCGCTTCCCGGCGCCGAGGTGACCGGCTGGGTGCTCGGCATGATCGCCCGGTTGCCGATCGAGTCCTGGCTCGGCCGGCCGCTGCGGCCCGGCGCCGAGCACCTGCTCACCGCGACGCTGCGCAAACGGATCACCGCCGACCCGGCCGAGCTGTTCCGCCTGGTCGAGCTGCTGGAGAACCGGGCCCGGCACGTCCCCGAGCTGCAGGACCTGCTGCGCCGCGCGGCGGCGCCCACGTCCGCGCCGGAGATCCGCGCGGAGGCCGTGAAGTGGTGGCTGGACGATCCGCACACCCGCGCCGCCCGGGTCGCCGAGCTGCTGCGTGAGGACCCCGCGGCGATCCGGCTCGCCCCGGTGTGGCGGGAGGTGACCGGTTACAGCACCACGCTGCTCGACCCCGTGGTGACCGGCCCGCCCACGCACGTCCGCCGGTGGACGCCCCGGCAGCAGCGGGTTCATGCCACGGCGTTGGCGGCCGTCGCCGCCGACCCGGATCTGCAGGTGGGCTCACGCGTCACGGCGCTGAAGCACCTGGCCCGGGTGCCGGTGGCCGGCCGTGAGCTGCTGGCCGGTTTCCTGGACGCGCCCGATGTGCCGATCGCGGAGGCGGCGCTGGGTGCGCTGCCGTGGACGGATCGGCCTGACAGGGCGCTGCCGGTGCTGCTCGGCTATGCGGGCGGGCCCCGGGCCCGGGTGGCGCTGCCGGCCGCCGAGCGCGCGGCCTGGTTCGTGAGCGCCCCGACGCTGCTCGCGCTGTTGCGCGGGGTCCTGCTCGCGCCACAACCCGGTGTTTTGCCCGCGCCGCAGTCGGGTGTTTCGGTCGCGCCGCAGGCCGACGTTTCGGCCGCCCCGCAGTCCGGGGCCTCGGCCGCGCCGCAGGCCGGGTCGATCGGGGTGACCAGCCGGAAGGCTGCGATCCGGATCCTCGCCCGGTATGGCCCGCCGGAGTCCACCGGTCTGCTCGCCGAGGTGTGGCAGGCACCCGGCGCCCATCCGGACGTGCGGGCCGTGGTCCTCACCGCCCTGCGGACCGCGACGCCGATCCCCTGGGAGATCTTCACGGAGGCGGCGCATTCCGCGGTCCCCGTCGAGGTGCGGGCGCTGCTCGCGGTCACCCCGGCGGAGCTGACCGAAACCGATCGGCCCCGGTTCGCGGCGCTCGTCGTCGCGGTCTGCGCGAGCCCGGACCGGCAGATCTCCCGGGCGGGGTTCGACAAGCTCGGGCAGTGGATCCGCTGGGCGCCCGAGGCGACCGCCCGGATCGTCGACGTGCTCGGCGATCCGGACCGGACCGGTCCGCAGGCGTCCTGGTATGGCGACGGCCCGAAGTCGCTGGTCGAGGCGCTGCTGACCGTCCCGCAGAACCCGGAGTGCAGCGCGCTGGAGACCGTCGTCGACCGGCTGGTCGCCCACGACCGGCAGGACCCGGAGCCGGGCACCTGGGATCACGACCGCCCGGCCCGCCGCTGCGTGATCCGCATCGTCGCCGACGTGTCGACCTGGGCGCAGTCCCACCGCCCGGCGCGGGACCAGGCCGCGGCGCGGGACCACGGCCCGGCGCCCGCCGCGGGGGAGCGCGGTCCGGCCGGCTTCGCGTCGCTGCGTGCGGTCGCGCGCCGGCTCGCGTCGCACCCCGGGTTCCTGGGCGAGGGCGCCGAGCTGCTGCTCACCCTGGCCGATCTGGACCCGGACCGGCTCGCCGAGGTCGCCGACCTGGCCGCCGCCCGCCCCACCCTCGCGGTCCGGCTGGCCGCGCAGCTCGCCGGGACCCGACCGGAGCGGGGCCGCGAGGACGAGCATCTGGCCACCGCCCGGCAGCTCGCCGGGCGTACCGACCTGGCCGGTGGCCTGTTCGCGCTGACCCTGGTCACCGCGCTGGGCGAGACGTCCACGCCGTCCCGCTGGAGCGACGCGTGCCAGCGGGAGATGCAGCAATTGCGCCGCCACCCGCACCCGGAAGTCGCGGACGCGGCGCTGCGCCAGGCCATGGTCAGGTAGGCCGGGCGGCCCGGCCGTGCCCGCGTTGACTAGGGTCGGCGTGTGCGTCTGGCCACCTTCAATCTGTTGCACGGCAGGTCGCTGTCCGACGGCGTGGTGCACGCCGACCGGATCCGGGCCGCGGTCGCCGACCTCGACGCCGACGTGCTCGGTCTGCAGGAGGTCGACCGGGCCCAGCCGCGCTCCGGCAACCTCGACCTGACCGCGCTGGCCGCCGAGGCCCTCGGTGCGTCCGTGCACCGGTTCGCCGCCGCGGTGGTCGGCACCCCCGGCGAGATCTGGCAGCCCTGGCACGCCGAGGCCGACACCGCCCACCCGCAGTACGGGATCGCCCTGGTCACCCGCTATCCGGTGCAGCGCTGGCAGATCACCCAGCTGCCGGCCGCGCCGGTGCGGTCGCCGGTGCTCACCCCGCAGGGTCTGCTGCTGCTCAAGGACGAACCGCGGGTGCTGCTCGCCGCGGTCCTGGAGACTCCGCGCGGGCTGCTCAGCGTCGGCACCACGCACCTGTCGTTCGTGCCCGGCTGGAACGTGCGCCAGCTGCGCCACGCGGTCCGCGCCCTGCGTGCCCTGCCGGCGCCGCGGATCCTGCTCGGCGACCTGAACATGCCGTCCGGCCCGGTGCGCGCGTTCACCGGCTGGCGGTCGCTGGCCCGCGCGGCGACGTTCCCGAGCCCGTACCCGCGCACCCAGCTCGACCACGTGCTGGCCGACCCGCGCGGCGACAAGGCGCTGGGCCGGGTGGTCCAGGTCCGCACCCCGCACCCGGCGGTCTCCGACCACCGCCCCCTGGTCGTCAGCCTCGACCGCTGACCGCCGCCGGGTCCCCGGCTGGTTCTGAGGGGTCTTTCGGTACGGGTGAGACACCCCGGGGAGCCAGCCGGCGCCCGGGAGGCGCGCCGCGGTCCGGAGTGGCAGCGGTGTCGCGTCCGCCTCACGGGCGGGACGTGGCTCGTAGCCTACGGACGGGACCCGGGCATTCGTACCATATTGATGTTGGCGGTCAGGGGCGGAGATAAACGTCTTCGAGGCCGTCTTCCGGGTCCCACTGCTCGCCGATCTTGCGGAAGCCGAAGCCGCGGATGGTGGCGCGGGAGCCGGCGTTGTCCGGGCGGATGCTGGCGCGGACGCCGGTGACGCGCGGATCGGCGTCGGCGCGGTCGAGCAGGGCCCGCAGGATCGCGCGGGCGTAACCCCGGCGGCGGTGTTCCGGGTCGACCGAGTAGGCGACCTCGACGATGCCGTCGGCGTCCGGGGGACCGTGGAAACCGCCGTGGCCGACGACGACACCCTCCGGGTCGGCGAGTGCGGCGCGGGCGATCCAGTCGGCGGCTTCCGGGTCGGCGTGGATGTCGTCCAGGCGGATGCGCCACAGCCAGTTCTCGTCGACCAGGAACTGACTCAGCGGCGTCTCGGCGGCTTTGCTCGCGGCGTCCAGGTCGCCGTCGATGAGAGCGGCCAGGACAGCGGGCGAGAGCTTCAGGAAGCGGATGACCGGCATCTCGCGATGATCACACGGGGTGGTGGCCCACGCCACCATTCAGTTGTGCACAACTGAATTGCGCACTACTGTTCTGGCATGGCGGAGAGCACGGCACTGGACGAGATGATCTGCTTCCAGCTCTATGCGGCCAGCCGATCCCTGACCGGGCTGTATCGGCCGCTGCTGGACCCGCACGGCCTGACCTACCCGCAGTACCTGGTGTTACGGGTGCTCTGGCACGACGGCTCGACCACGGTCCGTGACCTCGGCCGCACGCTCCAGCTCGACAGCGGCACCCTCTCGCCGCTGCTGAAACGCCTCGAGGCGCAGGGCCACCTGGTCCGCACCCGGGGCGCCGACGACGAGCGCACCGTCCTGATCACCCTCACCGGCGCCGGCCAGGCGCTGCGCGACGAGATCGGTGACCTCACCCAGGCTCTGCTCTGCTCGATCAACCTCACGGTCGACGAGCTGACCCAGCTGAACCAGCTTTTGCTCCGCGCCCGCGGAACCTCGGCGCTCGACGAATCCCCCTAGAAAGGTGACCCCCGCATGACCGCGATCTACACCGCCTCTGCCACCGCTACCGGTGACGGCCGCAACGGTCACGTCCGCTCCAGCGACGGCGTGCTCGAGTTCGACCTGGCCATCCCGAAGGAGATGGGTGGCCCCGGCGGTGCGCTGACCAACCCGGAGCAGCTGTTCGCGGCCGGTTACGCCGCCTGTTTCCACAGCGCCCTCAAGCGGGTCGCCAGCGCGCAGAAGGTCACCCTGACCGACACCGCGATCACCGTCGACGTCGGCATCGGCCAGCTGCCCAGCGGCGGTTTCGGCCTGTCGGTCGAGATCGAGGCCGAGCTGCCCGGGCTGAGCGAGGAGCAGGCGACCGCGGTGCTCGAGGCCGCGCACCAGCTGTGCCCGTACTCGAACGCGACCCGCGGCAACGTCGAGGTCAAGCTCACCGTCGCCTGAGACGCCGGAAAGCCCGGAGCCCTTTGGGGGTTCCGGGCTTTTCTCATCCCTTCTCGCGGTCGAGCAGCGCCGCGACGGCTTCCAGCCGATCACTCGAGGTAGTCGATCACGTCGCGGCGGGCGGCCATCCAGGTCCGCGATTGTTCGGTACGGCAGGGGAGCCGCGGTCGGCGACCTGCCGGCGCGCCTCGCCGGCCAGGTGCGGGTAGGTGGCGGCGATCACCGCGTACACGGTGTCGCGGATCGCGGCGGTGGCCTCGGCCCGGCCCACCCGGGCGTAGAGCCCGTCGAGCACGGCGTCGTAGACCGTGGTCTCCTGGCGCAGGTAGTCGACCATCCAGCGGTGCAGGGTGGCCGGTTCGACGGTGTCCGCGGTCGCCGGATCGGGGGCCTGGCCGAGGTCCGCCGACCGTTGCCGGTCGAGCCGGTTGCGGTGGGCGACCGCCAGCCGGGCCAGTTTCACGGTGTCCAGGATCGGCACCCGGATGTCGAGCGCGGCGACCTCGGCCAGCAGCGCGGCCCGGCGGCCCTCGGTGATCGCCCGGCCGCGGGCGGCGCGCAGCACCGACCGCTCGCGCCACCGCCGCCACTGCTCGGTCTCCTCGGCCGCGACCACCCGGGCCAGGTCGAACAACAGCATCGGGGCCGGGCGGAACACCGGGCCCGGCTCGGTGAGGTCGGGTGCGCCGAGGAACCGGCGGATCGCCGCCACGGTCCAGCCCCGCTCGGCGAGACCGCCCGCGCTGACGTAGTCGTCGTCGTCCGTCACCGGCGGGGGCGCCGGACGTCGTGGGGCATGCCGCAACTGCATGCCCGTCATCTTGTCGTCGGTCAATGCCGCCCTGCCAGACAGCTGGTCCGTCTGGGTGCTCCGAAACACCCGGACGGACCAGCCCCGGCCGGTGCGGCACTCGGCCGGCCCGCGGCTCTCAGCCGGTCGGCGGCAGGTGGCGGGCACGCTGTGCCTGCATCGCCTCGACCTGCTCCGGCGTCATCGCGGCCAGCGCCGCCGAGCGCCGTTCCCGCATGGCGGTCAGCTCCTGCGGGGTCAGCGTGGCGGCGTACTCCTGCCGCCGGCGCTGCATCTCGGCGAGCTGTTCCGGGGTGAGTGGCTGATCCATGGTGACCATCTCCTCGATCAACTGGACGAACTCGGACGTCGACGGCTCGGCCATCCGGTCGAGCGCGCCGAGCACCCCGTGCAGGCGGGCCCGCAGGCTCATCCCGCGCCGGATCCGCTCCTCGGTCTCGGCGAGCTGGCGGCGCAGCAACCCGACCGGGTCACCGGACGCCGCGCCGAGCGTGTCGCGGATCTCGGCCAGACTCAGCCCGAACCCGCGCAGCGCCAGGATCACGTGCAACCGGCGCACGTCCGCGCCGGTGTAGCAGCGATGCCCGCCCGCGGTGCGGGCCGACGGCACGAGCAGACCGAGCCGGTCGTAGTGGTGCAGCGCCCGGACCGTCACACGGGTGGCCCGGGCCAGCTCACCGACCCGCCATTGGCGTGGGGACTCGTCCACCGAACACTCCTTTCCGGGGTACGCCGTCGACGGTATGACCTGACGCGACGTCGGGTTCAAGCCCGGTTCGTCACGACGCCAGGAAACCCTCCGCGCCGAGCCAGGCCGCGCAGTTCTCCGCCCAGCGCGCGGTGTGCGGAATGTGGATCTCGCCGTGGTCGCCGTACGCGACACCGTTCGCCAGGCCCAGTCCGTGCTGCCCGCGCGGGTAGATGTGCAGCTCCACCGGGATGCCGGCGGCGAACAGCGCGGACGCGTAGGCCAGGGCGTTGGGGAACCCGGGCGGGTCCTCGGCGGTCGCCCAGAGGAACGTCGGGCAGGTCGCGGCGTCGATGTTCCGGGCCGGGGAGAGCTCGTCGCGCAGTTCCATCCGCCCGTCCAGCACGAACGAGACCGGCGCGTCCGGCAGCAGGTGCAGATCCGCCACCGCGTAGGCGAGGATCGCGAAGTCCGGCCGCGGCGGCGCGGCGTCGAGCCGTTCCGCGGACATCACCGTGCCGGTCGCCAGCAGCCCGGCGATGTGCCCGCCGGCGCTGGAGCCGATCACACCGACGTGCTCGCCGACGTCCAGGCCGTGCTCGCCGGCCCGGATCCAGTCCAGGGCGGCGCGGCCGGCCTCCAGCGGCGCGGGGAAGCGGTGGTCGGTCATCAGCGGGTACCGCAGCACGAACGCGTGCAGTCCGATCCCGCTCAGCCAGCGGGCATAACCCTCGCCCTCGTGCCCGGCGTGGAACCGGTACCCGCCGCCCGGGAACACCAGCACGGCCGGGCGTGGCCCGGTGAAGCGCCGGTCAGCGGGGTAGGTGGTGATGTCGAGCGCACCGTCGGCGTGGTCCCGCCGCGCGGTGGTGGTGTCGATGGTCATGCATACCTCTCGTCGTCAGTGCGGACGACGGAGGCGGCAACAGCCCGGATGACAGCACGGTGAGGAGCGAGAGGCACAGAAATCCGGATAGGACCGACCGAGAGCGCAGCGCTCAGCGGTGGCTCGAAGTTGCCGCCTCCATCGTGTCGGCCCATCCGGGGCTCGCCGACACGGTAACACGCGGATTTCTCTGACCTGAGTCAACTATCGTGGGGCGGGTGGACGAGATCGAGCGGATCCGCGCGTTCAACCGGTTCTACACCCAGCACCTCGGCCTGCTCACCGACCGCTACCTGGACCAGGAGCGGGCGCTCGGGCCGGCCCGGCTGCTCTACGAGATCGGGGACCGGGCCGACCTGCGGGACCTGCGCGCCCGGCTCGGTCTGGACGCCGGGTACCTGAGCCGGCTGCTGCGTACCCTCGAGGACCACAACCTGGTGCGGGTCGGCCCGCACCCGGCGGACGGCCGCGCCCGGGTCGCCGCACTGACCGAGACCGGCCGCCGGGAACGCGCTGACCTGGACGAACGATCCCGCCGGGCGGTCACCGACGCGCTCGGGAACCTCACTGCGGAGCAGCGGGCCGAGCTGGTCGCCGCCCAGACGACGGTCCACCGGCTGCTGCGGCTGGCCGGCACGGGGATCGCTCCGGTCGATCCGGCCGCCGCTGAGGCCCGCACCAGCCTGCTCCGGTACGCGGTGGAGCTCGCCGAACGGTTCCCGGAGGGCTATGACCCGGCGACGCTGACCGCGCCCGGCGACGTCGACGGCACGATGCTGCTGGCGACCGAGAACGATCACACGATCGGCTGTGGTCTGTGGACCCGGCTGGCCCCCGGGACCGCCGAGCTGCGCCACCTGTGGGTCGCCGCCGAGGCGCGCGGGCTGGGGCTCGGGCGGCGGCTGCTGGCGGCCCTCGAGGCGGACGCCGCGGCGCACGGGATCACCGCGCTGCGGCTGGGTACCCACGCGGCGCTGACCGAGGCGATCGCGCTCTACCGCGGGGCCGGCTACCTGCCGATCGACGACTACAGCGACTCGCCGTACAACCAGCTCGCCTTCGAGAAGGTGCTGCTCACTCCAGGTTCGCGCGGGGGATCGGCGGGCCGATCTGGAAGTCGCGGAACATGACCTCGAGCCCGGCGCGCTCGGGTGAGCAGCACATGACGCCGACGTCGACGGTTTCCGGCAGGTCCAGGTGTCCGAGACGGATCAGCTGCCAGGTGCCGTCGGGTGCGGCCCGGTGCACGCAGACCGCGGAGCCGAAGCGGGTCAGGCGCAGGGCCAGCTCGTCGCGGTGCTCGGGCACCGGCACGACCGACAGGTCGGAGTCGTCGCGGGTCAGCACGGTGCTCAGCTGCACAGCGCCGGAGGTCACCTCGAGGCCGGTCTTGAGCCAGGTGCGCTCGTCGGCGCGCAGCATCAGCCCGGCCTGGTCGAACAGCGCGGAGTGCCCGGCGGAGACCACCACCTCGGCGGTGAAGTCACCGGTGACCGGGCGGTGGTAGAAGTGCCCGTTGTCGGTGACGTAGCCGTAGAACGTGCGGCGCCAGAAGTCCGTCTTCAACCCGGTGACGACGCGGATCACGCCGGCCTCGTCGGACCAGGACGGCGGTTCGTTGAGCCAGGACATGCGGTTCGGCATCGCGTCAGCTTATGGGCGTCGATACCATCTCGTCTCGTGCGGGACAGGCCGGTGGGGGTGGACGAGCGCGATCTGACGCCGGCGCTGCTCGACGGGTGGGGCATCACGGCCGGTGAACTCGAGTACCTGCCTGTGGGCGCGGGGAGCTATCACTGGGCGGCCGGTCCGTGGTTCGTGAAGGTCGACGATCTGGGCGTGGACGCGCCGTCGCGGGTGTTCGAGGATCTGCGCCGGTCGTTGACGGTGGCGCTGCGGCTGGGGCTCGCGTGTGTGGTCGCGCCGGTCGTGGCGGTGGACGGGTCGGTGGTACACCGGCTCGGTGATCGTTTTGCGGTGGCGGTGTTTCCGCTGGTGGCCGGAGTGGCGGGGGAGTTCGGGCCGCACCGGGCGGAGGATCTGGGCGAGGTGGCCCGGTTGCTGGCGCAGGTGCACGGGGCGACGCCGGCGGTGGTGGATCTCGCGCCGCGTGCGGATCTGCGGCTGCCGGGGCGCGGTGGGCTGGAGGAGGCGCTGCGGACGGTCGAGGTGCCGTGGACCGGTGGGCCGTTCGCGGAGCGGGCGCGGGCGGTGTTGCGTCGTCATGCCGGGCTGGTCCGGGACTGGCTGGCCGAGTTCGATCGGCTGGTGGCCGGGGTGCGGGGGACGTCGGCGGGGTGGGTGGTGACTCATGGCGAGCCGCATCCGGGGAACGTGCTGCGGACGGCGGACGGGTTGCGGCTGATCGACTGGACGACGGTGCAGATCGCGCCGCCGGAGCGGGATCTGTGGATGTTGGGCGAGGGGCTCGAGGTGTACACGGCGGAGGCCGGTCGTGAGGGCTCGCCGATGTCGCCGCGTTCACCGCTGACCTTCGCGGGCCGCACGGTGGCGGGCGGGACTCGGCTGCGGCGTTGCGGTATCTCAGCGGTTATTTCGAAAACTGAGGCGCTGGGGAGACCGTTCGGTTACTTCCTAGAATCCTAGGATGGCCTACGGGCAGTGCGGCGAGCCGCACCAACTGCAGAACGACGGCTGCGCCGACAGGACAGACAATTTGGTTTGTGCGGGCTGCTGACCCGGTCACCGGCTCACTAGGCGTTGATCAGCGTCAGCAGCCGGGCGCATTCGGACCGGCCCGCGATGCGGGCGATCGCCGTGCGGTAGAGCAGCACGTCGGCCAGCACGTCGAAGCGGCTGCCGCGGGCGTGCTCGGTCAGCCACCGGTCGATCAGGGTCCACGTCTGATCGTCGCTCAGCTCGTCGAGGCGGCACGACAGATGCCCCCAGGCGTGTCCGCGCAGGGTCGCGGTGCCGAGGTTGCGGTGCACCTGTGCCACCCACTCGACGATCTCCGACGGGTCGAGAAGGTACAGCACCTCGGCGAGGACCTCCTGTTTCAGCTCGGCCGGGTCCGGTCCGCCGATCGTGTACAGCACCCGGTACGCCGACGCCCGATCACCGTGGTGGGCGTACCCGACGGCGAGGCCGGCCTTGACGTACGCCCGCAGGGTCCCGCTGTCGATCCCCGAGGTGTCGGCTCGTTCCTCGAGCAGTGCCAGCTGCTTGGCGGAGAACAGCGGGGTCAGCGCCAGCGCCTCCCGCGCCCAGTCGTCGAACTCGCCGCGGCCGTGGTTGTGCTCGGGCCCTTCGACACCGTCGCCGTAGCCACCGTCGAAGAGCAGGTCGCGGATGAGCGGCCGGACGTCGGGGGCGAGGAGGCGGACGAGGAACGGGGTCCACCCGTCGGCGCTGCCGGCCAGCCAAGGGCTGTCCGGCGGGAACGGGTACACCGGACCGCGCTGCGCCGCGATCTCGCGCAGCCGGCCGATCCGGGCCTGAATCTCGGCCAGGGCGGCGTCGCGGTGATCGCCGGGCGGCCGGCGGGTGACCGCGGCGAGGCGGCAGAGGGCGAACCACGGCCCGGATCCCGATCCGGGCTCCAGCCGGGGGCCGCCCGGCGGGTACCGGCGTTCCCCGCCATCCGGCGAGGATCCCCAGTACGCGGCGGTCCACCACGCGGTCAGCGGCGGCTGTTCCGGCGGCTCGTCGAGGTGTTCCGCCGGAAGGTGGGTGTTCAGCAGCCAGCCCAGCTCGCCGGACACCTCGGAGGTGCGGCCGCCGTGCACCTCTTCGAGCACCGCTTCCGCCTCCCGTGGGCTGGTGGCCGCCCGGCGGGCCAGCAGTTCCTTGCGGGACCGATGGAAGGTGGCGGCCGCGGCGATCGGCATGAGGTCGCGGGCCTGCTCGAGGGTGAGGTGCTCGGCGGCGGCGGCGACGAGCCAGGTCTCCGCGCCGGTGCGTTCGATCAGGTCGACGATCAGGTCGGTGCAGCCCGCGCGGACCATCGCCGGCACGGCCGGTATCAGCTTGTTGAGACTGTCGGTGAAGGCCTTGAGGTCCTGCGGCGCGGCTCCGGCGATCTCGGCGGCGGTGTCCTGCCGGGCCGGTGGATCGAGCAGCGGGAGCAGCTGCGCCAGGCAGCACAGCCGATTCGCGCCGGTCAGCTCCGCGCGGACCCAGGTGGCGACCTCATCGGCGTCGGCGGCGGGCAGCACGCTGAGCAGCCCGTCGTAGTTGATGCCCGGCAGGAGTACCTGCTCCTGCTCGTACCGGCTCATTCTCGCCGCCGGATCGGGGCCGAGCCGATCGAAGAGCACCCATCGGATGATCGCGCTGACCTGGTCCTGCGGCATCCAGGGCGCGGCCGCGACGAATGCGTGGTGCTGCAGGTGGTTCAGGTAGACGAAGGGGGTGTCGCCGTACCCTTGCTGGCGGTACCGGTCCAGCGCGCCGATCAGGAAGGCCGCCGGCTCGGTGAGGCCGAGCCGTTCGGCGCGCTGCGGGTGCAGCGTCGCGGTGAGATGACCGATCGCGTACGTGTCGTCGTGCTCCTGATCCGACTCGGTGATCTCCCGGACCACCGTGGCGAGCGCGCCGGCGGCCAGGTCGTCGGGCATCCTCGCGATCAGTTCGGTCAGTGTCCAGATCGCGACGTACCGGCGGGAGTCGTGGCCGTCGGGCAGCCGGAACGCCGCTTGCAGGGCTTCCGCGACGTGGCCGAGCTCGTGGAGGCGTACCGCCCAGGCGGAGATCGCGGCGGCGAGCTCCTCGGAGTACGTGTTGCGGTGTGCCTCGTCGAGCAGCTGTTCCAGCGCGGGCAGGTCCTCGACGGGGATGACCGGCGCGAGGGCGGCCACCCCGTACGCCCGATCGGAGAGCCCCGGGTGGGTGGTGGTCGCGAGGTAGCCGAGGGCCCGGCCGGGCCGCCACAGCCCGTGGCGGACCAGTGCGGCGGCGAGCCCCGCGGACATGCCGGTGCCGAGGGCGCGCTGTTCGGCGGCGATCTCGGCGGCGCAGATCACCCGTTCCGGAAGTAGCCGGGGTTGCTCGCCGCGGGTGCGGCGCTGCTGGTCGAGGCGGCGGGCGTGACTCGCGACCGTCTCCACGTCGGCGCGGAACGCCCCGATGTCGTCGCCGGCGGCGTCCTTGACCCGCCGCCACAGCGGACCGGCCAGCTGCGGCGCGTACGGATGGAAGGTGTCCTGCGACGTCAGGTGGCCGGCCAGGTGCCGGGCCAGGTAGGTGGGCACCTCGCCGGGGGACAGGTCGCCGGTGTGCAACCGGTCGAGGGTGTCGACGCCCCACGACACGAACGCCTGCCGGTACTCCGTGGTGGAGCCGTCCTGCTCGAGACGGTCCCGGAGCATGTCCGTGATCACCTGATGGGCGACGATCACGGTGCCGCCGGTCCGGCCGGGGAGCACGAACCTGCTCAGCACGGTGAGGGCCGCGTCGACGCGTACCGCGTCCAGGGGTTGCCGCAGGCGGCCCGCGAGGGTGAGCAGGTCCGCGCGGGTGACCGGCCCTTCGGCGATGACGAGGATGCGCAGCAGCCGCTCGGCGTCGTCGACGCGGCCCTCACCGTGCCCGGACCAGAGGGTGCGCTGCTCCTTCCACCAGACGGCGAAGAAGCCGGCGAGCCCCGGCGGGGTCCGGGCGGCGTTCGCGGTCCAGGCGGCGAGCCGGCCGCCCGGCTCGGCGGGGAGCGCCTGCAGGTGCAGGGCGACGGTGACCGGTTCGCCGTCGGTGAGCGACCACAGCCGGGCCGCGGCCGCGTCGAGGTCGGCGGCCGGCGCGTCGGGCAGTGCCTGGCGCAGCAGCCCGGCCATGGCGGGCGCGCCGAGGCGGGACAGGGTGGTGGTGCGCGCGGCGGGCAGGCCGAGCTCACCGGTCGTCCAGGCGGCCGCGTCCGGGTGTTCACCGGTGTGCCGGGCGGACAGCAGCAGCCGGACCCCGGCGCCGGGGTGGTGCGGGAAGAGCCGGGGCCCCGGTGTCCAGCCGGCCGCCTCGTCGAGCGCGTCGACGATCACCACGATCCGGGTGCCGGTCGGCGCGGGTCGGCTGAGCAGGGCGCGGACGCTCTGGCGGGCGTCGGCGGCGCTCATGGTCCGGTCGTAGCTCTCCTGGTGCACCCGGCTGAGCCGGTGTACCAGCGCGAGCAGCGTCTCGCGGGCCTCGTTCGTCTCGTACCGGACGCTGATCGGTACCAGCACGACGTGCAGGTCGCGGCGGGCGGCGATCCGAGCGGCCCAGCGCACCAGCAGGGTGCTCTTGCCGATGCCAGCGGGTCCGCTCACCAGGTGGTGCGGCGGCGCGTCCGGCTCGGCGAGCCATCCGTCGAGGGCGGCGAGGTCGTCGTCGCGCCCGGCGAACGGCAGATCACCGCCGGGGCCGCGCAGCTGGGCGGTGACGAAGTCCTCCACCGCGAGCCGGGACGGGGCCTGCAGGTCACCGGCGAGGTCGAGCGCCGGTGCCGAGACCGGTCGCAGCGCCGGCCACCGGGCGGTGACGTCGTTGACGCGGGTGGCGTAGACGACACCGCCGACCGCGGTCTCCGGGTCGTCGTCGGACTCCTGCATCCAGCGAGCGACGCCGACGGCGACCGGACCGGCGGGGGTGCGGGCCAGCGCCGGTGAACCGCTGAACCCGCGGGGCCGGACCCCGCCGATCAGCTGGTCGGCGTAGAGCTGGAGCACCGTGGTGCCGGCGCCGATGACGCTCTGCTGTTCGACCCGGCATGGCAGGGTCCGCGCGGCCACCGCGGTGATCCGGTCCAGCGGCCAGCCGGTGACGTCCACCGCAGACTCACGCGGGGCGTCGTCGTCGCGTCCGAGCGCCACCGGTGACCAACCGGCGGGCAGCCGGAACGGCGGCCGGAAACCGAGCAGTGCCACGTCGGTGTCCTCGTCGTCCTGCAGCAGGACGACGGCGCCGGTCAGGTCCGGCGCGAACGTGACGGTGATCGCGGCCCCGGCGGGCCGGTCCCGGACACAGTGCCGGCAGGTGAGCAGCAGGTCGTCGGTGACCACGAACGCGGTGCCGCGCGCGCGGCCGCCGATCCGCACCTCACCGATGGCGAGCCCGGCCACGACGTCACGCCCTCGCGGTCCATTGGATCGCCACCTTGAACGCGGCGGCGGTCTTGCCCTTGCAGACCACGATGCCGGTCTCGGCCTCCAGGTTCAGGCCGAATTCCATGCTGACCTGCGACATCTCCCAGCGGCCTGGTTCCGGCGCCGGCGGGGTGTCGCGTTCCAAGGCGGCGCGCAACCGCTCGGCCATGCCGGCGACGGCAGCGCCGATCTCGTCGGCCCGGGTGCTGAAGCGTTCGAGGACGTCGACGGCGCCGATCTCGCCGCGCCGGTCGGGGCTCACCTCGACCTCGATGCGGACCAGCTCCAGGGACTGCGCGCCGTCACCGGCGTCCGCAGGGTCGGCGACGGCGGCGGTGTCGGCGAGGATGCGGCGATAGTTGATCGGATCTGACATGTCGGCCACGGTTGTCAGCTATACCGCAGCCACCGTCCGTGTCCTAGCAGGAATGCGTCAACGTGCGTGGGGGGCCATCCGCAGGCGGGCGCGGCCGGACCTGGGCGGTGTGCGGTGGCGGGGCGCGGGTGTCACGGGCCCCAGTCGAGCTGGGCTTCCGGGACGCCGACGGACCGGCCGTACGAGATGGCTTTTCGGCGGGCGGCGGTGTCGCCCACCGCGTACTGAAAGACGCGGCCGGCGAAGACCACGACGTGCCCGGTGCCGGAGCGGAAATCCGCATACCACCCGCCGTCGGCGGCGAGGCCGGCGCTGAGCGCCGCGGCCAGCTCCTCGGCGCGCTCGTCGGGTGCGGTGACGTCGAGCAGGGTCCAGACCGGTGGCTGGGCGGGGCCGGGCTCGGTGACGCTGACCCGGGAGACCCTGGTCAGTTCGAGGCCCGGCACCGCCAGCGCGGCGCCGGGACGAAGGCTTTCGGCGATGATGCGTCCCTTGACCATGCCGTGGATCCTGCCACCGAGGTACGACGGTTTCAGGGGCGCGGCCGGACCCGGGAGGTGTCCGGGGGCCGGGTCGTGTCGACGTACCTCGGGATCTGCATTTCGTCGGCGCGCAGCGGCGCGAGAGCCGCGTCGATCCCCTCCATGATCAGCCGCGTGGCGTGCATGGCCTGGGCGCCGGGTGTGCCGGTGTTCGCGGTGAGGTCCACCGGGGTGCCGAAGTGGACCTGGACCACCGGCCGTCGCAGCAGGGCGCGGAGCAGAGCGCGGCCCATGCCGGTCGGTGCCGCGTAGGGCAGCACCGCGTGGGCGCCCCACTGGGCGACCGGCAGGACCGGCGCGTCGGTCATCGCGGCCATCCGGGCGACGCCGGTCTTGCCGCGTTCCGGCCACATCCACGGGTCGAGGCCGATCCGGCCCTCGGGGTAGACCAGTACCGTCGCGCCGTCCTTGAGGGCCTGCGCGGCGGCCGGGAGGGCGTCGGCGGCCCGGCTGTCGCCGCGGTCGACCCGGATGTGCTGGCAGGCGCGCATGGCGGCGCCGACGATCGGGGTGTCGAACACCCCGCCGGTGATCATGATGCGCGGGGCGATGCCGATCTTGTGGCAGGCAGCCACCATGATCAGGGGGTCGAACGGGCTGACGTGGTTGGCGGCCAGCAGGACCGGGCCGGTGCGCAGCTCGGCCGGCACGGTCCCGGTGACCCGCAGGCGGCACAGTGGGAGGATCGCCACGCGGGACAGGGCGAGCAGGAAGCGCCACAGCAGCGGCGGTCGCCAGGTTGTTGACGTCTCCATAGGCGGGCCATGATGGCATGCCGGTGCCAGGGTCAGCTATCGGCCGGTCAGCGCGTCCAGGTCGCGTTCGGCGAACAGGCGGTGCTCCCATTCCTCGTTGAGGATGGCGCCCAGGCAGCGTTTGATCGGGTAGCCGGCCGGGTCGGGGTAGCCGGGCGCGTCGACCGGGGTGGTCGTGGCGCCGAGGTCGAGATCGGGGTCGTCGAGGACCCGCCGGACGGTGGCCATCCGGTCGGCGCGCAGTGCGAGGATCTCGTCGAGGGTGGGCCGGGCGCTGGGGTCGACCGGGACGGTGCCGGGCGGCATCTCGTCGTGCGGCAGGCCGAGCGGGGACCACGGGGCCGGTTGGCCGAGGACGGCGCGCAGCACCCAGGCGTCGGTGGCGAAGACCAGGTGGCGCAGGGTTTCGATGAACGACCATTCGCCGTCGACGCGTTCGTCGAGCAGTTCCGGGGGCAGGGTGCGGGCGCGCTCGACGGTGCCGGCCCAGAGCCGTTCCAGGATGGTCCAGGCCTCGCGGTAGCCGGCCGGGTCGGTGGGGGACATCTTGGCGCGGTCCGGGTAGCGGCGGTTGAGTTCCGCCTCGATCAGCGGCGCGACCTCGACGCCGTTGACGGTCAGGCCGGTGATGTAGCCGTCGATGTCGGTGTTCTCGAGCACCGCGCCGCGGATCAGCGCGCCGCTGAGATCGACGTTGCGGAACCGGGCGTTCTGAAGGTTTTCATTGATGAACTCGATCACTTTGCCATCCTGCCGGGAGTGCTAGCGTTTGTCACGGCACCGCGACGCGGCTGCCCCGGACGAGTTGCGTGTCGTACCCGGCCTGACAAGACGACCGCCTTTTCATCGAGGTGAGTCAGTCATGGCATGGATGGTGCTCGTCGTCTCCGGTGTGCTGGAGACCGTGTGGGCGATCGCTCTGGACCGCAGCGCCGGGTTCTCCCGTCCGCTGCCGACCGCGGTGTTCGGCGTCGCGATCGTGCTGAGCATGCTGGGCCTGGGGTATGCGCTGCGGACGATCCCGGTCGGTACCGGCTATGCGGTCTGGGTGGGCATCGGGGTGGTCGGCACCGCGCTGGTCGGGATGGTCGCGCTCGGCGAGAGCGTGTCGCTGCTGCGGGTCGTCTGCTTGTTGCTGGTGGTCGGTGGCGTGGTGGGATTGAAGTACGCCCACTGACCACGGTCCGATCTCTTCCTAGAATCCTAGGACGCTCTAGAGGTAGTGCGGCAAGCCGCACCGAGGAAACCACCCAAAGGACGGCTTCGCCGACACCCATAAAGATTTTGTTTTCGTACGGAGGTCAGGAGCCCTCATGTCGTTCACCCATCGCCTCGCCGACCGTGCCGACCTGCCGGACCTGCTCGTGGTGATCGAGGCGTCGATAGCCGAACTGCAGAAGGAGTTCCTGGACGCCGCGGAGATCGCCGCCAGCCGGGCGATCATGGGCCTCGACACGGCGCTGATCGACGACCGGACGTACTTCGTGGTCGAGTCCGCGGGCCGGATCGCCGGCTGCGGCGGCTGGAGCCGGCGGGCGACGCTGTACGGCGGTGATCACTCAGCCGGGCGGGACGCGGCGCTGCTCGAGCCGGGCCGGGACCCGGCGAAGGTGCGGGCGATGTACACCCACCCGGACTTCGCGCGCCGCGGTGTCGGGCGGCTGGTGCTCGGGCTCAGCGAGGCGGCGGCCGCGGCGGAGGGGTTCACCGTCCTCGAGCTGATGGCGACGCTGTCGGGTGAGCCGTTGTACCGGGCGGCCGGGTTCGTGCCGGTGGAGCGCCTGGTCGACGAGGCCGGTGGCGCCGCGGTGCCGCTGGTCCGGATGCGCAAGCCGATCGTCTGAGGTGCCGCGCGGTCGCGGCACCGGTCACCAGTCGCGCCACTGGTCGGTGAGTTCGGCGCGGTCGATGCCGCGGCGGGTGGTCAGCGCGGTGACGTCGATGCCGGCCTTGTCGAGGACGTGGTCGAGGTACTCGGCGAGTTCTTCGCGCTCGATGGTGTCGATGCCCTCGTCGGCCTGGTTGAGGGCGGTGACGACGTGCTCGACGGTGGCCCAGATCTGCTCGTCGGTGGCGGCCGGGGTGAGGGCGCGGACCTCGGCCTCGTAGCCGGCCAGGGCCTGGTCGACGGCGGCGATGAAGGCCGGGTCGATGTCGACGGCGTAGGACTCGCCGGGGCGCACACCGGCGGCCACGGCCGCGGTCTTCGCGTTCTGCCAGGTCTGGCTGGGGCGTTCGGTCATGCCGGGAACCCTAGCGGCGCCCTACGACATTTCCGGCCGGCCGGGGATCAGGGCGGCGGTGTCCGGCCAGGCCATGCGCAGCACCTGCGGGGTGCCCTGCAGCACGCCGGCCGGGGCGCCGTCGAAGCGGGTGGTCTCCACGACCGTGGCGCCCATCGCCCGGTAGAAGCTTTGCGCGGGCTGGTTGACGGCGAACACCCACAGGTACAGCGGGCTGCCCGCGCCGATCGCGGTGGCGGCGCGGGTCAGCAGTTCCCGGCCGAGGCCGTGGCGCTGCCGGTCGTGCGCGATGTGGATCTCGTCGATCTCGGCGCCCCACTGCGGGTCGGAGCCGGCGACGAAGTGGACGAATCCGGCGAGGTGGCCGTGGTCGTCGGCGACGATGGTGCGGCGCGGGCCGGGGACGCTGAGCCGGCGGGTCCAGACCGGGAGGCGGTCGGCGAGCGGGTCGCCGTCGAGGAACGTGTCGGTGAAGCAGCCGCGGAAGTGGCGTTGCCAGCTGTCGGCGTGCAGGGCGGCGATCGCTGCCGCGTCGTCCGGTCCGGCGGGGCGATAGATCGTCATGAGGGGGACCCTATCGGCTGTTTTCCGCCGTATGTGCCCCGCGTCCGTTTACCGGTGGCGGTTCAGATCCCCAGGGCCGCTTTGACCAGGGCGAGTGCGGTGTCCGGCGGGATGCCCAGGGCGCGGGTGCTTTCGGCGTACGTCATGGCGGCGGCCTGGGCCCGCCGCGACGTCCCGGTGGCGCGGGCGGTGACCACCGTGCCGAGCCGGCCCCGGGTCTCGACGAGGCCGGCCTGTTCGAGTTCCTTGTAGGCGCGCGCGACGGTGTTGGCGGCCAGCCCCAGGTCGGTGGCGAGCTGGCGTACCGGCGGCAGTTTGGTGCCGGCGGCCAGGGTGCCGTCGGCGGCGAGTGCCGCGATCTGGGTGCGGACCTGCTCGTAGGGCGGGTCGGCTGCGTCCGGGTCGATGGTGAGGTTCATCAGACCAGTGTCGGCGGGGTGTTGCCGGCCGCGACGATGGCGCGCCGGATCGGGACCAGGGCCAGCAGGACGCCGCCGACGAGGAAGAACACCACGAGCGAGACGATGCCGAGGCGGTAGCTGTCGGTGAGCTGGAAGACCAGGCCGAACAGCAGCGGGCCGAGCCAGCTGGTGCCCTTGTCGCTGATCTCGTAGAAGCCGTAGTACTCGCCTTCGCGGCCGTCCGGGATGAGCTGGGAGAACAGGCTGCGGCTCAGGGCCTGGCTGCCGCCGAGGACCAGGCCGATCCCGGCGCCGAGGATCATGAAGGGGATCGGGGCGCCGGCCGGGAGCCAGAACGCGGCGATGACCACGCCGAGCCACAGGGCGAGGCTGATCAGGATGGTGTTGCGGGCGCCGATGCGGGTGGCGAGCGCGCCGAGCAGCAGGGCGCCGCCGAACGCGAGGAACTGCACGATCAGGATCGTGATGATCAGGGTGGACTGCTCGAGTTTGAGTTCCTCGGTGCCGAACTGGCTGGCCAGGGTGATCACGGTCTGGATGCCGTCGTTGTAGATCAGGTACGCGCCGAGGAAGGCCAGGGTGAGCGGGTAGGCGCGCATGTGCCGGATGGTGTGCCCGAGTTGTTTGAAGCCGTCGGTGAGCACGTTGGCGCCGGGGCTGGTGGTGGCGTCGGCGCCGGGGCGTTCGCGCAGCCAGAGCAGCGGCAGGATGGTGAACGCGGCCCACCAGATGCCGGCCGAGACGATCGACCAGCGGGCCAGGTCGAGGGTGCGTTGCGGGTTGCCCTCTTCGCTGAGCGCGGTGACGGCGACGAGGTTGAGCAGCAGCAGCAGGCCGCCGCCGAGGTAGCCGATGGCCCAGCCCTTGCTGGAGACCCGGTCGCGCTGGTCGGGTTCGGCCAGGTGCGGCAGAAACGAGTTGTAGACCACGACGGCGGCGCCGAACGCGATGTTCGCGATCAGGAACAGGATGCCGCCGAGCAGGTAGCGCTGGCCGGTGACGAACCCCATGGCGATGGTGGCGGCGGCACCGACGAACGCGGCGCCGGCCAGCAGCGGCTTCTTGCGCGGTGCCCGGTCGCAGATCGCGCCCATCACCGGCAGGACGAACACCGTCAGGAGTACCGACAGCGACACGACGTACGGGTAGAAGCTGCCCGCGGCCACGGTGAGCCCGAGCGGGTGCACCACGGCGTTGCAGTCGTCGGCGTCGATCGCGCAGCCGGCGGCCTGTTCGGTGACCGTGGTCAGGAACGGGCCGAGGAACACGGTGATGACGGTGGTCTGGAACGCCGAGTTGGCCCAGTCGTAGAGGTACCAGCCGTGCCGCTCGCGTTTACCGGCGGGTACGGGTGTCGGCGTGCCGGTGACGGCCATCGTGTGCGCTCCTGGGTGTGGGTCGGTGCGCGCACATGATGCCATCCGCGCGCTCAGCGCACGAGACCCTGATCACTGTTCACCGGGTGTCCACCAGCGGGCCAGGGCGCTGATCGCGGGGTCGTCGGAGGCGGCCAGGGTGGCCCAGGGGTCGGCGCCGTCGGGGATCTCCACGCCGGCGTGGGCGGCCAGGGCGAGGGGGTCGACGGTTTCCAGCGGCGGGGTGTAGGTGTCGGCGCTGCCCAGGGTGGTGGCGTCGACCCAGGGGAAGCCGTCGACCGGTTCGGGCAGGTCGCCGACGTCGAGGGCGGGCGGGAAGTCGTCGGTGGCCGCGACGGTGTCGTGCGCGTGGTCGGGCTGGTCGTGGCCGTCGTCGTCGAGCGGGTCGTGGTGGGTGAGGTCGTGGTGGTCGAGTTCGGGCAGCTCGTGCAGGTCCGGGTCGTGGTCGGGTACCGGCACGTCGGGCAGTTCGTGGGTGTCGGGCAGGTCGTGGGTCTCGCCGAAGTCGGGCAGCCCGTCATCGTCGTGGTGGTCGAACCCGCCCCAGTGGTCGGTCATGATGACTGCCTTTCGTCGTCGATCGGTGCCGGTGTCAGGGCGCGTGCCCGTAGCAGGGCCTCGTCGGCCTGCCGGAGTCGTACGCGGACGGTGTCGAGCTCGTGCTGGGCTGCGGCGCGCCGTTTGGCGCGGCCGGATGCGTCCTCGGCGGCGGCCGCGTCGATCTCGGCGATCTGGGCGTCCAGGTCGCGCAGCCGGCGCTGGGCGGCGTCGTCGAGGGCGACGGAGAGCGCGTACTGCAGGTCGGTGAACCGGACGGTGATCTCGTCGGCGAGCGCGGCGCGAGCTTCGGCGAGCACGTCGCGCAGCCAGGTGCGGGCGTGCTGGCGGTCGCTGTGCACGCGGCGGCGGTAGAGCACGTAGCCGCCGGCGGCCAGGCCGAGGCCGAGGCCGGCGACCGGGACGAGCAGGCCGCCGGCGACGCCGAGCACGGACATGCCGAGGGCGGCGCCGCGGCCGGCCATGAACGCGATGCCGCCGGCGGACAGGGCGATGAGCATGTTGTCGCCGGAGCCGTCGCGGGGCGGGGTGGCGGCGAGCACGTGCCGCAACGTCGCGTTGATCTTGCCGAGGACGGCGTCGCGGTCGTCGGCGTCGACCGCGCTGGTCAGCACGGTCTCGGCGACCTGACCGAAAGTGATCTCGAGGCGTTCGGAGAGTTCGGCGGCGAGGGCCTGCAGGTGCAGGTCGAGGTCGTCGGGCAGTTTGGCCAGTTGCTCGCCGCGCAGTTTCTCGATCCGGACGCTGAGGTCCTGCTGGATCTCGGCGATCCGGCTGCGCAGGGCGCCGACGGTGGCCACCCGGGCGCGCTGGACCTCGGCGTTGAGCAGCAGGGTCCACTGGCGGGCCTCGGTGCGTTTGCGGGCGCCGAGCTCGGCGCGGTCGGTGCGCAGCTGGGCCTGGCGGGCCGGGTCGGCGGTGGCGGCCTGCACCTTGGCGTCGGCGAGGGTGTCCAGGCGGGCGAGTTCGCCGCGGGCGGCGCGCAGCACGTTGGCCAGTTGCAGCTGGTGGCCGCGGCCGGCGAGTTCGATCAGGGCGTGTTGCAGGCCGGGGATCTGCGAGGCGTCGGCCAGGGTGCTCTGCTGGGCGCCGGTGGCGGCCAGGGCGAGTTCGGCGAGCCGGGCGGAGACCGGGAACCAGGGTGCGGCGGCGAAGCGGGGGGCGTGGGCCTGCAGCAGGGCGCGGTTGTCGTCGGCGATGCGGCGCCACTGCGGATACGCGTCGATCTTGGTGAGGGCGAAGACGACGGCGTCGACGCGGGCGGCGGCCTGGGCCAGGAAGTCCAGTTCGGGCTGGGACAGCGGGGCGGACGCGTCGGCGACGAACAGCAGGGCGGTGCCACGGCGCACCGCGTCGAGGGCGACGGTGGCGTGCACCGGGTCGAGGCCGCCGGCGCCGGGGGTGTCGAGCAGGCTCAGGTACTGCAGCAGCGGCGCGGGGTGGGTGACCTCGATGCGGCGGGCGCGGCGCCGGCCGGCGGCCCAGTCGGCGAGGTCGTCGACCGGGACCGGTTCGCCGCCCTCGGGCAGCCAGGCGCGGGCGGCGAAGGCCGGGCCTGGCACGAAGTCGAGGAACGCGGCGGTGGTGACGGCGGCGTCGACCGGTGACAGCCCGGGCACCCCGAGCAGTGCGTTGACCAGCGAGCTCTTGCCGCGTTTGGTTTCGCCGACGACGACGATGCCGGGGCGGGTCAGCTGGATGCGGCGCAGCTCGGCCAGGTCGGCGGCGGCGTCCATGTCGGCGGTGCGCAGGTAGGCGAGGGTGTCGCGGACGGCGGCGTCCATGGTGGCGGTCAGGTCGCGCACGGCCGTGCCCCCTGCTCGTGCTGGTCGGGTGCTGATCGGAGCTCCTGGGCCAAGAGTTGGAAGCCGCGGTGCGCGACGTGGGCGAGGCGGGCCTGGGCGGGTCCGGCGCCGTCGACGGCGTACGCGCGCCAGCGCCCGGCGGCGGTGATCGCGGCGGTGGCCAGGTCGGTGTCGGCGGCCTGTGGCAGGTCGAGGATCCAGCGCGGGTCGGTGGAGGTGGCCAGCCGGACCAGTTCGGTCTCGCGGTCGGCGGGCAGCCGGACGGCGCCGGTGGCGGCGCGCTGGGCGGCGTCGAGCAGTCGCAGCCGGTGGTAGGCCGGGTCCTGCAGGACCTGTTCCATGCCGTCGCGGACCCGGGCGCGCAGCGCGGGGTCGCCGGTGTGCCCGGCGATGCGTTCGAGGCGGGTCAGTGCCCAGCCGGCTTTGATGGCGTCGGAGCGCCAGCCGAACGACTGGTCCAGGCGGTGCCGCAGCCGGGGCATGCCGGACGCGGCGAGCAGGCGCCGGACGAGTTCGCCGGTGCCGAGGCGGGGTTCGGCGCTCAGCTGGGCGCAGGCGAAGCCGATGCCGTACAGGTCGAGGCGGGTCAGCAGGCGTTCGCGGTGCTCGGCGTCGACCGGGGCGGGCTGGCTGCGGAACAGGTCGACGGAGATCAGCAGCAGGTTCAGTTCGGTGCCGGGCAGCGCGGCGAGCCGGGCCAGGGCGTCGCGGTCGGTGTCGGTGAGCCGGCCGGCGCCGGCGGTCTCGGCGAGCAGCCCGGCGATCGGGACGACGTCGCCGACGGTGCGGCGCAGCAGGTGCGCCTGGGACGCGGCGAGGGGCCCGGCGATCGGCCACGGGTCGTCGGCGCCGCCGGCCAGGGTGTCGATCTTGCCGAGGACGCCGATCGCGTTGATCGGGCTGGCCGCGAGGCGGGCCGACGCGTCGTGGAAGGCGTTCAGGGCGTGCAGGTCGTCGGCGCGCACGGCCTGGGTGAACACGTAGATGACGGCTTCGGCGGCGGCGACCTCGGCGGCCGAGCCGGCGTCGATGCGGTCGTCGAACGGGGCGTCGCCGACGACCTGCTGGGCGCGTTCGCTGGACGCGACGTCGGTGGAGGACAGCCCGGGGGTGTCGACGACGGTGAGGGTGCGCAGCCGGTCGTCGGTGAGGGTGACGTCGAGGTAGGCGATCCGGGTGGCCGGGGTGCCGAGCCGGGCCGGGATCATGCCGTCGTCGTCGAGGGGCAGGCTGCGCCGGGCGCCGTCACGGGTGACCACGTCGATGCGGTCGGCGGGCCCGTACCGGAACCGGGTCACCACCCTAGTGCACTCGCCGGCGGCGGTCGGGGCGACGCGCCTGCCGATCAGAGCGTTTACTAGTGTCGACTTTCCGGCTTTCAGACGCCCGGCGATCGCGACGCGTAACGGCTCGTGGAGACGGTTTTCGATCTGTCGTAGCTGGCCACCAGCCTGGGAGCCGAAATCCGTGACGATCTCATGACACAGCGTAGCCAGCCTGGCGCTGAGGGGTCCGGTCACCACGACTCGTCAGCTGAGCACACCGTCAGCGACAATGTGCAGAACGCGGCAGTCGACGTCACGTACGGGGCCTTTCTCGCTGGGGAGCAGGATGCGATCACCTGCCCGCAGCACAGCCTACGGACGCGGATGCCACGTGCGGGATCCCGAGTTCGTGCCAGGCAACGAGGAGGACACTAGTGGCGGACGAGCCTTACCTGGCCGCATCCTCCACTCTGCGTCACGGCCCGGCCCTCGTCGTGCTGACCGGACCGCCCGGATGCGGGCGCAGCACCCTGCTGCACCGCATCGCCGCGGCGGCCGGCGGGCCGGTGCACGCCGGTGGTGGCCTGGCCATGCTCGCCACCGTGCCGGCGCTCGCGCTGAGCCGGGCGGTGCGGGCCCGGCTGCCCGGTGACGACGTGCACCTGCTCGCCGAGGCGGTCCGCTCCCGGGTTCGCGGCGGCCTGCTGGTCCTCGACGACCTGCAGCACTGCGACCCGGCCACCGTCGCCGCGCTGCCGCACCTGGCCCGCACCTGCCGGGTCCTGGTCGCGCTGCGCACCCCGCACCGGCTGCCCGACGACCTGCACGACGCGCTGCGCGCCGCCGCCACCGCGTGGGTGCCGGTCGCGCCGCTGAGCGGCGAGGAGGCCGCCGCGCTGGCCCGGCGCACCGCGGCCCGCCTGGACGAGGCCACCCTGGACGCGGTCACCGCCCGGGCCGGCGGCAACCCCCTGGCGATCATCGCGCTGGCCCGGCAGGCGGCCGCCGGTCGCGGCCCGGCCGCCCAGGACATCGACCAGATCGCGTACGCGATCGCCACCGCCCTGGCCGACCTGCCCCGCCCGGCACGCACCGCGCTGGCCGCGCTCGGGCTGCTCGGCCGGCCCGCACCGGCCGGGCTGCTCGGCCCCGGCGCCAGCGACCTGCAGGCGGCCGGGCTGGTCGACACCGAACCCGGCGGCGCGCTGTTCCCGGTGTCGGCGTACGTCGCCGAGACCGCGGCCGGCCTGCTGGACGCGGGCGCCCGCGCCGAGATGCACCAGCGCCTGGCGCAGCTGACCCCGCCGGCCGAAGCCGCCCGGCACCTGGCCGCCGCCGGCGACAACGCCGGGGCGTACCGGCAGGCGCTGCTCGCCGCCGACCAGGCCGCCGGCGGTGAACGCGCCGCGCTGCTGCTGTTCGCCTGCGGCCTGGACACCCCGGTCGACCTGCGGGTCCGGCTCGCCGCCGCGGACGCCGCCCTGATCGCCGGGCGCGCCGGCGACGCCGCCGCGGTGCTCGCCGCCGCCGGGGCCCGCCCGACCGGCGCGGCCGCCCCCCTCGCGCTGGAGGTCGCCGTGCTGCACGGCGAGGCGCTGCTGCAGGCCGGCCAGCCGGAGCAGGCCCGCGCCGCGGTCCGTGGCGTGCCGGACACCGCCGCGGTCGCCGTGGTCGCCGCCCGCGACCGGGTGCTGCTGCTCGCCGCCCTGGACACCACGCCGATGTCGGCCCTCGACCTGGCCGAGAAGGTCGCGGCCCGGCACCCGGCGCCACTGCCCGGGGTCGCCGCCGCGCTGGCCGCGGTCCGCGCCGCGCACCGCACCCCCGGCTGGGACACCGCCCTGGAAGAGGCCGCCGACCCGGGCGGCGACCCGCTGATCACCCGGTGGAGCGCGTGGCTGCTGGTCGAGCACCTGGCCGCCGACGGCCGCCTGGTCGACTCGGCCGCCGCGGCGCTGCGGGCCGCCGACGCCGCCGCGACGGTGTTCGCCTACGGCTGGCAGACCCGGTTCATCGCCGCCGCCGACTGGGCCCTGGCCCTGCACGGCCCGGCCCTGCCCGAGACCGGCCCGGACGCCGCGGCGGTCCCGCCGGCCGGCTGGGACGGCGTCGAGGGGGTGCTGCGGCGCGCGGCGAACCTCACCGACCTGGCGCTGCCCGACGACGCGCGCGGCTACGCCACCGCGGCGACCGCGCTGATCGAGGCGGACACCGGGCTGCTGGCCGCCGCCCGGGCCCGGCTGGCCGGGGCGCCGGCGCACCCGGCGGTGGCCTGGGTGGTGCGCGAGGCCGCCTGGCTCGACGGGCAACCCGACCGGGCCGATGCCACCGGCGCCGACCAGGAGAGCGCCGGGCTGCTGTCCGGGCTGCAGGCGATCACGGCGCGGTGGGCGGCGCACGACCTCGGCGTACGCGAGAATGCTCCGATCCCCACCGGACTGCCCGGACCGGCGCGGCGGACCTTGACCGCCTGGGCCGTCGGCCAGGGTTTCCCGGCCGCCGCGGACAGCTGGCAGCCGATCGTGCTGCGCGAACAGATCCGCTGCCTGCTCGCCGCCGGGCTGACCGATACCGATCGGGACCGGGCGGTGGCCGCGCTGCTGCGTGCCGAGGACCTCGCCGACCGGGCCGGGCTGACCGTGCTCGCCGGGCGGGCCCGCCGCGGCCTGCGCCAGCACCGGGTGCACCGCGACACCCGCAGCCGCCGCTCGCACGGCGGGCTCACCCAGCGCGAACAGGACGTCCTGGCGCTGGTCGCGGCCGGTGAACCGACCCGGCGCATCGCCGGGCAGCTGGGCATCTCCACCGAGACCGTCGACACCCACATCCGGGCCAGCATGCGCAAGCTCGGCGCCCGGACCCGGACCGAAGCCGCCGCGCTGGCCTTCGCCGCGCCCCCGAGCCGACTCGATCCCAGCGACAACAGCGAGGATGGCCGGTGAACACACAGCCCGACGCACCACGCCACGTAGTTGCCACCGCGGCCGACGCCGACGCGGTGCTGCGCCGCCTGGCCCGGGAGGGCTGGACCGCCCGGGTCGGTTTCGCCCTGCCCGACCAGGCCTGGGACGTCGCCGCGGCGCACATCGTGCTGCACGGCCGGATCGGCGACGACGACACCGAGACGGTGCGCCTGGCGGTGCTGGCGGCGGCCCGCGGCACCGGCATCGTCGCGGTCTGTGACGCCGAGTCGCCGGCCGGGCGGGCCCTGGTCGACGACCTGGGGCGGATCGGTCCGGTGCGGCGCGGCGCGGACGCCCCGGAGACCGGCGGGGACCCGGTCGCCAGCCTCATCCCGGAGCAGCGCGCCCTGCTCGACCGGCTCGCCGCCGGGGACACCATCGCCGCCGCGGCCGCCGCCGAGTTCCTGTCGCTGCGCACCGCGAACCGGCGCATCGCCGAGGCCCGCACCCTGTTCGGGGTCCGCACCACCCGCGAGGCCGTGCTGGCCTACCTGCGCCAGCGCCAGCCGGAATAACCCCCGCCGTCTGCGTCCGGGCCGCTGTCGCCTGCGGTCACTGCTTTTCCGGTACGGCGTGAGCGCGCGTGCCGGTGATGCGACCATCGTCGAGGCCCTCTCCCGTGGCGCGCACCACGTTGACACCTCCTGGAACACAGTTCCAGGATGGTTATGGAACGGCATTCCAGACGACTTCCCGAAGGACACCAAGATGACGACACCGGTCACGATCGTCGGCGCGGGACTCGGCGGCCTCACCCTGGCCCGGGTCCTGCACGTGCACGGCATCCCGGCGACGGTCTACGAGGCCGAACCGTCCGCGGACTCGCGCGCCCAGGGCGGGCAGCTCGACATGCACGCCCACAACGGCCAGGTCGCCCTGGAGGCCGCCGGGCTCACCGCGGCGTTCCGGGCGATCATCCATGAGGGCGCCGCCGCGTCGCGGGTGCTCGACAAGCACGCCACGGTGCTGCTCGACGAACCCGACGACGGCACCGGCGCGCGCCCCGAGGCGCTGCGCGGTGACCTGCGCCGGATCCTGATCGAGGCGCTGCCGGCCGGCACCGTGCAGTGGGGCCGCAAACTGACCGCGGTGACCGCGCTCGGCGCCGGCCGGCACGCGCTGAGCTTCGCCGACGGCGCCACGGTCACCAGTGAGCTGCTGGTCGGCGCGGACGGCGCCTGGTCCAAGGTCCGCCCGCTGCTGTCCGCGGCCACCCCGTGGTACGTCGGCACGGTGTTCGTCGAGACGTACCTGCACGACGTCGACACCCGGCACCCCGCGGTGGCCGCGCTCGTCGGCGCCGGGACGATGGCCGCGCTCGCCCCCGGGCAGGGCATCACCGCGCACCGCGAGGCCGGCGGGATCATCCACACCTACACCCAGCTGAACCGGCCCGCCGACTGGGTCGCCGCGATCGACTTCACCGACACCGCCGCCGCGGCCGGCCGGGTCGCCGCCGAGTTCGCCGGCTGGGCCCCGGACCTGCTCGCGCTGATCACCGGCAGCGACACCCCGCTGGCGCCCCGCATGATCCACTCATTGCCGGACGGGCACCGCTGGGACCGTACGCCCGGGGTGACCCTGATCGGCGACGCCGCGCACCTGATGCCGCCGGCCGGCGAGGGCGCCAACCTGGCCATGCTCGACGGCGCGGAACTCGGCCAGGCCCTGGCCGCGCACCCCGGCGACCCGGAAGCGGCGCTGAGCGCCTACGAAGCGGTGATGTTCCCGCGCAGCGCCGCCGAGTACGAGGACGCCCACGAACTGCTCGACACCATCCTCGGCGACCGGGCCCCACAGGGCCTGGTCGACTTCTTCGTCAGCGCCGGGCAGCACTGAGCCCGGGTCCCGGCGCCGCCGGGAGGGCGTCACCCAGTTCGGCGACGCGCTGGCCGACAAGATCCTGGCGGACGTCACCAACCCGTTCCCCGCCGACGCCGGCGGGCTCGTGAGCGGGCCGGGCAGCTCGGGTGCTCAGGTGAGAGTCAGCGGTGCGAACGGGTGGGACTGCCAGATCTGCCGGGCGGCCTGCTCCGGGTAGGTGGTGACCGTGCCGGGGGTGTCGAAGACCTGGGTGAGCTGGCCGGCCGCGGTGTAGGCGGGCCAGCCCGGGTCGCCGTCGCGGACGAACGCGATCCACGCGGCCGTCATCCGCGCCGACAGGGCGACCGCGTCCGGGCCGGGCCCGCCGGCCTCGCGGGCTTCACGGGCTTCGCCGGTCTCGCGGGCTTCGCCAGTCTCGCCGGCGAGCAGCAGCGCCGGCTGGGTGCCGGTGAGGTTGCCGAAGACCAGCGGGACGTCCAGGCCGTGGCAGGCGCCCAGCACCCCGCCCAGGCCCGGGGCCGGCCAGGTCAGCTCGTACAGATGGGTGCGGCCGCCGCCGGTGACCTGCGCGTCGGCCAGGCGTACCGATGGCATCCGGAACAACCAGTCGGAGTGGACCAGCTCGTAGAGGCGGTCCGGGCCCGCCTCGGGAAACGCCGCGCGATAGCGGCCGGCACCGTCCGGGGCGGGCGCGAACCGGTCGAGGGCGGCGGTGGCCTGCTCCGCGGTGATCTGGCCGAGCAGCCCGGCCATCGCGGTGAACAGCCGCTGCTCGTCGCGGGTGTGCCCGGCGAGCAGCGCGACGTCCCGCCCGGCGCCGCCGGCCAGGGCCTGCCACGGGGTGGCGGGCAGGGTGTCGCCGTCGACGACCGGGGCGAACAGGATCTGCCGGGCGGCGGCCGGCCCCCAGCGGTCGGCGGGTGCGGCGGTGACCGCGTCCCCGGCGGCGGCCAGCCGGGCCGGATCGACATCGGACAGGTCCGCGACGGTGGGCACGCAGCCCACCCGCGCCGCGACCGCCGCGGTGATGTCGGCGGCCAGCGCCGGGGTGAAGAACGGGCCCGGGACACTCTGCGCGATCGCAGCGCGGAACAACCCGGCCGCGGCCGGCATGGCCAGCAGCGCGGCGACACAGCCGGCGCCGGCGGACTCCCCGGCGATCGTCACCCGGCCCGGGTCACCGCCGAACGCGGCGACGTTGTCACGCACCCAGCGCAGCGCGGCGACCAGGTCCAGCAGCCCCCGGTTGACCGGCGCCGGGTGGGTGGTTGCGCCGGTCAGGTGGGCGAAACCCTCGACGCCGAGGCGGTAGTTGACGGTGACCACGACGATCCGGCCAGCGCGGGCCAGGTGGGCGCCGTCGAACTCGGGCCGGCTCGACATCCCGACGACGTAGGCGCCGCCGTGGATCCAGACCAGCACCGGCAGCCTCGCGGCCGGGTCGAGCGCCGGGGTCCAGACGTTGGCGGTCAGCCAGTCGTCGCCGGGCACCGCGGCGCCACCGCCGAGCGCGTCGCTCTGCGGGGCGCTCGGGCCGAACGTGGTCGCCGGGCGCACCCCGTCCCAGGGGTCCACCGGCCGCGGCGCGGCGAACCGGTGCGCGCCGACCGGCGGCGCCGCGTACGAGATCCCGCGGAACACCGTCAGACCCGGCTCCTCGGCACCGGACACCGCGCCACCGGTCACCCGGACGGTGGCGGTCACGACCGCTCCCCGGCCGCGGACCGCTCGGTGTCCGCGCCGGCCGGGACGACCGGACGGTCGGGCGGCGCACCGGCCCGCAGCACGGTGCTCTCGGCCGCACCGCTCGGCCCGGCCAGGTTCAGCAACATGACGGCAGCCTGGCAGCCATCCCGGCGTACCACGACCGATTTTCCGGTGCCACCGCCGGGAGCGAGCGGCGGTTCCCGGTGATGTGGACGGCCTGATGCTGCCGGCCGCGCGCGTCCGGCAGTGGTCAGACGCCGGACGCTTTCAGCGCCGCGTCAGCCGTGTTCCAGAGCCGGATGCGACGGTGCGTGTGGTCATTCGGAAACGAAGCCAGATGGGAGATCCAACCGATATGAATCGTCTCTCGACACACCTGCCGCGCGTCTGGCGCGCGCTGGCCACGGCCGTGGTGGCGGTCGCGGCGTCGGTGACCCTGCTCGGCGCCGGTCCGGCGCGGGCGGCGGCCGACACGACGCCGCCGACCGTGCCGACCGGACTCACCGCGTCCAACGTGTCGTTCACCTCCGCGACAGTGACCTGGAACGCCTCGACCGACAACTCGGGCTCGCTCTACTACGAGGTCACGATCAACCAGACGACCGGGCCGTACACGCAGATCGTGTCGGATCCGACGGTGCAGTTCGGTGGCCTGACGGCCGGCCGTACGTACACCGTGGCGGTGCGCGCGCTCGACTTCGCCGGCAACGCCTCGGCGTCCGCGTCGACCCAGTTCATGACGCTGGCGCGTACCGGGCCGCCGCCCACGGCGCCGGCCAACCTGCGTGGCGTGCTCACCGGCGGCGTCCTCACCGACATCGCCTGGGACGCCTCGGTCTTCGACGGCCACGTCTCCTACCAGCTCTTCGCCAACGGCACCTGGGCGTGGGCCACGTCGAAGACCAGCGTGACCGTGCGCCAGCTCGTCGCCTCCGAGGGGGTCGCGGCGGGACACACCTACACCTTCACCGTTCAGGCCATCGGCACCGGCAACTACCTCTCCGATCTGAGCGCGCCGGTGACGCTCACGATCCCGGCACGCTGACCAGCGACAACCGCCGGGCGGTGGAGGGCTGCGGCCTCCACCGCCCGGCCACGGCCGTTGATACTGGCGAGAGCGCCTATTCAAGTGTTGCGTGTTCGCAGCTGAGGAAGCCTCCGCCGACAACGCCCCGTAGTTGAAGGGCGCGATGCCACCACAGCGTGGCATCAGCTAGCCGGGCCGTTCCCAGCGCTGACATCTGGGTGCGGGGCGCCGGGATGCCGGCCCGGGGCGCCCGTGGGTGTCATCGTGCCGGGCGCCAACGGGTGACGGGGCTGAGCGCCGTGTGACCCCGCCACCCGTTTGATCGCACCTGGTGGGTCAATCGTGCCGGTTTGACGGTGAATGGCTCGTGGACTACAGGTCGAAGAGCCGGGTGCACGCCTGGCCGAAGGCGCCCTGCCTCTTCAGCCACAACTCGTGTTCCGGCCGTGCCTGCGACTCGCCCTCAACGGCGACGAGCCACGCGGCCAGCCCGCTACGGCGAAGGTGGTGGTTGGGCCACGGCACATCGTCCCTCGCTTCAGCCAGGCGAGCGTCGACTACCTCGGTGAACAAGTCCAGCATCCGATCCGGCACCGGCGCGGTCGTCGCGCACAACCAGCTCAACGCGGCGGCGAACCGCACGTCAGGCGGGTTGCCCGGGTCGGCCCACAGCGCAGCCGTCCACGCCACCACGTCCGAGTTCGCGTGTTCCACCGCCAACTGCGCGAGAGCCAGCACCAGACTGATCCGTACGGCTGGGGACGTTTCGACCACGAGGCGCTCCCGCAGCGCGGCCGTCACCTCGGGCGGTGGCATCAGCGCGCCCGCCAGGGCGTATGCCGCGTTCGCCCGGACCGGTGGAGTCGGATCGTCGAGCAGGCCGATCAGCAGCGGGGCGTCGACCGTGACCGCTTCCCGCGCCGCCTGGCAGGTCCACGCGACGGTGCGACCGTACCCGTCGATCGTCTCGCGGTCCTGTTCGGTGCGCACCATGGTCCACAGCTCGCTGAGCTGTTGGAAGCGTGGTCGGGATTAGACAGCGCCCGCAGCAGGCCGGGAACCGCGTCGGGTGCCCAGCACTCGTCAGTGAACCGCCCCCCAGGGAACGGCGTCCAACTCCGGCGCGCCGGCCCCACGCAGTGCCGCCATCACCCACCGGACGTCCTGCTCTCCGCCGGGCTCACAAATCTCCATCACGCCGCGATCATGCCCTGCCGGTACGACGCTTCTGTGGCTCCTCAACGTTCGCACGCTCTGATCTTTACCCCGTGCAGAGGACCTCGGACAGCCGTGCACAGCACCTCAGAAATCGACAGCCGGGCTTTACTCGCCTCGTCGATGGGATTAAAGCCGTGCGGTCCCGAGGCCGTGCAACTGGTTGCTGTAGAAGATGAGGGGGGCGGCGGTGGGAGAGCGGTGCAAGGCATGGATTCGCAGGAGTGTCAGCACGTGGTCGCCGGCGTCTACCTCGGTCTGGATGCTGACCTGGAAGGCAGTGGTGACCTGGTCGAGGAAGACGGCCCCGTGGTCCGTGGTTTTCCACGTGACTCCGTCGAATCGTGCAGATGCGGGTCGCGAGAGTCGTGCGAGGTCGGCTTTGTGGTGTTCGCCGAGCACACTGATGCCCCATTGTGGCACGCGGCGAAGACGTGGCCAGGTCGTCGAGGTACGCGCGAAACTGAGTGCCGCCAGTGGCGGGTCAAGAGAGACCGAGCTGAACGAGTTCGCCAGCATGCCGACCGGCCGTCCGTCGACGAGCGCGGCGACCACCGTGATGCCGGTGGCGAAGCCCGCGAACGCGTGGCGCAATTCCCTCGGTGCCGGGGGCGCGCCGTCGGCTGCCGAGGCCGGTGCGCTCAGGTCTGTGCTTCCAGTCATGTCGATAGCCCCAAAATCCGTCACGCCAGTGCGCCCGGCCGGAGCGACTTGAGGTGGCCTGGCCGGGCGTAGGCCGCAGCGTGGGTCAGTTGTAGATGAGGCGGTTGACTCGGACCAGGAGGTCCTTGCCGAGGTCGCTGGTGGGGTCGCCCATCAGTTCGGCGATGACGTGCATCGCCAGTTCGCGGCGTTTCGGGGAGCGTTCGGCGATGGCTTTGCTGAGTGCGCTGGGCATCTGCTCGGCGGTGAGGTCGGTGCAGTAGACGGGACTGCCTGGCTGCTGGCGCCACGAGTCGGTGATGGTGCCGGCGTCGAAGCCCTCGAAACCCGTCTGGTCGACCAGCTGCATGCCCAGGGCCCGGTCGTCATCGTCGTCCGCGGCGACGGGGATCGCGATCCGGCCGGAAGTACCGCTCGGGCTGGCGTAGGCAACGAAGGACTGGGCCGTGATGGCGTTCCACGCCTTGACGACGGGCCGGCCGAGGTGCTCTCCGACCCAGCGGCTCTCCACCTGCCCGCGATCGAGGGCCGGAATGTGCCCGTCGCGGGCCGGGTAGTAATTCGAGGTGTCGATGACGACGGCGTGAACGGGCAGCCCGCTCAGCAGCGGTTTGAGGTCGGGCACTCGGATGAGAGGGACCGAGGTGATAAGAACGTCCACGTCCGCGGCGACCTCACCCGCCGACACCGCTTGGGCGCCGGTGGCGAGGACCTCGGCGGGGATCGTCTGCGGCCCGCGGGAGTTCGCGATCGTGACCTGGTGGCCGTGGGCGCTCAGCCGCGGGGCCAGCACGCTGCCGATGCTGCCAGCTCCCATGATGCCGATCTTCATGAAGTACTCCTCCTAAGTGATGTGCTGCGTGTCGTTCGTGGTCCTGGCTCGGGTGCAGCACGCGAACGGTCGTCAGCTATCCGCGGCGTCACCTGAGGCCGGTCACTACTCGGCGCCTGTGAGGCGCGGGTCGGGTCCGTACTGGTGGGGCACCCCGAGGTTCGCGCGCAGGGTCGTGCCCGGGTATTCGGTGGGGTAGAGGCCGCGTTTCTGCAGGATCGGCACGACCTCGTCGACGAAGGCGTCGACGCCGTCCTCGTAGATGTCGGGTGTCACCCAGAAGCCGTCGGCGGCTCCCGCCTCGAACCACTCCTGCAGGTGGTCGGCGTGCAGCTCCCCTGGGCCTACGACGGTGGGGTGGAAGTCGATCACGCCGTGGGCCAGGATGTCGCGCGGGGACCATCCCTGGCGGGCCACCGCGAGAGCGTTCGACGATCGCGGGTCCCTCGGTGAGGCGTGCGCGGAGACGAGTTGCTCCGGGGTGAGGGGCTCGTCGTACCGGTCCGGGTGGATCTGGATGCCGAGTATCGCGCCGAGGTGGGGCAGGCGGGCCTCGATGACCTCGCCGGCATATTTCAGGCGGCGGTCGAGGCCTTCGCGCACTGTCGGTGCGACGGTGGTCATGATGCCGGGGATGTATTTGATCTCGTCGGGGTCGCGGCCGGCGTCGCGTGCCGCGTTGCGCACGAGCTCGCGCTGGGCGCATGCCTGTTCGATGGTCCACACCTCGGCGATGAAGCCGCTGGCGTAGCGGCCCGCGATGGACAGCAGATGCGGGCTGGGGCCGCCGGCGGTGAAGACGACGGGCTGGCCCTGCTCCGACGGTGGGATACCCAGGGGTCCTCGCGAAGCGAGATATTCGCCTTGGAGGTTGACCGGTCGCAGCTTCGACGGGTCGATGAAGCGGTTCGCTTGCTGGTCCTTGATCCACGCGTCTTGCTGCCAGCTGCCCCAGAGTGCCTGGACGATCTGGATGGCCTCGTGGGCGCGCTGGTAACGCTCGTCGCGGTCGGCGACAGGCCTGCCGTAGTTGGCGGCGACGGCCGGATCGCTGGTCGTGACGGCATTCCAGCCGGCGCGGCCGTGGCTCATGACGTCGAGGGCCTTGAACTGGCGTGCCGTGTTGAACGGCTCCTGGAAGGTCGTCGACCCGGTGGCGACGAAGCCGATGTTCGTGGTCTCGCGCGCCACGGCGGCCAGCTGGATCAGTGGGTCCATGAGGTTGCTGATCGTCGAGTGCTCGACGTCGGCGCGTACGGCGGGGAAGTCGGGGGTGAACAGGAAGGCGAACTTGCCGCGCTCGGCGGCTCTGGCATGACGCACGGTGGCGTCGACGTCGGCGTAGGTACCAGGGTCAACGTGCGGGGCACGCCAGGCACCGTGCAGGCCACCGTATCCGTCGATCAGCCCCATACCGAGGATGAGCTTCTTGTCCGTCATGGTCACCGGGCCACCGTCTCGCCGACCGCTGCGTCGGTGGCCGGCTCGCCGCCGACCGGTGCGCCCGGGACTGGACCGTCGGCGGCCGGATTCGGTGTCCGACGGATGAAGAGGGCACCCACCAGTACGAACAGGCCGATGACCCAGGCGGTCAGGAAGGCGGCGTGCCCGGCGGACGTGGCCTGGTCCGTGCTGAGCACGCCGGCGTCGCGGGCACCGGAACCGATGGTGTACGCGGAGATGAACACCGCTCCGAAGGCGGCCCCGGCGAGCTGCTGGATGGTGGCGAAAGCCGCGGAGCCGTGCGGGAACAGTTCGGTTCGCAGGGCGCCCATCGCCACCGTCGTGAGCGGCGCCCACATCGTGGCCATGGCGCTGGTGAACACCAGCCAGGCGAGGATCAGCGTGATCACGCTCGTGCTCTCGTCGACGCGGCTGAGGAACCACAGGACAGCCAGCCAGACGATGGCAGCCGGGATCACCAGCGGGCGCGGTCCGACGCGGTCGTACACCCGGCCACTGAGCGTCGCCATGATCGAGATCGCCGCGCCGCCGGGGATCAGGAAGAGGCCGAGCTGCAGGGTGCTCAGGCCGGTGACGTTGGTCAGCACCAGCGGCAGGACGACCAGCAGGCCGATCCCGTTGCCGGCGACGAAGACCATCACGAGGATCGGCAGGGTGAATGACCGCTGCAGGAAGATCCGCATGTCCAGGAACGCGTTGTTGCGGCGCTGCAGCGGGATCTGCCGCAGGGCGAACGCCAGCAGGCCTGCCAGACCCACCGCGATCGGCAGGTAGGGAGGGATCGGGGCGTGCCCGGCGGACGCCTCGCCGAGCAGGGAGAGTCCGTAGACCAGGCCGCCGAACCCGACCGCGGACAGCAGCAGCGACAGCAGGTCCAGGGTCACCGGCTCCGGGGTGGTGATGTTGCGCAGCTTCCACGCTCCCAGGGCCAGGGCGGTGATGGCGATCGGCAGCATCAGGATGAACAGCCAGCGCCAGCTCAGTGCGGACAGCACGAGACCGGACAGTGCCGGGCCGAGCGCCGGCGCGATGGACGGGACGGCCGTCGTGATCGCCATCATCTGGCCGCGGCGAGCGGCCGGGACCAGCTGCATGGTCGTGGTCATCAGCAGAGGCAGGAAGACGGCGGTGCCGGACGCCTGGATGATCCGGCCGGTCACCAGGACGCCGAACGTCGGCGCGATCGCGGCGAGCGTCGTCCCGACGATGAACAGCGACAACGCGACCAGGAAGATCGTCCGCAGGTGGAACCGCTGCATCACGAAACTGCTGGCCGGGATCAGCACGGCCATGGTCAGCAGGAAGCCGGTCGTGACCCACTGCCCGGTGCTCGGGCTGACGCCGAAGTCCTCGATCAGCGTGGGCAGAGCGACACCGAGGAGCATCTCGTTGAGGAAGACGATGAACGTCGAGACCATCAGCACCCCGATGACCAGGGCCACGCCCGGGGGAAGCGGGTCGCCCGAGGGCACCTTCGGTGCCGCAGCGGCGACGTCAAGTTTTGGTGGGGTGGTCATGTGCGTTCTCGCTGTCTCGTGAGGTGAGAAGAGGAAGACCGATCGGGCGACGTGCGCGACTCATCAGCGCCTGGAGTCAGGTCCGGGCCGGACACGTCGGCGCACGGAGGGCAAACACGTGATCGGCGGCCGGACCGGGTGAGCACAGACCCGCAACCGCCCGAGGGTGGCACTGCGTCCCGGACAGCCGCCGATCGTCGTGCCATGACCGCAGCGCCCGTCGCGAAGCCCGTACGGGTACATCGCATCGTCTGCGGTGTCACGCTCTGCGGGCGGCGTCGTGGGAGGTTGCCGGTCTGGACCATGCGACCATCGTGCAACCTTCACACCATGTGAATGTCAACTCTGAGCGACGAGTGGTCACTCACAGCCCGTCAACCTTGACATGACTGTAACGTTGGTGAGGAGGTGATCATGTTGCCGAGGAGGTGGTCATGAAGATCGGTGAACTGGCGAAACGCACCGAGGTTCCGACGCGCATGCTGCGCTACTACGAAGAGCAAGGGCTCATCACGCCGCGGCGGCAGCAGAACGGCTACCGAGAGTACGACGAATACCTGGTCGATCGCGTGAAGAAGATCCGCGGCCTGCTCGACTCCGGCATCCCCACCCGCATCATCGGCGACATGCTGCCGTGCCTCAACCAGCCCCAGGAGATCGTCGTCGCCGATCCCGACCCTGAGCTACGCGAGATGCTCGTGCGTGAACGCGACCGGATGACCGAGCGCATCGCCCTGCTGGAGCACCACTGCCACGCCCTGACGAAGTACATCGCCGCCATGGACCGATCCCTCGCCGCCACGACCGAGATCCGCCTACCGCAATGAACCTCGACCTTAGGACGACCGCAATGACCTTGCTCGATCTCAACCCGGACCAGCTGCTCTCCACCACGCGGGCGGTCCGCAAACGACTCGACTTCACCCGGCCGGTGCCCGACGACGCCATCCGCGAATGCGTGGCGATGGCCCTGCAGGCCCCATCCGGATCGAACATCGTGACCATGCGGTTCGTCGTGATCCGCGACGAGGCGAAACGCCGCGCGGTCGGCGAGGTCTACCGCGAGGTGTACGCCGGCTACAAGACTTCACCGTATTACGCCGGTAAGCCCACCGGTGACGACGCCCGCGACGCCGTACAGCAACGGGTGGCCGGCTCCGCCGACTACCTGGGCGAGCACCTGGGCGACGCACCGGTACTGGTCCTGGCCTGCAACGAAGGACCGAACCGGGAGTCGGCGGTCGGCGGCATGAGCAACGTCATCCCGGCCACCTGGAGCTTCATGCTCGCCGCCCGAGCCCGAGCACTGGGCACCGCGTGGACGTCGATGCACCTCGCCCGCGAACGCGACGTGGCCGACATCCTGGGACTCGACTACGAAACAGTCGCGCAAGCCGTGCTCACACCGGTCGCGTACACGAAGGGCACGGATTTTCAGCCGGCCGGGCGACCCGCCCCGGACGAGGTCATCCGCTGGGTCTGAGGCCTGTCTCGTAGGCAATCATCTGGCCGGCCTCGCGGCACGCGCACACGTCGGCGGCTTGCACGCCAGGAGCTGAGCAGACCGGACGGGGCAGGCGCTATCGGCTCGCCGAGCCACCGGCTACTGCTCGTCCACCGCGTCCGGGTCACGCCGCGCCCGGCAGGTGCGCCCGCGCAGGTCGGGCAGGGTGGACGTGTAGTGACCGTGGACCCGGATGTGGTGACGCACATACGGCGAGAGCCGGGCGACGTCGGCGTCCAGCACCGGATAACCCTGCCCGCGCAGCCCGGCCAGAACCAGGTCGAGGTAGACGGTGTTCCACAAGGTGATGCAGTTCAGCACGAGCCCGAGCGCGCCGTACTGGTCCTCCATGCCGTCGTGGTAGGCGCGGTGCAGTTCGCCGCGGCGGCCGTGGAACACCTGCCGGGTCTTGAAGATGCGCCCGTAGCCGGCCATCGCCGGCCGACAGCAGAACCAGCGTGTAGCACGAGGACCCGATCTCCCTGAGGATCTAGTCGGGCTGGCCGGAGTGTCCACCGACGCCCAGGAACCGGCTCGCCAGATCGACAAGGCTTGCGGCAAGTTTGGTGATGGAGTCAGGACCGGCCGGTGGCTACTGCGCCGCCTACTCGGGCGTAGCGTTCGGCGATGTCTTCCGGCACCGGGGATCGCATGAGCACCAGTTCGTAGAAGATCGGCGCGCTGGAAGCGATCAGAACAGTTCGTGCGTCGATGTCTTCAACGGCCTCACCCCGGCGGACTGCTCGTTCGACGGCGACGGCAGCGCGGGCGTAGCGGTTCTCCCAGAATGACCGGAGCGCGTGGGCTGCGGCCGGTGAACGGAACGACGCCGCGACGAGTGCCCGGGTGATTGATGGTTCCTCCGTCAAGGCGGCGACGATCTGGCGGTTGATGGCGACCAGGTCGTCCAGTAACGAGCCGGTGTCCGGCGGTTCCCACGGGTGTTCACGGGCGGCATCGAGGGAGTCCGCGAGAAGGCCGCCGGTGTCACGCCAGCGGCGGTAGACGGTGGTGCGATGGACTCCCGAGCGCGCCGCGACGGCGTCCATGGTCACAGCGTCGTAGCCGCCCTCGAGCAGCAGTGACGCGACGGCGTCGAGTACTCGTTCGCGCGTACGGGCGGTTCGGCCACCGGGCCGGGTTTCTCCGGGAACCGCGGAAGGGACTTGCGCATCCGACATCATGTGCCTAATGCTACATCTGTAGTCTTTAGGGAGGGGAGCTGATGTCACCGCTTCGAACAGCACGGTGCCGTGAGGTAGTCCTGCCGCCGGGTTGGGCACCGTACGCCGTGGCGGGGGACGCCGCCGGGGACCTGTGGATGACGATGGTGACTCCGCCGGGACTCGCGCGGTTCAGTCCTGCCGACGCCTCGGGCGGCGGCGAGACAGCCTCCGCGTTGCGGCACGAGTTCCTGCCGCGCCGCGACGGTCATCCGATGCTGCTGACCGTCGCCTCTGACGGCGCGCTCTGGTGCACCAGCACCGATGGTCGGCTGAGCCGCCGCGACGCCTCCGGCGACCACACGACGATCAACCTGGCCGCCGGATCAGCGCCCTACGGCATCGCCGCCGCGCCTGACGGCGGAGTCTGGTTCACCGCACCGGGGACCAACCAGATCGGCAGGGTGGTCACCGCATCGGGCGACGTGACCATACGTGACCTGCCGGTTCCCGACGCGCGGCCGGCCATGGTCACCGTCGACGCCGGAGGTCGGCCGTGGGTTGCACTCAACGCCGCCAGCGCACTCGCGTATGTGGACGGCGGTGTGGTGCAAATAGTCGAACTGCCCCGTGGCCGGGCTCCTGCCGCACCGGTCGGCATCGCCGCCTCCGCGACGGGGATCTGGTACGCGGACATCGCTGGAGGCTGTGTCGGTCGTGTCGATCCGTCCGGCTCGGTAGAGAAGATCAGCTTCGCTGACGCCGGATGCCGGCCACACGCCGTCGCGCCCGACCCCGACGGCGGATGCTGGGTCACGCTGTGGGGCTCCGGACAGCTGGCCCGGATCGCCGCCGACGGGGACGTGACCCTTCATCAGTTGCCCGGGCGAGAGCCGCATGGGCTGTGGGTCGAGGACGGTCTGGTGTGGGTGGCGATGGAGAGCGGTTCCCTGGTCGCGGTCGAGAAAGGCGAGAGTGCGTGAGGGAGGAAATCCTTTTCGAGGTCGACGGTGGCACGGTGGCCGCCCTGGATCACGGCGAAGGCCCACGACAGAAGAGATCGCGGCCACGACCACCGCACCACCGGACGCGCCGGTCTACCCCAGCATCGACGTCTACGACCGGATCACCTGCCCGATGACCATCGTGCTGGCCCGCCACGGCTTTTACGCGGACCGGCGGGACGAAGTCACCACCATCGTGCAGACCACACCTCAGCGGCGCCTCGTGGAGATCACATCCGGGCACAACATCGTCAGGACACACCCCCCAGAACTGACAGCTGCTCTCACGGCCATGACGGCCTGAACGCGTGACAACGGCCCTGCTCCCGGTTCCGGCCACGTCATCGATCGCGACCGTCCGTGCAGCCGCGGGTCAGGACACCAGGAGGCGGCCGGCGGCGAGCTGGTCCGCGGCCGCGGCCGGGGTGATGCCGGTGCCGGCGGCGGTGTCCAGCAGGCCGGTCAGGGTGGCGCCGATCGCGGCGACCCGCTGGGCGGCCTGCTCCGGGGTCTCGTGCAGCAGTTCGCGGGCGGTGGCGTGGATCAGGCCGCCGGCGCTGACCGCGATGTCCGGCGCCCACAGGATGCCGCGCTCGTGCAGCAGCCCGGCGGTGGCGGGCACGTCGAGCTGGTTGTTGGCCGGGCCGGCGATCGCGGCGCAGCGCAGCGTGGGCACCGTGGCCGCGGTCAGCAGCCCGCCGAGCGCCGCCGGGATCAGCACGTCGACGTCCGCGGTGAGGCAGTCCTGCGGGCTGACCCAGGTCGCGCCGTACCGGGTGGCCAGGTCGCGGCGGCCGGGGTCGACGTCGGCGGCGATCACGCGGGCGCCGGCGAGCATCCGCAGCACGTGCGCGCCGACGCGGCCCAGGCCCAGGACGGCGACACTGCGCGCGGACAGGTCGTCGCCGCCGAAGCGGTGGGCGCAGACCGCGCGCAGGGCGGCGAGCACCCCGGTCGCGGTGTGCAGTGACGAGTCGCCGCTGCCGCCGGCCGACTCCGGGCGGCAGAACACGTAGTCGGTGCGTTCGCCGATCACCGCCATGTCGTCCGGGCCGGTGCCGACGTCCGGGCCGGTCGCGTACGCGCCGTGCAGGGAGGCGATCAGGTCACCGATGTCCTGCAACAGGTCGCGGCGGGCGGTGGTGCTCATATCGTACGAAAGAGGAAGTGACACCACGGTCTTCCCGCCGCCGAGCGGCAACCCCGCGATGGCGCACTTGCCGGACATCGCCTGCGAGAGCCGCAGCGCGTCGGTGACCCCGTCGCGCCAGTGCGGGTAGGCGGCGATCCGGCAGCCGCCCGCGGCCCGGCCCCGCGCGGTCGAGTGGATCGCGACGGTGATCGGCAGCCGGCTGCGGCGGCCGCGCTGGGTGACGACGTGTTCGTGGTTCATCGGAAGGCCCCTGTCGTTCGCACGCTGTGATGCGCCGACGGTAGCCATCCGACCGGTCGTGATCGCCCGATTCCGTACGACGTTCGGCGGGTGCGCGATAATACCGGTCGTGGACGAACTTGATTCGGCGATCGTGGCCCAGCTGCAGGCGGATGCACGGCAGACCAACCGGGACCTGGCCCGTGCGGTCGGGATCGCGCCGTCGACGTGCCTGGAACGGGTCCGGTCGCTGCGCGAGCGCGGGGTGATCACCGGGTTTCACGCCGAGGTCGCGCTGGGCGCGCTCCACCGCGGGGTGCAGGCGTTGCTGCACGTGCAGGTCCGGCCGCTGAGCCGGACGGTGATCGAGAGCTTCAAGGCGTACGCGATGACCCTGCCCGAGGTGCTGTCGGTGTTCGTGGTGGCCGGCGGCGACGACTTCCTGGTGCACGTCGCGGTCCCGGACGTCGACGGGCTGCACGGCTTCCTGATGGACAAGTTCACCGGCCGCCGCGAGATCATCGGGTTCCGCAGCTCGGTGATCTACGAACACGTCCGCAAGCCGGTGATCGAGGCACTCGACCTGTGAGGCGGCCGGGCCGGAACGGTCCTCGCGGTGAGGTCGGTTGACGCGGGCGGCCGTCAGAAGGCCGGATAACGGCCCGCACGGCCAGCCGGGGTCGTCGGGCTGGCTCTGACGGCCCGTATCGAGGGCCCATAACGGCCCGCAGGACCAGCCGGGGTTGTCGGGCTGGTCCTGACGGCCCGTATCGAGGGCCCATAACGGCCCGCACGGCCAGCTCGGTCCGGTCGGCTGGTGCTCAGGGCCCTTGACGCGGCATCGAGACGACCGTGCGGACCGGCCGGCCCGTGACGCGCGCCGCCGGCGGTCACGGGCCGCGGAACATCGCGGAGACCCCGGCGTACCGTGTGCGCGGAGCGCCCACAGAACCCGGACCGGCCACCTGCCACGCGCGGGAGGTTCACGTGGCCGGGCTGGTGCCTTCGGCGGTGGCCCCGCGCTGGGCGGTATCGGACAGGACGGTGAGCAGCTCGGTGTAGCGGGCCTCGGCGGCCGTGGCCCGGGCCTCCGCGGCCGCGGTGGCGACCCGGGCGTCGTGCAGGTGGCCGGTGAGCGCGGTGTTCTCCGCCCGCAGCGCGGCGGCGACCGCGGCCTGGTCCTTCTCCCGCCCGGTGGCCGCCTGGCGTAGTTCGGTCAGGTCGGCGAGCCGCTGCTGCTGGTCCTCGATCCGCTGGGTCAGCAGGCGGTGGGCGGTCTCGGCGGCGTGCACCCGGTGCTGCAACTGGGCGATTTCGGTCGCGGCCGCCGCGGCCTGCTCGCGCACCAGGCCGGCGTCGGCCACAGCGTCGCGGGCACGACGCTCGGCGGCCCGCTGGTGGTCCTCCGCGGCCTGCTGGCGGGCCGCGGCCTCGCCGTGCTCGCGTTCCACCGCGGCCAGCCGGTCGGTGGCGGCGGCGATCCGGGCCTCGGCGTCGGTGCGGGTCTCGGCCATCCGCAGCTGGGTCGCGCGGGTCTCGGCCTGCGCGGCGCCGGCCGCCGCGGTGGCGCGGGTCTCGGCGTGGCGGGCGGCCTGCGCGGCGCGGTCGGCGTCGGCGGCCCGGTCGAGGGCCTCGGCCATCTGGCGTTCGGCCTCGCCGACGCGGGTCAGCGCACCGGTACGGACCTCGCCGACCGCGGTCAGCACCGCGCTGAGCTGCGCGGCGAGCGGGCCCGCGACCGCCAGGAGCCGGTCGGTGGTGACGGTGTACTCCTCGAGCGGGGCGTCGAGGCCGGCGGCGCGGACCCCGTCGCGGTCGGCGGCGGCCATCTGCTTGCAGGTCTTGCCGCCGGGCCACGATCGGGTCACGGGCGCACAGTACTCCGGCGGGCGGCCCTTGCCGTCGTAAGCCAGTTCGTTGCCGCACGGCGCATATCCGCACCGCCGGAGGGCCGGTGCCGGATCGCGGCCGTCGGCGAGGCGGGCAGGCCGGCGCACGCTGCCGGTGAGGTCGGTGGGCCCGGGTGGCACGTCGGTCATGACCGGAACCTACAGTTTTGTTTCGACGTTACAAGTAACTGTTCCGGCGTTTCGATAACTCAGAAGTGGCCCGGTGTAGGGGCGTAAGATAATGACCGTTATCCTACAAACATGACTGGAACCGAGCCGCCGTCCGACGTCGCCGTCGCGCAGCCGGGCCTGCGTGCCGGGCTGCCCGAGCTGCCGGCCCCGGCGCTGAACCGGCTCGACGTGCTGACCGCGAGGTGGCTGGCCCGGCAACGGTCCGCGCACACCCGCACCGCCTACCGGCGCGACCTGTGGCAGTGGGCCGACTGGTGCGCGGCCGTGCGGCTGCACCCGCTGACCGCCCGGGCCGCCGACCTCGACGCGTGGATCATCGAGCAGCGCGCCACCGGCGCCCGCGGCCGGCCCGCCGCGGAGTCCACCATCGCCCGCCGGCTGTCCGCGGTCGCGTCCTGGTACGACTACCTGATCGACAACACCGCCGCCGACCCGGAGCCCCTGGCGGTCTACAACCCGGCGCGGACCGCGGCCCGCCCGCGCATCGACCCGGACGACAGCAGCACCGTCGGCCTCGACCGCGCCGAGGCCGACCGGCTGCTGCAGGCCGCCCAGCACGAGTCGGTGACCAGCCAGGCGCTGATCGCGTTGCTGCTGCTCACCGGGGCGCGGGTGGGTTCGGCGATCGACGCGCGCGTCGAGGACCTCGGCACCGACCGCGGTCACCGGGTCCTCGACGTCACCGTCAAGGGCGGCCGGCGCCGCCGGCTGCCGCTGCCGCCGCCGCTGGCCTACGCGCTCGACCGGATGCTGGCCGGGCGCGGCAGCCCGCCGGCCGGACCGCTGTTTCTGACCCCGTCCGGGATCGGCATCTACGAGCTGTACGTCTACCGGCTGATCCGCCGGCTGGCCCGCCGCGCCGGGATCGCCGCCGCGGACACGATCAGCCCGCACTCGCTGCGGCACACCGCGATCACCGAGGTCCTCGACGCCACCGACGGCGACCTGCGCCGCGCCCAGGACTTCGCCGGGCACGCCGACCCGCGGACCACCCGCCGCTACGACCGGCGGCGCAACCAGCTCGACAACCACGGCGCGTACCTGCTCGCCGGCCGGTTCAGCATGGCCGACGAGCCGGACGACGACTGAGCCGGGCCCGGGTGGGGAAGCCCCCGCCGGGGCCGGCGGGCGGGGTTACCGGAAATCCTGAGAGGATGGCGCCAGCAGAACCGGCCCGGCGCCGCTCAGCCGTACCGCCGGGCGAGCGCGGCGCCGATCGTGGCCAGCTGCTCGCGCACCTGCGGCGGGCCGGTCACCTCCAGCCATTCGACCAGCCCGGCGAGCTCACCGGCGAGCGCGTACGCGTTGTAGCCGCGGATGACCACCTCGACCCGGCCGTCGGCGGTGGACCCGCCCACCTGCAGCCGGCGACCGAGCATCATCCGCAGCAGGTACATCCCGTCGGGCCGGCACAGCGCCTGGGTCTCCAGCGGGGTGCGCCGGCGGTCGACCTCGTCGGCAATCTCGCGCCAGCTCGCGGCGAGGTCGAAGTCCGCGGGCCGGTGCACCGGATCACCGGTCGGGACGGCGGACGCCACCCGGTCGATCCGGAAGGTGCGCCGGCCGGTTTCGGTGTGGGCGACCAGGTACCAGGACGGCCCTTTGGCGACGATGCCCAGCGGATGGACCGTGCGCTCGGTGGCCGCGCCGGTGCCGTCGACGTACCCGAGCCGCACCTGCACGCCGCGTATCACCGCGTCCTGCAGGTCGTCGAGCCAGCGCGGCGCCTGCGGCTCGACCGGCGCCGACCCCCACCGTTGCGGGTCGCTGACCAGCGACGACGCTGCCGCCTCGGCCTGCGCCCGGAACGGTTCCGGCAGCGCCCGGACGAGCTTGCGCAGGGCGGCCTTCACCGCCGGTGTCGCCGCCGACGCCGGGCCGGCGACCAGGAACAGCGCGCGGGCCTCACCGGCGGTCAGCCCGGACAGGTCGGTGCGGGCGCCGCCGAGCAGCCGCCAGCCGCCGCCGCGGCCCTGCGTGGCGTAGACCGGCAGCCCGGCCATGGCCAGGGCGTCCAGGTCGCGGCGGGCGGTGCGCTCGGAGACCTCCAGCTCCCGGGCCACCGCGGCGGCGGTCACCTGCTCGCGCCGTTGCAGCATGAGCAGGATGGCCACCAGCCGGTCGGTTCGCATGCCGGCAACATTGTCAGCTAAACCGGTCAGGAGGTGACCGGTTCAGCTCGGCAGGATGGCGTCATGACCTCACCGGTACTGTCCGATCCCGCCGATTTTCCCGAGCCCACCCTGATCGCCGTCAACGGCGTGCAACTGGAGGTCTTCGAAGCCGGCCGGCACCACGGCGGCACACCCGTCGTGCTCTGCCACGGCTGGCCGGAGCACGCGTTCTCCTGGCGCCACCAGATGTCCGCCCTCGCCGCCGCGGGCCATCACGTCATCGCCCCGAACCAGCGCGGCTACGGCAACTCGTCGCGGCCGGGCGACGTGACCGCGTACGACATCGCCCACCTGACCGGTGACCTGGTCGCGCTGCTCGATCACTACGGGTACGACGACGCCACCTTCGTCGGGCACGACTGGGGTGCCATGGTCGTCTGGGGACTGGCCCTGCTGCACCCGCAGCGGGTGAACGCGGTGATCAACCTGAGCCTGCCGTACCAGGAGCGCGGGGAGCGGCCCTGGATCGAGGTGATGGAGCAGTTCCTCGGCGGCGACTTCTACTTCGTGCACTTCAACCGGCAGCCGGGGGTCGCGGACGCCGTGCTGGACGCCAACACGTCCCGGTTCCTGCGCAACCTGTACCGGACGAACCTGCCGCCGAGCGCGCCGGAACCGGGCATGGCGATGATCAATCTGGCGACCGCGGAGACCCCGCGGGGCGAGCCGCTGATGAGCGACGGTGACCTGGCCGTCTTCGTCGACGCGTTCACGACGTCGGGGTTCACCGGCGGCATCAACTGGTACCGGAACCTGGACCGCAACTGGCACCTGCTGGCCGACGTGGACCCGATCATCCGCCGGCCCACGCTCATGATCTACGGCGAGCGGGACACCATCCAGCAGTCGGCGAACCTGGCGGCGTTCGTGCCCGGGGTGGAGGTGGCCACCCTGGACTGCGGGCACTGGATCCAGCAGGAGAAGCCGGCGGAGACCACCCAGCTGATCCTGAAGTGGCTGGACCAGCGCAACGCCACGTAGCCGCACCCGCCCGGCCGATATTCGCTGGCCGCCACCTCGCCGACCCGGCAGAGTCGGCGAGGTGGCGGCGGTGCGCAGATTCCGGGGTACGGACGCCGGGGTGCTGTGGGCGCTGAACGCGCTGCCGAACACCGGACACCGGTGGCGGCGCCGAGATCCTGCGGGTCCGGGTGCATCCGGCGACCCGGCGGCGCGGGATCGGGCGGGCGCTGATGGCCGGGCTCGAGCAGCGCGCGGCAGGCAGCGTGCTCCGGACGGCGCACCTGGACACGGCGACCAACCAGCCCGCGGCCATGGCGTTCTACCAGGACCTGGGCTACCGCGAGACCGGCCGGGAACGACAGCCCGGCTGGACGTGGACGCTGGTCTACTACACCAAGCCCCCGACATGACATCATTGTTGTCATGTCGGGGGAGCGGGGTGCGGCGCGCGGGGCACGGATCTACGAGGTGCTGCGGCTGACCCGGCCGCTGGTGCTGAACTCGGCCCGGGTGGTCGAGGCGGCGCTCAAACCCGACGGGGTCAGCGTCGGGATGCGCGCGGTGCTGGAGATCCTCGCCGAGTGCGGGCCGCTGACCGTGCCCGCCGTCGCCGACCGCCTCGATCTGGCCCGGCAGGGGATCCAGCGGCACGTCGACGACCTGGCGCGGCTCGGGTACGTCGAGACACGGGCGAACCCGGCGCACCGCCGGTCGGTGCTGGTCCACCTCACCGGCGGCGGGCAGGCGCTGTTCACCCGGGTCCGGCAGGCCGAGCTGGCCCGGCTGGCGACCATGGCGCCCGACTGCAGCGCCGAGGAGATCACCGCGGCGCTCACGGTGCTGCAGGCGCTGCACCGCGACGTCCAGCAGCGCGTGAAGGACGACCAGCGCGCGCCGGCGGAAACCGACCAGCGGGAGGGACCCCGCTGATGCGTACCGACACCGAGATCTACGACCTGACCACCGAGAACCGGCTGATGATCGCCGGCCTGCTGGAGGGGCTCGACGACACGCAGTGGCAGGCCGCGACGCTCTGCGCCGGGTGGACCGTGCACCATATGGCCGCCCACCTGGTCCAGCCGATGCTGATCGGCTTCGGACGGTTCTTCCTGACCGCGATCCGCTACCGCGGGGACACCGACCGGACCGTCGACCACGTCACCCGCCGGATCGCCCGCCGTGACCGGGCCGACCTGATCGGGCTGCTGCGGGCGCACGCCGGCGACCGGGTGAACCCGGCCCGGGTCGGGCCGATCGGCCCGTTCGCCGAGACGTGTGTGCACCTGCGCGACATCGCCCGCCCGCTCGGCCTGACCGCCGACGTGCCGGCCGCGCACTGGCGGATCCTGCTCGACTACCTGACCGGCCCGCACCCGGCGCCGGGCCTGGTCGCCCCGGGCCGGGTGTCCGGGGTCCGCTGGCAGGCCACCGACATCGACTGGTCCGCCGGCGTCGGCCCCCTGGTCACCGGCACCGCCGAGGCGCTCGGCATGGTCCTCACCGGCCGCACCGCGGCGCTGGCCGACCTGACCGGCCCGGTCCCACCACTGCCCGGTCCCGCCGCCGCCCGGAACCGGCGGAGCGCAGGACACGGCTGAGCCGCGATCAGGTCCCCGGATCGATGCCCCTGGCTTCGTTCGCGAGTTTCGGCTCCACCTTGCCGGCACCGCCAGCCGAGATGTCCGTGAGAACCGGCACCGCAGGTGGATCTCCACCGCCGACCGTCTGTACAGGACCACGAAGCGCCTAGCGCGCTGGGTGTGCTGAGTGGGCGGCTCCGTCAGGCGATCAAGCGGTCAGCGGTCAGCGTGCGGGGGGTGCCTGCGAGCAGGCTGCGCAGCCTGGCCGCCGGCAGCGGGGCGGCGCCCGGGTCGGCGGCGGGCGGCTGAGGGGCGGTGCCGGAGCGCAGGGCTGCCACGAACTGTTCCCAAGCGGCCCGCATCGCGTCGGGGTCTGCGCAGTACGGCAGGGTGTAGGGGTCGGTCTCGGGTTCGAACCGCCAGCTTTCGGCCAGGGGTCCCACGTCGACGGTGTCGAACCCGAGCCGGCTGATCAGCTCGGCGGCACTGGACTTGGCCCGCGGGTCGTCGCCGGCGATGGGTAGCGCGGTGCGGTCGGCCGCGCCGGCGGGGCGCGCCAGGGCGGAGATGTGGGATGCGCTGAGATTGTTGAAGGCCTTGACGAGGTGCGCGCCGGGCAGCTGCTGCTGGACGTATTCACTGGTGGTGAGCTCACCCGCGTCGAGGGCGGGGACATGGCCGTCGCGTGTCGCGTAGTAGTTGCCCGTGTCGAGCACCACCTTGCCCGCCAGTTCAGCCGCGGGCAGCTGCTGGTACGCGGCGAGCGGGAGGATGCTCACCACGACCCAGTCGCCGGCTCGGGCGGCTTCCTCGGGGGTCGCGGCACGGGCCCGCGGGCCGAGTTCCGCAATTGTCCCGGTGAGGGTTTCCGGGCCGCGGGAGTTGGCCAGGACGACGTCGATACCCGCGTCGATGGCCCGCTGAGCGATTCTGGTGCCGATGGCGCCGGCGCCGATGATGCCGAGTGTTGACATGGAAGGGTGTCTCCTCATCTCGCGGACGGAGTTGTCCGCCGGTGGAACGCCAGCCGGGTCGGGAAGCCGCGGGCACCGGCCCGATCAAGCGGAGCAGATGCTCCGCAACAAGCTATCAGCAAGCGGAGCACTTGCTCCTATCGCGGAAGTCACAAGCGGAACAAGCGCTCCGCAACCTGCGTCCTGTCGTACCCTCGACACCATGACGCTGGACGAACCCGCCGTCCCCGTGCCCAGGCGCGGCCGCCGCGCCGACGCCGAGCGCAACCGAGCCGCGATCATCGAGGCGGCCGGTGCGGTGTTCGCCGAATGCGGCGGGGGCGTCGACGTCCGGGAGATCGCCCGGCGCAGCGGCGTGGGCATGGGCACGCTCTACCGCCATTTCCCGACCAAGGACGAGCTGCTCGCTACCGTCCTGGAACAGCAGTTCAACGCGTGGCTCACCGACGCCCACGAGCAGGCCGTGGCCACCGACGACCCCTGGCAGGCGCTGGCCGGTTTCTTCGAACAGCTGCTCGACAACTACGCCGACAACCGCGCCGTCGTCGAGAGCTACGCCGCCACCGGCGGACCCAGCGAATCCTGCATCCAGCGCTGCTACTCCCTCATCGACCAGGTACGCATCCGCTGCGTGGACGCCGGCGTTCTGCGCCCCGGTGTCACCACCGAAGATCTGTTCCTGCTCAGCGGCTCCCTGAGCCAGTCCATCCTGACCACCGCCGACAGCCACCCGGGTCGGTGGCGCCGCCTGCTGCGCATCTCCCTCGACGGCCTCAGCAGCCGTAACACCGAACCCCTACCTGACCCCGGCGCGGGCGCGGACATGTCAGCAACGACTGACCGCGTCCGGTCGGAGACGCACCAGCCACCCCGCTGACAATCACGGGCGGCCGAATTGGCGATGGCGAGAGGTGGTCCGGCTCGCCATCGGATCCGAGGCAGATTGCAGGATCGCCGAGAGTCGCGGTGCAGGCGGCGCGGCGTGATTTTCGAGGTCAACAGTCGAAGCGCTCAGCACTGGTCTTTCCGGATGCGTCACCTCACCCGGCAGTGCGCTGTCGCTCGCTGAGCGCCTCACCGACGCCCGCCCCGACCGCTGGGTCAACCACGCTGTAGCCGGCGAGTAATACATGGACCATGTCCGAAGCCGGCGAGATGTTGCCCAGGCGGCGACGTAGCCACCACGGTCAATCATTGCGGTGCAGGGGAACCCGGCGGTGGTGAACAGGGTGAACCGACCGGCGATCTGCCGGCCGCGTGTACCGGCGAACAAGCCCCGCCGGTCCCGCGGATCTGCTACGTGCCCCTCGCGCGTACTTGAGAAGAAATTCGCAGTGCAACCAAGCGGCAACCGAGAGTGCCCATTTCCTGCACCCGTCACCGCGAAAAGTTCCCCCTGCAACCGACATTCCGGGGGGAACCGAGATGACCGTGACCACGCTGAACACCGACAAGTCCGTCACCCGCGCGCAGGAGCAGATGATCCGCGACAACATGGCGCTGGTCGGTCACATGGTCCGCGAGATGCTGTTCAAGGTTCCGCCGCACGTGCACCGTGACGACCTGGCCTCGGCCGGCTACGCCGCGCTGGTCACCGCCGCCCGCGCGTTCGACGCCGAGCGCGGCATCCCGTTCGGCCGGTTCGCCGCCGTCCGGGTCCGCGGCGCCCTGCTCGACGAGCTGCGCAGCATGGACTGGGCGAGCCGGTCGGTGCGGGCCCGGGCCCGGCGCGCCGACGTCGCCCGCGAGGAGCTGACCCGCCAGCTGGGCCGCACCCCGACCGCCGAAGAGCTCGCCGAGCTGCTCGGTGTCGCGGTCGGCGAGCTGTCCAGCGTCGACGACGACGTGCAGCGCGCCTCGGTGCTGTCGCTGCAGGGCTTCGCGACCGGCGCCGCCGACGACATGGTCACCGAGAACGCGATGAACCCGGAGGAGATGCTGCTGCACCGCGAGCGGCTCGGCTACCTGCACGACGCGGTCACCGTGCTGCCCGAGCGCCTGCGGTTCGTCGTCGAGGCGTCGTTCCTGCAGGAACGCCCGCTCGCCGAGGTCGCCGCCGAGCTGGCCGTCACCGAGTCGCGGGTCTCGCAGCTGCGCACCGAGGCCCTGGCGCTGCTGCGCGACGGCCTGACCACCCACATGGAGCAGGTCGCCGCACCGACCGCCAAGGACGGCTGTGTCACCCGCCGCCGCGCCGCCTACGCCGCGCAGATCGCCGCCCGCAGCACCATGTCGACCCGGCTGAGCGTCACCGACGCCCAGGGCATGCGCCTGGCCGCGGCCGCATGATCCACCGTACGGCGGGGCCGACCCGGCCCCGCTCTCAGTCCTCGACCGGCACCTGGCCCTTCACGTCGTCGTAGCCGCGCTCGGCGGGCGGCTCACCCGGCGCGTAGATCACCCGGATCACCCCGGTCGGGAACACCTCGGTCGCGGTGACCCTCAGGTGGTACGGGCTGTCCCCGTCGTCGAACAGCCGCCGCCCCTTGCGGGCCGCCACCGGGTGCACCAGCAGCCGCAGCTCGTCGACCAGCCCGGCGGCCAGCAGTTGCTGCACCACCGAGATCGAGCCCGGGATCAGGATCCCGGTGACGCCGGTGTCCGCCTTGAGCGCCGTCACGGCCTCGGTGAGCTCCCCGTCAAGCCGTTCCGAGTTGCGCCAGGTGAACGCCTGCTCCTGCCGGGTCACCACGACCTTGCGCAGGTCGCCGAGCTGCTTGGCGAACCCCGCGTCGTCACCGCCGGCCGCCTCCCGCTCCGGCCACGCCCCGGCGAAACTGTCGTAGGTCGAACGCCCGATCAGCAGCACGTCGGCGGTGTCGTAGTCCTCGCCGACCGCGCGCCCCATGTTCTCGTCGAAATACCGGAAGTGCCAGTCCGGGTCGATCTCGGCGACCCCGTCCGCCGCGATGAACAGCGTCGATATCACTTTCGCCACCACACGTCTCCTTCGGCTCGGATGTGTTCGCCGCTCCATTCTGACCCGGCCTCAGACCGGGAACCGCGCCATCAGGTGGTCCCGCCACGCACCGACCGCCAGAGGCCGGCAGCCTGCTCGGCGGCGCGGTGCTGCACCGCCTGGCCAGCCGCCGTCAGCGGCTCGCGAGCGCCGCGCCGAGCCGCCGCAACCCCGCCACGATCTGATCCGGCGCCGTCGAGGTGAACGACAGCCGCAACGTCGCCCGATCCGGCGCACCGGCGAAAAACGGCGCCCCCGGCACGAACGCCACGTCATGCTCCAGCGCCACCGGCAGCAACTGCGCGGTGTCCACCCCGCCGGGCAGCCGCACCCACACGAACATCCCGCCGTCCGGATCACTCCACGTCGCCCCGTCCGGCACCACCTGCGGCAGCATCGCCACCATCGTGTCGCGGCGCTCCCGGTACGCCCCGCACAACATCCGCACGTGCCCGTCCAGGTCGGCCGACGCCAGATATTCCGCCGCGGCCGCCTGATCGACCGTCGAGGTGTGCAGGTCAGCGGCCTGCTTCGCCACCACCAGCGCCGCCCGCAGCTCCCGCGGCGCCCGCACCCAGCCCAGCCGCAACCCCGGCGCCCCGACCTTCGACAGACTCCCGAGATACACCACCGCTTCGTCGTACGACGCGAGCGCGCTCAGCCCCTGCCCGCGATACCGCAGCTCCCCATACGGATCGTCCTCGACCACGACCACCCCGTACCGTCGGGCCAGCTCGACGAGCGCGGCCCGCCGCTGCGCCCCGAGGGTCCGCCCGGTCGGGTTCGCGAACGTCGGCACCAGGTACAGCAGCACCGGCCGCTCGCGCGCGAACACCGCCGCCAGCTCCCCGGGATCCACCCCGGCCCCCACCGGCACCACCCGAGCCCCCGCCATCCCGAAACACTGCAGCGCCGCCAGATACGTCGGCTCCTCCACCACGACCACGGCCCCCGGATCCAGCAGCGCCGCCGCCACCAACGTCAGCCCTTGCTGCGACCCGGTCGTCACCAGCAGATCCTCCGCGCCGGTGGCCAGCCCTCGCCGGCTCAACCGCTCCGCCACGAGCCCCCGCAACCCCGGATTCCCCTCGGTAGGCGCATATTGCAGATACCGCCGCGCCGCAGACCCCGACAGCACGGTGTCGAAAGCCGCCCGCCACCCGTCCACATCAAAGAGTTCCGGCGCCGGCAAACCCCCGGCAAACGAGATCACCTCCGGCCGCTCGATCAGCGCGAGCAGATCACGCACGGGGGAGCTGACAACCTCAGCAAGACGACGACTGACCATCACAGAGTCCATTCGCGGGGGAGAGGAAACACCACAGCCCACGAACCCGAACGGTCATGCCATCAGCACGTGCGGCACAGAAAGCACCTGGTCAAGGCGCCCCAGCAGCCTAACCCCGCCCCACCGGAGGATTGGCCCCACAATTGGTCCGCCCCACAACCCACCTCACCCGTCGCTGCCCAGGCCGGATCCCACGGAGGCCGAACCGCCCCCACCGCGCAAACCAACTTGCCCCCAGCAACCCCTACCAGGCACAGTGACCCAAATGCCCGCCCATCTCAAAGCCACCTCCCTGGGACAAGCCCACGACGGCGACCTGCTCTTCGACGGCTTCGACCTGGTCCTGCAGGACGGCGACCGGATCGGCGTGGTAGGCCCCAACGGCGCCGGCAAAACCACCCTGCTGCGCGTCCTCGCCGGTGAACTCACCCCCACCCACGGCGCGGTCACCCGCAGCCCCGGCGCCCAGATCTCCTACGTCACCCAGCAGGTCCCCGACCCGCACGGCACCGTCGGTGACTTCCTCACCGAAGGACTCGGTGACCTCGCCGACGTCACCGCCACCATGCGCGCCCTGGAAACCCGGCTCGCCGCCGGCGACGACGTGCTCGACGAGTTCGCCGACGTCCAGGAACGCTGGACCGCCCTGGAAGGCTGGACCGCCGAGACCCGGCTGACCGAAATCCGCCAGCGCCTCGACATCGACCACCTCGACGACAACCTCCCGCTGGCCACCGTCTCCGGCGGCGAACAAGCCCGGCTGATGCTCGCCCGCGCCCTGCTCGCCGGCCCCGACCTGCTGCTGCTCGACGAACCCACCAACCACCTCGACGCCGACGGCGCCGCCTGGCTGCGCGACTGGCTCCAGGACTTCCCCGGCGGCGTGCTCACCGTCAGTCACGACCGCGCGTTCCTCGACGCCGTCGTCACCCGGATCATCGAACTCGACGGCATCGACGAACAACCCCAGGACTATCCCGGCGCCGGCTACACCGCCTACCGCGACGAGAAACAACGCCGCTGGCAGCGCCTGCTGCTCGACTTCGAAGCACAGGAGAAGGACCGGATCCGCTGGGAAGCCGACATCGAACGCACCATGGGATTCGCCCACGGCGTCGAGAACGCCGACCGCTCCAGCGCCACCGCCCCGCACCTGCGCCGCGTCGCCCGCCTGGTCGCCCGCAAAGCCAAGGTCCGCGAACGCCGCCTGCGCCGGCAGATGGCCTCGGTCCGGTGGATCGCCGAACCCCGCCGCCGCCCGCCACTGACCCTGGCGTTCCCCGCCGACACCGGCGACCCCGGCGAGATCGTCCTGAAGGTCCGCGACCTCAGCATCGCCTTCGCCGGCCGCACCCTGCTGGACCGCATCGACCTCGACGTCACCCGCGCCGACCGGATCCTGATCACCGGCCGCAACGGCTCCGGCAAGACCACCCTGCTGCGCGCCATCGCCGAGGCCCACCCCGACGTCGCCGTGCTCCCGCAGACCACCGACCACCTGCGCACCGACACCACCGTCATGGACTACTTCCGCGCCGAAGTCCCGGTCTACGTCGACGACGCCGAACGCCTGCTCACCGGCCACCAGTTCGAACCCGAACAGTGGACCTCCCGGCTGCGCGACCTGTCCGCCGGAGAACTACGCCGGCTGCTGCTCGCCGTCCTGGTCAACAGCCCCGCCCGGATCCTGCTGCTCGACGAACCCACCAACTTCCTCGACTTCGCCGCCCTCGACGTCATCGAAGAAGCCCTGCGCCGCTACAAAGGCACCCTGCTGACCGTCAGCCACGACCGGTACTTCGCCGGCGCCGTCGGACACACCCGCACCTGGCATGTCGCCGACCGCGCGGTGATCGAAAGCTGAGAGCATGGGGCGCATGTCGCTGCTGCCCCACATCTCCGCCTCCGCACACCAGTTCACCGAGGCCTGGCTGGAGAACCGGCGGCTGTCCGACCACACCCGCGACGCGTACCGCCGCGACGTCACCACCTGGCTCGACTGGTGCGCCGGCCGCGGCCTCGACCCGCGCGCCGCCACCTTCCTCGACGTCAACGCGTACGCCCGCGGCCTGGAAGCGCGCCCGATGGCCGCCGCCACCGTCGCCCGCAAACTCTCCGGCCTGTCCAGCTGGTACTCCTTCCTGCTCAAACTCGGCGCCGTCGCCACCAACCCGGTCGGCGGCGCCGACCGGCCCTACGTCGACCGCGACCACTCCGCCACCGTCGGGCTCACCGGCGAAGAAGTCGACGCGCTGCTCGCCGCCGCCGACCGCCAGACCGGCCCGGCCGCGATCCGGCACCGCGCCGTACTCACCCTGCTCGCCGACCTCGGCCTGCGCGTCAGCGAACTCGTCAGCCTCGACCTGAGCGACCTCGGCTGGGAACGCGGCCACCGCACCGTCCGGTTCATCGGCAAAGGCGGCCGCCCCCGCCGCCGCGTGCTCACCCCCGGCGCCGCCCTCGCCCTCGACGAATACCTGCGCGTGCGCGGACCGGGGGAGGGACCCGTGTTCGCCACCACCACCGGCGCCCGCCTCGACCGGCACGCCGTCTTCCGCCTGGTCCGCCGGCTCGCCGCCGACGCCGGCATCCCCGGCGCCGAGAAGATGTCCCCGCACTCCCTGCGCCACGCGTTCGCCACCACCGCCCGCGCCGAAGGCGTACCCCTCGAAGACGTCCAGGACGCCATGGGCCACGCCGACCCACGCACCACCCGCCGCTACGACCGTGACCGCCACAACCTGGACCGTGACCCCGCGTACACCATCGCCGCCGCCCGGGACCGCCGTCGCTCGGCGTGATCGGCACCCCTATGCTCGGGACCGGCCAGGCACAGTTCAACAGGGCGGGATCAGGTTTTGAATATCTTCGAAGCGGTGTTGCTGGGCGCGGTGGAGGGCGTCACCGAGTTCCTCCCGGTGTCCAGTACCGGTCACCTGACCATCCTGGAGAAACTGCTCGGTTACCAGATCGACGACCCGGACATCACCGCGTTCACCGTCATCATCCAGTCCGGCGCAGTCGTCGCCACCATCATCTTCCTGCTGAAGGACATCCTGCGGATCGTCCCGGCGTTCCTCGGCGGCCTGGTCAGCAAACCCAAGCGCGACAACCCCGACTACCGCTTCGGCTGGGCCGTCATCCTCGGCTCCATCCCCATCGTGATCATCGCGCTGCTGTTCAAGGACACCATCGAGACCACCCTGCGCAGCCTCTGGTTCGTCGCCGGCGCCCTGCTCGTCTGGTCCGGCGTGATGGCCTTCGCCGACCACGCCGCCACCCAGGTCCGCCACGAGGACGACGTCACCTGGAAAGACACCCTGATCATCGGGTTCGTCCAGTGCATGGCCCTGATCCCCGGCATCTCCCGCTCCGGCGCCACCATGTCCGCCGGCCTGCTGCGCGACTTCGACCGGGTGACCGTCACCAAACTGTCGTTCTTCCTGTCCATCCCGGCCCTGCTCGGCGCATCCCTGCTGCAGGGCTACCAGGAATACGACCGGATCGCCGGCGGCGTCGGCTGGGTCAACACCCTGGTCGCCACCGCAGTCAGCTTCGTCGTCGCCTACTTCTCGGTGAACTGGCTGCTCAAGTTCGTCGCCAAACACTCCTACAGCGTGTTCATCTTCTACCGCCTCGCCCTCGGCTCCCTGCTGATGCTGCTGCTCGCCACCGGCACCATCACCGCCCAGTAGCATCCCGGCGCAGAAAAGCGCTCGCACCGAACGGTGCGAGCGCTTTGTCGTTCACCGGGCCTACACGCCCGGCGAACCCGCCTCGCCCAACTCCGCCAGCCGCGCCTCGATCTCGGCCAGCTCGGCCCGCAACCGCTGCGCCTGCGACTCCGCCTCGGTCCGCTCCGCGGACAGGATCTGCTCCACCGCCTCCTGCACCCCCGGCACGTCGATCAGCTGCACCATCTTCAGCGCCTCCGCCGGACGAATCACATACGGCTTCGCCAGCGCCTTCACGCCCTGCGTCGCCCCCACCGTCCACTCACCCTCGCCATAGGCCAGCGTGACCGTCAGCGACGGTGCCGGTTTCGTCTTCACCGGACGAGCCACCTTCCGGGGGGCCGGAGCCGGAGCCACGTCCTGCACTTCGTTGTCCACCGCGTCCTCATTCTTACGCTGCGCCGGCGCCGGCTTCGGCCGCTCGATCGGCTTGTCGATCAGAAACTCCGGCCCGGACAGCACCGGCACCGGTGCGGGCTCGGGCGCCGGCGCCTTCTTCGGCAACGGCCCCTTCGGCGCGATCCGCAGGTCACTGGGGGAGAAGGGCAGCTCATCACGCCCGAACTTCACCACCACCCACTCATCGGACACCGCCGGGTCCTCCAACCCGATCACCTGCCCGATCTGCCCCGCGATCTGCCCCGCCGACTCGGTGAACTGCACCTTGGGCTTGCGCCCCGCCGCCAGAGCATCCCGGAACCCGTCCAACTCCTCCGTGGATAACCCACGGGCCTCCACGTTCGCCGCCACCATCGAACCCACTTTCGTACGCCTGTATGAGAGGGACTCTTTCTACCAGCCCCCACCGACAACAACCCCCACGCCTCGCCGACCAGCCACATCGACACCAACGAAGATCATCACCGTAGGGGATCGGCGACGATCCCCGCCCCGGCGGCCTCCCCGCGCCCCATCACCCAGCTGCCGGGAATGCGTCACGAAGCGTGACCGCCCCTGCAGGCGGTGTTAATTTCGCGGCACCGAGAGCCAACCAGGGGAGGGGCACGTGTACACCAAACTGGCCCAGGGCATCCTCAAAACCCTGCCGCAGACCGAAGCGGAGCTGCGCCAGGAAGCACTGGCACCCGCCGACAAAGAGCTACGCGACCGCCTCACCAAGGTCAAGACACTCGCCGACCTGCTCGACGCGCTACGGTCACTGGAACTCGTGATCGCGGCCCGCACCGCCCTCACACTGTCGCAATACGCCTGGACCGTGCCGCTGATGAAACAAGACGACCACAGCGCCGAGGTCCGCCGGCAGGCGACAGTGCTCTACACCGCCTACCGCACCGTGGCCGCGAAGATCGCACCCGTGCTGGCCGCCGGACTGCCCGCAGCGCCCGGCGACCCGGCGGAACTGCTCACCGCCAAGGCCCACTTCGGCACGATCACCGGCCGGATCACCGTCGACACCGGCCAGGACCTGCCCGGCACGGCCGACTACCTGCACGTGATCCACCAGATGCTGCTGCTCTGCCTCGCCGTCACCACCCGTGGCCCGCACGGCCGCCGGCTGCTCGCCGAACTGGCCGCCAGCCCGCAAGCGGCGATCACCATCGACCAGCGGTACAAATTCCGCCCGTCGAGCCTGCTGGCCTACGGCCCGGACAACCCCGCCGGTCCCCAGTGCGCGACACCGGCCGCCCCGCTCACCGGGGCCGTACCCCTGCCGGACCGGGGCGTCGGCTCGCACAGCTACCTCGGCGCCCCAGTCTGGCTCGACGGCAAAATCGGCAGCAAGGAGGCCGGGGCGCTGCTGTTCACCCAGCACCTGCCGATCGAGCAGGCACACCAGCGGATCCTGCTCGGCAGCCTGTCCTTCAGCGAGAACAAGTACGCGTTCTACACACCACTGCGGATCGAGCTCCTGCACGAATTGCTGCACGTGCTGCACAACGCGCAGGGCGCCAACCGGATCGCCGTCGTGCTGACCGGCGGGCTGACCACCGAGGTGTGGACCGACGCCGAGGAGTACGCCACGATCGCCGGCGGCGACCTCACCGAGAACATGCTCGGCGCGGAGATCGGCCTGCCGGACCGCTACGGGCACGGCGGCCTTTCACTGGACTTTCTCAGCTCGAAGTCCGAAGCCGCCGTCGACAGCCTGGCCGACCTCAGCCGGATCCCCTGAGCGGGGGAGAAGAGCGTCAACTCCCGGTTGACGGCGTCGGGGAACCTGTCGCTCCGGCGGTATCCGGCAAGATCGCGATATGGCCCGGGAAAGCGGGGCCGCGCCGGCAGGAGCGGACGCGGGGTTACCCGGCAGCGATCACCGCTGCCGAACGCGATCACGGACGACGACCGCGGGCGCCGTCGGCAGGTCCGTCGCCACCGCGGCACGCGGAAACTGTCGACAACGCACGAACTGCCTTGATGACGCCCACGCCGCCGGAGGCATTATCAAGGCGCTCCCCACCCTGAAATCCCTGGTCGATAATCTATATTATGTCAACTAGCGACCGGAGAGGGGTCGTGCGGGAGCGCGGCGAACACGTGTCAGACCCATCCCGGCGCCAGGCGGCAGCCTTCCCTCCAGGTTTTCCTTCGGTACGACCACAGCACGCACCGGCGCGCAGTCCCGCGACGCGCACACGTCCGGCCCGCGCAACAGGCGTCGCGAACAGCGCGCCAGCTGCCAGCATCCACAGCCCGGCGACGAGTTCCCACGCGTTTCAGCCCCCACAAGCCGGCAAAAGCCGCGCGCCGGCCTCCGCAAGGCCCCGCCCTCCCCGTCCCGGAGCCCGGCTGGCCCCCAGGGGTGCCTCGCAGCGCCGGAGGCACCCCTGGGGGCCAGCCGGTCACCCGCCAGCCGACGGTTTCGGGGGCTTCGTGAGGGTCGGTGTTCGTGTTCGGGTGAAGACTGTTCGGGCATTGAGTGGGATGGTAGGGTCCAGACAGGCACGAATGCGGATATATCATGCATAATATCTCTTATGCAGCACGAACCACCCGTCGAGCCGTCCACCGAGCTGACCGAGCTCGTCGCCGAGTTCCTCGCCGCCCGCGCCACGCGTAAGCCGTCCGCGCACACGCTCTCGGCGTACAAAAGAGATCTTTCCCTGGTGGTGCAGCTGGCGGTGCCCGCGCCCGCCTCCCCGGCCGACCTCTCCCCTCGCGTGCTGCGTGCCGCGTTCGCGCGGTTCGCCGCGGACCGCGCCCCCGCTTCCGTGGCGCGGGCCTGGTCGTCGTGGAACGCGTTCTTCACGTTCCTGGTGACCGAGGGTGTGGTGGCGGGCAATCCGATGTCGGCGGTGGACAAGCCGCGGATGGTGGCGCACTCCCCCAAGCCGTTGCGTGGTGAGGACACGCCGGAGGAGTTGTTGCGGGTGGTGAGCCGGGCCGATGAGCGGCAGCGGGATCCGTGGCCGGAGCGCGACGTGCTGGTGCTGGCGTTCGCGTTGTGTGCCGGGTTGCGGTTGTCGGAGTTGCTGGGTCTGCGGGTGGGTTCGGTGTCGGGGCGTGACGGCGAGCGGCGGGTGGAGGTGGCCGGCAAGGGTGGGCGGCCGCGCACGGTGCCGATCGACGGTGGCCTGGATGCGGTGGTGGAGCGGTATGTGGCGAGTCGCCGGGTGCGGTTCGGCCGGGTGGAGAAGACCGCTCCCCTGCTGGTGGATCGGGTGGGTGCGCCGTTGCAGCGGGGTGGTTTGCAGTATCTGGTGCGGGCGTGTTTCCAGCGGGCCGGGATCGGTGATCGGGTGCCGCGGGGGGCGCAGTTGCACGCGTTGCGGCACACGTTCGCGACGCGGCTGGCGGAGGACGGTGCGAACGCGTCGGAGATCATGCGGTTGCTGGGGCATGCGTCGCTGGCGACGTCGCAGAACTACATCGAGGTGACGGCGGAGCAGCAGCGCGCGGCGATCCAGTCGAATCGTACGAATCGGGTGTTGCGGGAGTTGGGCTGATGGTCGTGCGTCCGGTGGTGCTGGTGGATGTCGACGGGGTGCTGAATGTGCCGGGCGCGCCCGGGTTCGTCGATCATGACGTGTTCGCGGGTGAGGTGCCGGTGCGGCTGAACCCGGTGCACGGGGTGTGGATCGGCGAGCTGGCGCGGGTGTTCGACGTGGTGTGGGCTACCGGGTGGAGTCATGAGGCGAACCGGTTGCTGGCGCCGCTGCTGGGGGTGGGGCCGTTCCCTGTGGTGGAGATGCCTGCGGGGACGTTCGTGCCGGAGGACAAGGTGCCGCGGGTCGCCGCGTATGTCGGTGCGCGGCCGGTGGCGTGGGTGGATGACCAGCTCACGCCGGTGGCGCGCCGGTGGGCGGCGTCGCGGCGCTCCCCCACGTTGCTGGTGCCGGTGGACCCTGCGGTGGGTCTGACGCGGGTGATGGTGGACGAGTTGCTGGCGTGGGCGCGGGCGGTCAGCACGGCCAACTAGGTTGATCGTCATGAAGCTGCGTGAGGACGAGGTCCGGGTGCCGTCGCCGGCGGGCGATATTCGTACGGTGGTGATCGCCCCTGCCGGTGCTGGGGTGTTGCCGGGGGTGGTGCTGTACACCGACATCTTCCAGTTGACCGAGTCGACGTTGCGGACGGCGCGGCGGCTGGCGTCGGACGGGTTCGTGGTGGCGGTGCCGGAGATCTATCCGCATGGTGAGCTGGCCGGGGTGGCGCTGGAGTTCGACGATGCGGGTAAGGCGCGGGGGCTGGAGGGTGCCGGGTCGACGTCGACGGCGCAGTTCGACGCGGATCGGGTGGCGGTGCTGGACTATCTGGAGCAGCGCGCGGACGTGTCGCAGCTGTTGGTGACCGGGTTCTGCATCGGCGGGCATCTGGCGTTCCGGGCGGCGTTCGATGCTCGGGTGGCGGCGACGGTGTGTTTCTATCCGACCGGGTTGCAGACCGGTGGGCTGGGTGGCGACGTCGCGGATTCGTTGTCGCGCGCCGGTGACATTCAGGGCCGGTTGATGGTGGTGTTCGGGTCGCGGGATCCGCATGTGCCGGCGGATGCGCGGTTGCTGGTGGTGGGTGCGCTGTATGCGGCGGGTCTGGATGACGTGGAGTTGCACGTCTATCAGGGTGGGGAGCACGCGTTCATGCGGGATGTGGGTGTCCGGCACGATCCGGTGCTGACCGATCTGGCCCTCGCCGAGGCGGTGTCGTTCTTCCGCGGTCGCTGAGCTTCGCGTGGGGCAGGTGTCCACTTCCGGTCAACCGGTTGCCCGGACGCCACGAGCCGCGCCGGGCCCGTGAGGCCACCCGTCGCCCGGCCGCCCGGCTGGCTTCCAGGGGTGCCTCACCGGCCCGGACACACCCCTGACGGCCAGCTGGCTTGCGGCGGCTGGCTTTCCGGGGTGTGTCACAGGCTCTGAGGCACCCCTGACGACCAGCTGGCTTTCGGCGGCTGGCCGTCAGGGGTGTGGCCCTTGAGGGCTATCGGCAGTGGATCCGGCGCTAAGCCTCTGGGCTGTTGACGTTCGTGGATGTGCCGTACGTTGATCGGTCGTGCCGACCAGATTCTTGACGGATGAGCAGATCGCGCAGTTCGGCCGGTTCGCGGCTGCGCCGCCGGACCAGGCGACGTTGGAGCAGTTCTTCTTCCTGGATGACGCGGACCGGGACCTCATCGCGAAGCGGCGGGGCGATCACAACCGGCTGGGGTTCGCGTTGCAGTTGGTCACCGTTCGGTGGCTGGGGACCTTCCTGACGGATCCGTTGGATGTGCCGCTGGTGGTCCTGGACTACGTCGCGACGCAGGTCGAGGTGGCGGACCCGTCGTGCGTGAAGCGGTACACGGAGCGGGAGAAGACCCGACTGGAGCATCAGTGGGAGATCGCGCAGGTTGGCGGCTTCGTGTCGTTCGCCTCGGCGCAGGAATCGTTGGTGCAGTGGCTGGATCGGCAGGCGTGGACGACCGGCGACGGGCCGAAGGCGTTGTTCGTCGCCGCGGTGGCCTGGCTGCGCACGCATAAGGTGCTCCTGCCCGGGGTGACGCCGCTGGTGGAGCTCGTGGCGGAGGTGCGCCAGGCCGCGGAGACGCGGCTGTTCGACCAGCTCGCGGGAGTGGTGTCGGTGGACCAGGCCCGGTTGTTGGAGTCGGTGCTGCAGGTGCCGGAAGGGCAGCGGCGTTCGCAGCTGGACCTGTGGCGCCGCGGCGAGCGGTCCACGACCGGCCGGGGCATGGTGGCGGCGTTGACCCGGGTGGCGTCGATCGCCGGGCTGGGGATGCGCCGGGTGGACGTGACGGGGGTACCGACCCGGCGGGTGATCGAGTTGGCCCGGTACGGGATGGCGGCGAAGGCGCCGAAGCTGGCCCGGCATCCGTACCGGCGCAGGTTGGCGACGGTGTTGGCGACGGTGCGGTGGCTCAAGGTGACGGCCACCGACGACGCGTTGGAGTTGTTCGACGTGTTCATGTCCAACGAGCTGATCGGGCGGGCGTCGAAGGCATCGGACAAGGACAAGCTGCGTCGGCAGCCTGGCTACGCCCGGCATGCCGCGGTGTTGCGCGCGGCGGTGCAGGTGCTGCTGGAGTCCGACGAGTGGGGCGAGGGCATCCCGGTCGAGGTGGTCTGGGACGCGATCGAGACGGCGGTGGGGTCACGGGATCGGTTGCGAGCTGCGGTGGACGGGGTCGCGGAGATGATCCCCCCGGCCGGCGCGGACCCGGACGGGCAGTGGCGGGCCGCGGTGGTCGAACGGTTCGCCACGGTGCGCCCGTTTCTGCGGATGCTGTGCGAGGTGGTCGAGTTCGGGGCGACCGCGGGCGCTGCCGCAGATTTTGGACATGCGGCCGAGCGAGCGGATCCCGAAGGGCTACGCCGATGCGCGCAAGGTGGATGTGGATCTGGTGCCGGGCGGGTGGTGGTCCCGGTCCGCACCGCGGACGCTCGGGCGAACCCGAAGTATTTCGCCCGCAAGCGGGGCGTGACCTGGCTGAACATGATCTCCGACCAGGCAATCGGGCTGGCCGGCAAGGTGTTGTCCGGCACCCCACGCGACACCCTGAACGTCGTCGACCTGGTGTACAACCCCGACGGCGGGCCGCAGCCGGAGGTGCTGATCACCGACGCCGGGTCGTACTCCGACGTGGTGTTCGGGATCGTCACCTTGCTCGGCTTCGACTACCGGCCGGTGCTCGCGGATCTACCGGATACCAAGCTGTGGCGCGTCGACGCCCGCGCCGACTACGGCGTACTGGATAAGGCCGCCCGGGGCCGGGTCGACCTGGACAAGATCCGCCGGCACTGGCCGGACGTGCTACGAGTGATCGCCTCGGTGCACACCCGGGAGATCTCCGCGCACGATGTGATCCGGGTGTTGCAGCACGACGGGCCGGCTCACCGACCTCGGCGAGGCGGTCGCGCACTACGGGCGCATTAGCACAAACACATCAACGTTCACGGCCACTACACCTTTGCCCTGCCCGAGTTGGGTGGTGCTCGCCGGCCGCTACGCGACCCCGACGCCGTCGAAGAATAAAGCTTCCAACGACCAGCAGGCGGGCCGTCAGACGGCGCGGAGGGCGGTGCGGTGTGGGCGCTCGCGTAGGTGAGTTACCGCCGCGGCGGTCGCGTCATCAGCGGGTAGGAGAAGGATCAGTTGCTGGGCGTCTGAGGTGGGAAGCTCAAGGACCTCCCGGTTCCATCGCAGTTGATGGGCGTGTGGGTGAGTCATCCTCAGCGGGACTCGGGCCGGAGGGATGTGGCGGTGCAGCCGCCGTGTGAACTCGTCGCCGGCGACGGTCGCGAAGTCTGCCGTGAACCATTCGAACGTTTCGGTCGAGGGTCCGAGCCACAGGTTGAAGACCTGCTCGTCGGCGATCTGGTCCCAGTCGACGAAGGTGGTTCTGGCCTGAGGATGGGTGAAGACATACCTGGTGAGGTTTGGCTCCTCGGCGTCCAGCAGGCCGGTGTCGCGCATGACCGTGCCGAAGCCGTCGGTGTGGGCAAGCACGTCACCGAGTCGGTTGGTGACGAAGGCGATGCCCGGCTCCAGGAGGGTGAGTATCTGGCGTACGGCTGGCCGTACGGTGCGCTCGGGCGGCCGCGGCCGGACGTGCCCGGCGCACGCCCCACCGGTGATCTTGGCGAGGTAGCCCAGATGGGTGCGTTCGGCGGTGTCGAGGTTGAGCGCGTCGGCGAGGGCGTTGACGACCGAGCGCGACGGGTTGCGGTCGCGGCCCTGTTCGATTCTGGTGAGGTACTCGACGCTGACTCCGGCCCGAGAGGCCAACTCCGAACGTCGTAGCCCGGGAGCACGTCGTCGCTGGTGTGCCGGAAGGCCCAAGTCCTCTGGTCGGATGCTGTCGCGCTTGGCCCGGACGAAGTCCCCTAGCGGCGTACCCATGCTGCGAGCCTACGGCCCGGTACTGCCGGCCGGCGGGGTGCAGGGTAGCCCTGCGGGGGCCAGCCTGCAGGCGGTCTGGCTGCGCGGGCGGGAACGATAGATCGTCGACGGTATGAGCGACAAGAGCAGACTCGTGGTCATCGTCGGTAGCGTGCGTGAGGGCCGGTTCGGTCCGGTCGTCGCCTCCTGGGTGGCGGATCAGATTCAGGCACACGGCGGTTTCGACGTCGATCTCGTCGATCTGGCCGGCGTGGACCTTCCGCTGGCGCTGCCGGCCGCTCCGCCGAAGTTCGCCGGGGACGACTACCCCCGTCCCGAAGGCATGAAGGACCTCACCAGGAAGCTGTCGGAGGCCGACGCTTTCATCATCGTCACTCCCGAGTACAACCACAGCTATCCGGCGTCGCTGAAGGCGCTCATCGACTGGCACTTCACCCAGTGGACCGCCAAACCGGTGGCGTTCGTCAGCTACGGCGGTGCGGCTGGTGGTCGGCACGCGGTGCTTCACCTGGAGAACGTGCTCACCGAGCTGCACGCGGTGACCATCCGCGACGGACTGGCCTTCCCCAATTACTTCACCGCCTGGCAGGACGGCGTCCCGCTGGACGCCGCGGCAGCCGGCTACGCCAAGACGCTGCTGGAACAGCTTTCCTGGTGGGCGCAGGCATTGCGTGCCGCCCGTACCGCCGCCCCGTACCCGGGTGGGGCGTGACGATTCATGGACTACACCAGTCTGGGCTCGTCGGACCTGCGGGTGAGCCGGATCGCGCTCGGTTGCATGGGTCTCGCCCAACCCACCGACAGGCACCCATGGACGCTCGACGAGGACACCGCTCAGCCGATCTTCCGGCGAGCGGTCGAACTCGGCATCACGCTATGGGACACCGCGAACGTCTACGGGCACGGCACCTCCGAGGAGATCCTGGGCCGGGCTGTGCGCCGTTACACCCGACGTGAGGAAGTGGTCATCGCCACGAAGGTCGGCCTACCGATGCACGAGGGGTTGACCGGCTCCGGCCTGTCCCGCCAGGCGATCATGGAGCAGATTGACGCCTCGTTGCGCAGGCTCGGCACCGACTACGTCGACGTGTACCAGGTCCACCGCTTCGACCCGAAGACCCCCGTCGAGGAGACGATGGAAGCCCTGCACGAGGTCGTCGCCGCGGGCAAGGCGCGTTTTCTCGGTGCCTCGTCGATGGCTGCCTGGCAGTTCGCCAAAATGCAACACGCTGCCCAACTACAATCCTGGACCGCGTTCGTCTCGATGCAAAACCAATACAGCCTCGTGCAACGCGAGGAGGAACGGGAGATGTTCGGGCTCCTCGCCGATCAGGCCGTATCAAGTCTGACCTGGTGCCCACTCGCCTCCGGCCGCCTTGCCCGCCCCTACGGCCAGCAGACGTCACGCTCGGCCAACGACCAGGTCGGCAAGCACTTCTTCGACGACGCCGACCACGCCATCATCGACGCGGTACAGACCGTCGCGAACGCCCATGACGTCACCATGGCGCAGGTCGCGCTCGCGTGGATCCTGAGCAACCCGGTCGTTGCCGCACCCATCGTGGGTGCCACCGCACCACACCACCTCGACGACGCCGCTGCAGCTCTGAAGGTCACCCTCAGTGGGCAAGAGCACGTCATGCTTACCGCTCCCTACACTCCACGGCAGCCGACCGGCTACTGAAGCGCCGGTGGTCGGAGTCCCCAAATTCGAATGTGTCTCGCGAGTAAGGCTGAGGGCGCAGCGACTCGGTCGCAGCGCCCTCAGTCCAATGTCCCCGCGCGTCAGCCCACCACAAACGATCGTCTGCGATAGACCCCATCCGGGTCATTCGCCGTCGAGCATCAGCCCAGCACCCATGCCTACCAAAACGCATAGCGAAAACAACGCATCACAACCCTGCTCCGCAGGTGACTTTCGATAGATTGCGACGGTGGGACACAAGATCGGGTACGCCCGGGTCAGTACGGCCGATCAAGATCCGCAGCTGCAGCTTGACGCGCTCGCCGCCGAAGGCTGCCTCAAGGTCTACAAGGACGTGGCCACCGGCACCAAGGCCGACCGCCCACAGTGGCAGGCGTGTCTGGAGGATCTGCGCCCGGGCGACACCCTGATCATCTGGAGGATCGACCGGCTCGGCCGAAGCCTCCGCGATCTGGTCGACATCGTCGCCGCCCTCGAAGCCCGCGGGGTCGGCGTTAAATCGCTGACCAACGGCATCGTCGACACCACCACCGCGCACGGCAAGCTCGTCTTCGGCATGTTCGCCCTCATGGCCGAATACGAAGCCGCCCTCATCAAAGAACGCACCCTAGCCGGCCTCGCCGCCGCACGCGCCCGAGGCCGCACCGGCGGCCGCAAACCCAAGATGACCTCCGCTCTGATCAACAAGGCGCAACGCATGTACGACAGCCGACAGTTCACGATGGCCGAGATCGCCACTTCCTGCGGCGTCACCCCTATGACGATCTACCGCAACATCGCACCGACCGCACGGCCGCGTCAGAGCCGTCGTCGCGAGGCTGACCAGGCACGCTATGGCTTAGCGCCGGATCCACTGCCATTGGTCCCCATGGGCCGGTGTGTCACCGGGTCTGAGGCACCGCTGGGAGCCAGCCCGGGGGTGGGCGTTGGTTCTCGGCGGTGCCTCGAAGCGTGAAGCCCGCGCCGGATGTTTGAAGGTTCGTACGAAAAATCCCGGGTTTTGACCTGAAAAGCCTCAACGGGACGTTAACTGCCGGGTTTCGCCGATCGGGAGGTGCGGAGCAGGAAGCCGGGCATGGTGAGGCGCTCGCCGCCGACGGTGGCGAGCACGTCGACGTCTTTGATGCTGTTGTTGGTCCAGGTGGGTGCGGCGAACCATGCGGTGAGCAGCTCCCGGGTGACGCCCCAGTCGCCGCCGGCCGCGGCGGAGATGGCCAGCACGTAGAGGAAGCCGCCGGGTTCGACCAGGGTGGGCAGCTGGGTGAGGTAGGCGTCGAGGCCGCCGTGGCGTTGCAGGTTGTGCAGCAGGCCGCAGTCGAAGACGGTGTCGTAGTGGGCCTTGGGCAGCGTCAGCGCGGTGGCGTCCTGGACCTCGAACTTGGCGGTCAGGCCGTCGGCTTTGGCGCGGGCCTTCTCGATCGCGACGGGTGAGATGTCGACGCCGGTGACGTGGTAGCCGCGGCGGGCGAGGATGACGGCGAGGTCGCCGGTGCCGCAGCCGAGGTCGAGCACCCGGGGTCCGCGCACGCCGTGTTCGAGCAGCGCGGCGATGGCGGGCTGCAGCCGGCCGATCTCCCAGGGCGCGGTGCCGGTGCGGTACAGCTCGTCATAGTCGATCATCGGTCTCCCCCGTCTCGGTGTTGCGGGCATTGTCGCCGACGGCGAGCAGGTACTCCACGGCGAGGGTGACAACCTGGTCGCCGGTGACGCTCAGGACCCGCCGGGTGTCCGGGTGCAGGGGGAAGGTCCGGATCAGTTGCCCGGTGCGGAGCTCCCAGATCCGCAGGGTGCCGTCGGCGCAGGTGGTGGCGACGGCCGGTACACCGTGGCCGGCGGCCGGGCAGAGGTCGGTGACGGTGCTCGGATGGGGCAGGGCCGGTCCGGCCGGGTCTCCGGTGGCCAGGTCGTCGATGGTCACTGTGGTCCCGACGGCGGTGAGCAGGGTGGTGCCGGTGACGTGCAGGGCGCGGACGGCGTGCGCGCCGAGGATGTCGGCCGGGTCGGTGGTGACCCCGGTCGGGTGGGCGCGGGCGGCGAGCGGCCCGGGTGGGGTGAGTGCGGTCAGGTCGGTGCCGTCGTACCAGCGGATGCTGCCGTCGGTGAAGCCGACCAGGACGACGGTGCGGCCGTGCCGGTCGGCGAGGGCCACGTCGGTCGCCCGGCCGGTCTCCGCGACGGAGGTGCTGGCGCGCAGGGTGAGGGTGGTGGCGTCCCAGACGGCGACGGTGCCGCCGATGGTGACGGCGGCGATGAGTCCGTCGTGGGCGGCGAGCCCCCACAGGATCGAGCGGTCCGGCAGCCGGTCGGCGGTGGCGGTGCGGGTCGCTCCGGTGACCGGGTCGACGACGGTGGGCACCAGGTCGGTCATGACGACGAGCTGGGTGCGGCCGCTGACGGTGACGGTGGCCAGGTGCGGGTGCCCGCCTACGGCCTGGTACCTGCCGGTCGGTGTGCCGGCCGGGGCGGCGAGCGGCTGCCCGTCGTGAGTGGCGTACCGGTGCACGAGGCCGTGCGTGTCGAGCGCGACGAGGGTGTCCTGGCCGTCGGTGGTCGCGGTGAGCAGCCGTGGGTGGTGGCCAGGATCCGGAGCCGGCCGGTCGGTGAGGTCCAGCAGGTTGGTCCGCCCGCCGCTGTGCAGGCCTTGGACGGCGAAGGCGGTGCTGCCGTGCACGGCGACGTGCTCGATCCGGGTGGTGAAGTCGGTGCGGGCCGTGCCGTGCCGGGTGCCGTCGCGCACGTCGACGACGTGCAGCGTGAGGCCGTGGCTGCCGACGACCATCCGGGTGCCGTCGGGGGTGAACACCAGGTGCTTCCCGACGGAGCCGCCGCCGATGGTGACGCGCCACAGCGGCGCGGCGGCCGGGATCTCCCATACCGTGAGCAGTCCGTCGTCGTCGAGGGTCACGGCCCGCGGCTGCCCGTCCAGGACGGTCCAGCCGGCTGCGGTGATGCTCTGCGCGATCGGTTGTGCCGTGCCGAGTGGCCGCAGGCCGTCGAGGTGGTGGAAGTGGACCGTCTGGTCGTCGACGTAGTCGCCGCCGCTGCTGACGACGGCCGGGGTGCCGGTGGTGCCGATCGCGACGAGGTGCACGAAGCCGGTGTGCGCGGCGGTGCGGGCCAGCAGCCGCCCGTCGGTCAGGTCCCAGTGCAGCAGGTAGCCGGCGCGGGTCCCGGTGACCGCGGTGCCGGCGCCGACGGCGAGGCTGACCAGGTCACCGGCCGGGCCCGGGATGTCGTCGGGGTCGGTGGCCAGCAGCAGCCGGCCGGTGGTCATGTCCCACACGTACACGCGGGTGTCGTCGATCGCGGTGACGGTGCCGGCGGTGAACACGGCGTCGCGGCGGTAGCCGTCGCCGGGGATGGTCTGCAGCGGTGTCCGGTGCACGTGCCCGTCGGAGCGGGCGATCCGGAAGATGATGTCCGAGCTGAAGGCCCAGGCGTGGCCGGCGTCCAGGTGGGTGCCGTGCAACGAGTCGCGCAGTTCGTGGATCTGCCGCAGGTCCGGGCTCAGCGGGTTCCCAGCGGTCCAGCGGGGCAGCCGGTCTGGCGGGTTGGCGGCGCGCAGCCGGGCGGCGTCCGCGGTGCGGCCCTGGCGCAGCAGCATGGTGATGCGGTCGTACCGGTCCATGGGGTCCTCCTGGCGCTTTCTACGGCAGGGTAGTTTCGCCGTCATGGCGCGGATCGTGATCGTCGGGGATGTCGGGGGTTGTGCGGAGCAGCTCGAGCGGGTGGTGCTGCCTCTGGCCGACGATCCGGACACGGTCGTGGTGCAGGTCGGTGACCTGGTCGATCGGGGTCCGGACTCCTCGGCGGTGTTGCGGCTGGTCGAGGAGTGGTTGCCGACCGGCCGGTGGATCCAGCTGCTCGGCAACCACGAGGCGCAGTATCTGGGCGGCAGGAGGTTCTGGCCGCAGGAGCTGGCCGTCGACGACGCGGCGCGGTTGAACAGCTGGTGGTTGCGGGAGTGGCTGCGGGTCGCCGCGGCGGTGCGGACCGCCGACGGTGAGGAGTTGCTGCTCTGTCACGCCGGGCTGACCCTGGACACGTGGCGGGAGCTGGGTGCGCCGGTGACCGCGGCGACCGCGGCGGGGCTGTTGAACACCCGGCCGGAGCCGCTGCTGTGGGGTTATGACGGGCCGTTGTGGGCCGAGGCCGGGTCGCGGTTGTACCCGTCCTGGTTCGACGACATCGAGGCGTTGCCGTTCTCCCAGGTGCACGGTCATTCCTCGGTGGTGGACTTCACCACCGAGGGGTACGTCTGCGAGGAGCGGATCCGGGCCCGGACGACCGTCGACTGGGCGGCCCGGCACACGGTGACCCGGGTCAGCGGTGGCCGGTTCGTCGGTGTCGACCCGAAGCACGGCACCAGCGGCGCGCCGCGGTGGGCGCCGCTGGTGCTGCCGGACGCGGAGCTGATCGTCTAGTCGAGGCGGCCGACTCCCCCGTAGATGGCCACGTCGTGCGCGCTGGGCCGTTCACCGGCGGCCGGCTGCCCGTCGGTGACCGGGACGATGCCGGGTGCGAGCAGGTGCAGGCCGGTGAAGAACGCGGCGATCTGCTCGTGGTCGCGGGTGTACAGGTCGGTGCGGCCGCGGGCCTGGAGGTCGCGGGCGAACGCGGCTTCCGGCGCGGTCGCGAAGTCCAGGGTGGCGTGGGTCAGGGTCAGGTGGCTGCCGGGCGCGAGCGCGTCGCGATCCCCCGTATCGATGGTGGTGGAACTGTCCGGGGGCGACGGTAGCGCACCGGAAACCGGTTTCCCCGCGTCGTAGGGTGATCGCATGCGACTCGCGGTGATCTCCGATGTGCACGGCAATCTGCCCGCTCTGGAGGCGGTGCTGGCGGCGATCGCCGGTGACGGCGTCGACCTGACCGTCAACCTCGGTGACCTGTTGTCGGGTTATGTCCAGCCGGTGGAGACCGCGGACCGGCTGATCGGGCTCGGTCTGCCGACGGTGGCCGGTAACCATGAGCGGCAGGTGCTGACGCTGCCCGAGGACGAGCTGGGCCTGGCCGACCGGATCACCCGTTCGCTGATCGGCGCGGAGCACCGGGCGTGGATGGCGGGCCTGCCGAAGACCCTGACGCCGGCGCCGGGTGTCCTGGCGTTTCACGGCACGCCCACCGACGACCTGCAGTATCTGCTGCACACCGTGGATGCGGCCGGTACCCGCGACGCGACCCTGGACGAGGTCCTGGACCGGCTCGGTGACGCGCAGGCGCGGCTGTTCCTGTGCGGGCACACCCACCTGGCCGGGCAGTTGCGGCTGGCCGACGGCCGGTTGATCGTGAATCCGGGCAGTGTCGGCTGGCCCGCGTACACCAGCGACGAGCCGTTGCCGCACGTGATCGCGGCGGGCACCCCGCACGCGCGGTATGCGCTGGTCGACGACGTGTCCGGGCGGTGGGAGGCGGAGTTCCGGCAGGTCGTGTACCCGTGGGACGAGGCCGCCGCGCGCGCCGAGGGTTTCGGGCGTCCCGGGGTGGCGCACGCGCTGCGGACGGGGACCAACTGATGCTGCGGGTCCGCTCCTATGCCCCCGGTGAGCTGCGTGTCGAGGACGCGCCGGAGCCGGTGCCGGGTGAGGGTGAGCTGCTGATCCGCGCGCACGCGATCGGGGTGACGCTGCCCGCGGTGCGCCGGGTCGACGCCGGTGCCGGGCCGCTGCCGGCTCTGCCGGGCGGGGAGGTCGCCGGTGAGGTGATCGGTGTCGGTCCGGGCGTGTCCGGCTGGGCCGTCGGTGAGCGGGTCACAGCGCTGCCGTTCGGTGGTTCCTACGCGCAGGTGGTGACCGCTCCGGCCATGATGGCCGACCGGATCCCGGCGGGCGGGGACTTCACCCAGGGTGTCGCGCTGGTGCCCTGGAGGCCGCGAACGTACAGAAGAATGAATCGGTCCTGATCACCGCGGCCGCGAGCGCGTCGGACATCTGCTGGTCCAGGCCGCGCGCCACCGCGGCGCCGGCCGCGTGGTCGCGGCAGTGGCGGCGGCACGGTCCCCGCCCACGACCTCCTGGCCGGCGCGAAGACGATCACCGGTTTCGCGATGGCGCACTTCGCCCGGTCCCACCCGCAGCGCTACGCCGAGCACGGCCACGAGCTGTGGCAGCTCGCCCTCGCCGGGGCGCTCACCCCGCGCGTGCACGTGGCGGTGCCGTTGGCGCAGGCGGCGCGCGCCCATACGATCGTGGCGGCCCGCGAGAACTGCGGAAAGGTGGTGTTGTTGCCGTGACGGTGCACTGGGTGACCGGTTTCCTGGACACGCCGGCCGGGGACGCGCCGGTGTCCGAGCGGTTCTGGCTGGCGGTGACCGGCACGAGCCTGTCGGCGCGGCGCGGTGACGGCGCGTTCGCGACCCTGGTGCCGCCGTCCGGGGACGCCTGCCTGCGGGTGCAGGTGGTCGGCGACGCCCCGGCCCGCGGGCATCTGGACCTGCACGTCACCGACCTGCCCGCGGACACCGACCGGCTGGCGGCGCTGGGTGCGACGGTGATCAGCCGCGCGGACGACGTGGTGGTGCTGCGCTCCCCCGCCGGGATCGTGTTCTGCCTGGTCGCCTGGCACGGCGAGCGCACCGGTCCGGCCGCGCCGGTGTGGCCGGGCGGGCACAGCAGCCTGGCGGATCAGCTGTGCCTGGACATTCCCGGTGCCGCTTATGGCGTGGAGGTCGGGTTCTGGCGCGCGGTGACCGGCTGGGACCACGACCCGATGCCGGACTGCCCGGAGTTCGAACGGTTGTTCCCGCCGGGGCCGATCCCGGTGCGGTTGCTGCTGCAGCGCCTCGACGGCGCTGGTCCGGCGGGGGTGCATGTGGACCTCGCTTGCTCGGATGTGGCGGCGGAGGTGGCCCGGCACGTGGCGCTGGGCGCGACGGTGGTGCGGGAGGTCCCCGGGGACTGGACGACGCTGCGGGATCCGGCGGGCCGGGAGTACTGCGTGACCGCCCGGGCGCCTGGCCCGTAGCGCGCATCGCCGTCGGTGCCCGCCGGCGCGGCGACTCGATCCACGAGCCTCAGCCCAGCAGCCACCCGTTGTCGACGGCGAGGCGGACCGCTTCGGCGCGGGTGCGCGCGCCGGTCTTGCCGATCGCCGCGGACAGGTGGTTGCGTACCGTGCCGTCGGACAGGCGCAGCTCGCGGGCGATGTCGGCGACCGTGCCGCCGTCGCGGGCGGCACGCAGCACGTCGGTCTCGCGTTCGGTCAGCGGCGAGTCGCCGTGCGCGAGGCTCTGCGCGGCGAGGGCCGGGTCGACCACCCGCAGGCCCTGGTGCACCCGGCGGACCGCGTCGGCCAGCTGCCGGGCCGGGGTGTCCTTGACGACGAATCCGCTGGCCCCGGCGGCCATCGCCTGGCGCAGGTAGCCGGCCCGGCCGAACGTGGTCACCATCAGCACCCGGCACTGCGGCAGCGCGTCGGCGAGCAGCCGGGCCGCGGAGATCCCGTCCAGGCCGGGCATCTGCACGTCGAGCAGCGCCACGTCGACCTCGTGGGCGCGGGCCTGCTCGACGACCTCGTCGCCGCGGCCGACCTCGACGACCACCTTCAGGTCGGGTTCCAGGTCCAGCAGGGCGGCCATCGCGCCACGGACCAGGGCCTGGTCGTCGGCGAGCAGCAGCTTGATCACGGGACCTCCATGCGTACGCGGAATCCGGGCTCGTCACCACGGTGCCCGGCGGTCAGGTGCGCGCCGAGTGCGTCGGCGCGCCGGCGCAGGCCGACCAGGCCCTGCCCGGCGCCGGGGGCGGTGGCGGCGCCCGGGCCGTCGTCGACGATCTCGACGCTGTCCGGGCTCAGCCGGACCTCGGCGTTGCGGGCCCGGCTGTGCCGCACGATGTTGGTGACCGCTTCCCGGATGGTCCAGGCGAACAGCTCCCGGTTGCGGGTCGGCACGTCGTCGGCGGCGCCGGGCAGGTCGGCCTTGACGTTCGCGGCGGCCAGCGCGGCCCGCGCGGCGGCGATCTCGCCGGGCAGCGAGATGCCGCGCATGTTCAGCGCGGTGGCCCGCACGTCGGCCAGGGCGTCGCGGGCCAGGGCCTCCAGGTCGCGCAGTTCGGCGCGGGCCCGCTCGACGTCGACGTCGAGCAGCCGCTGGGCGAGTTCGGCCTTGACCGCGACCACGGTCAGCGAGTGCCCGAGGATGTCGTGCAGGTCGCCGGCGATCCGGGAGCGTTCCCCGGCGACGGCCAGCTCGGCGATCTCGCTCTGCGCCTGGATCAGCCGGCTCTGCCGTTCCAGGGCCAGCCGCATGCCCCAGGTCGCCGCGGCGGCGAGCACGACGGCGAGCGCGTAGCCCTGGCTGCTGCCGTGCCAGCCGGGCACGAACCGGATGGCGGTCTCGACGCTGACGGCGACGGTCAGGGCGACCGGCAGGCCCTGGCGCAGCGGCAGGCCCATCACCGCGGTGGCGCTGATGTAGACCGCGCAGGTCAGGGTGTGCTGTCCGGCGGCGGGCACCTGCAGCAGGGCCAGGACCAGCATGGCGAGCAGGCCCAGCCAGATCGGCAGGGCCCGTTCCGGGTACGCGATGTCGCGGCGGGTGCGGCGCATCGTGCCGAGCAGCACCACGTAGGTGATCGCGAACAGGGCGAGGGCGGCCAGGCCGGTGTCGCGCCAGGCGCCGTCCGGGTGGTCGAGCAGGGCGGTGAGGTTCTCGCCCAGGTAGAACAGCCAGATCGCGCCGAACACCCAGCCGCCGCGGGAGCGGCGGCTGAGCTCGTCGGAGGGTGTCGCGGTCATGAGGGGAAAGGTACGGGTCAGACCCGGGCGGTGTCGCGGCGGAACCGCCACATCGCGCCGAGGGCGAACAACGCGGTCCAGACCACCACGTTGAGGATCGCCACCCACACGTCACCGTCGTGGGTCAGCGGGTAGCGGGCCAGCTCGCCGACGCCGTACACCGGGGTGAACTTGGCGACCGTGGCGAACGTGTGCCCGAGCGTGTCCAGCGGCACGAACAGCCCACCGGCGAACGACAGGATCGCCAGGCCCGGGCCGAGGATCTGCATCACGTTCTCGCTGGGCAGCAGGTAGCCCATGAACAGGCCGAACGCGGCGAAGACCAGCGCGCAGACCCAGGCCAGCACGGCGCAGGCGATCCACGTGCCGACCGGCATGTCGGCGCCGAAGAAGATCCCGACGACGTTGACGGCGAGCACCGACACCGCGCCGATGATCATGGCGAGGGTGAGTTTGATCGCGACGTACGCGGCCGGTTTCAGCGGGGTCAGCCGCAACTGCCGGCTCCACCCGGCGGCCCGTTCGATCGACACCATCGCGCCGCCGGACGTGGTGGCCAGCATCGCGCCGTAGACGGCCATGCTGATCAGTATGTACGCGGTGACGTTGCCCTCGCCGACCCGCTCGGTCTTGTAGTCGCCGGAGCTGCCGAACAGCAGGAAGAACGCCGGCGGCATGATCACGCTGAAGACGACGGTGCGTTTGTTGCGCAGCAGCCGGCGCAGCTCCAGGGCGATCATGCCCAGGGAGAAGCCGCCGAACCTCGGCAGCCGGCGCTCGGTGCCCGGGATCGTGGTGGCGGTCATGCCGGGGTCTCCTCGTCGGCGGTCAGGGTGAGGAACGCGTCCTCCAGGTTCCGGGAGGTGATCTCCAGGTCCCGGGCGGCCGTCTGGTTGAGCAGGTAGCGGGCGATCGCGTCGGTGTCGCGCCCGTGCAGGTAGACGCTGTCCCCGCGGACCTCGGCGGACTCGACGCCGGGCACCCGGGTCAGGTCGGCCAGCTCGGCGTCGGGCAGGGTGGCGCGCACGGTGCGGCCGGCGGCCAGACTCTTGACCTCGCTGGCGGTGCCGTCGGCGACGATCCGGCCGCGGCGCACCAGCACCACCCGGTCGGCGTACGCGTCGGCCTCCTCCAGGTAGTGGGTGGCGAAGATGACCGTGCGCCCGCCCTGGGCGTCCTCGCGGATCGCGTCCCAGAACTCGCGGCGCCCGCCGACGTCCATGCCGGTGGTCGGCTCGTCCAGGATCAGCAGCTCCGGGTCGGGCAGCAGGGCCATCGCGAACCGCAGCCGCTGCTGCTGCCCGCCGGAGCACTTGCCGACCAGGCGGTCGGCGATGTCGGCGATCCCGGCCCGTTTCAGCGCGGTGGTCACGGCGCTGCGCGGCTTGCCGAACAGCACCGCGGTCAGCCGGACGGTCTCCTCGACGGTGTAGTCCTTGAGCAGCCCGCCGGACTGCATCACCGCCGACACCAGGCCCAGCGCGACCGCGTCCTGCGGGGAGCGCCCGTACACCTGGACCGTGCCCTCGGTGGGCTGCGAGAGCCCGAGCAGCATGTCGACGGTGGTCGTCTTGCCGGCGCCGTTGGGCCCCAGCAACGCGACCACCTCTCCGGGGCGGATGCGCAGGTCGATCCCGTCCACGGCGGTGACCGTGCCGAATCGTTTGACCACGCCGTCCAGGTGCACGGCCGGCTGCCCCGTACCGGCGGCCGTGACATCGGTTGAAGCGGTGAGCGTCATGCCATCAGTGTCGGGTCCGCCGGGGGTGGTGTCCCGGGCTAGGCGTCACGGCTGATCCATGACATCCGTCAGTATGTGCTTTGCCCGTTCGCGTGCATCCACCACACTTCGCGGATGGAGCCGACCCAGAGTGCCCTGATCGTCCCGATTCCGGAGGCCGAGCCGGCTGTTGCCGCGCTGCGGGCACGCCTGGACCGTTCGGCATCCTGGGGCGTGCCCGCGCACATCACGGTGATCTTCCCGTTCCTGCCGCCGGATCAGCTCAGCCCGCAGGTGCTCGCCGCGGTCGGGCTGATCGCCGCCGGGGTGCCGCGGTTCTTCCTGAGCCTGGACCGGGTGGGCTGGTTCGACGAGCGGGTGCTGTGGCTGTCGCCGAACCCGGCCGAGCCGTTCCGGGAGCTGACCAACCGGCTCGCGGTGCGGTTCCCGGCCGCGTTGCCCTACGGCGGGCAGTTCCGCGACGTGGTCCCGCACCTGACCGTCGGGCACGACCGGCCCGGGCTGGCCGAGGCGGCCGACGCGGTGGCGCCGGCGCTGCCGATCCGGGCCCGGGTCACCGCGCTGCGGCTGATCACCGGGCGGCCCGAGGCCGGTGACTCGTGGCAGACCCTCACTGACTTTCCTCTGGGCTAGCCGCCAGGACGGTCTGCTCGGCGGCGGCCTTGTCCAGGCCCAGCGCGGCCAGGCTGCCCTCCTCCAGCAGGGCGAGCAGCACGTCACCGGTGGTGATGTCGTCGTGCGACAGGCGCAGCGCCTCGCGGAAGGTGAGCTCCAGGGCCTTGCGGGAGCGGGCGTCGTAGGGGATCAGCGCCGGCACGTCGCCGCCCGGGGCGGGCAGGGTCGCGGTCAGCGCCGCGCGGACCGCGTCGACGGTCCGGTCCTGCGCGACGATCGCCGCGGTGGCCTGGTTGTCCGGGTTCTCCAGCAGCCCGAGCAGCAGGTGCGCCGGGGTGATCTCGGGGTTGCCGTGCGCCTTGGCCAGGTTCATCGACGCGACGAGCGCGCCGCGGGCCTGCGTGGTGAACCGGTTGAAGCCCTGCGACGCGTCGAGTTTGTCCTTGGCCACGAACCGTTTCTGCACGGCCTGTTTGCTCACCCCCATGCTCTGACCGATCTCGGTCCACGAGGCGCCGGAGCGGCGGGCCTGGTCGACGAAGTGCCCGATCAGGTGGTCGGCCAGCTCCCCCAGGTGGTCACTGAGCAGCACCGCGTCGGAGAGCCGGTCCAGTGGCTGGTCGGGGCGGTTCTTGGTGATCGCGGAGATCAGGTCGTCGAGGCGTACCGGTGGGGTCATCTGCGTCATGCCGTCAACCGTAGGTTGACGATCCGGGTTCGTCAACCTTGAGTTGACGCTCTAGGGTGGGTGCCATGGACCTGACCTTGCGGGCGTGGCAGCCGGACGACGCGGACGCGCTGCGGCCGCTGCTGGACGACCCGGAGATCCGGCGCTGGACCCGCGCCCTGCCCGCTGCGGCGTGGATCGCCGCCCAGCAGGACGGCAGCCGGCACAGCTTCGCGGTGCTGCGCGCCGGTGAGCTGGTCGGCAACGTGGCACTGAAGACGCCGGGCGCAGGCCTCGCCTACTGGACGGTCGGGTACTGGACCGCGGCGCACGCCCGCCACCAGGGTGTCGCCTCGTGGGCGCTGCGGGAGATCACCGCATGGGCGTTCGGCGCGTTCACCATGCCGTCGCTGTCGCTGCTGCACCAGGTCGACAACCCCGGCTCGTGCGCGGTCGCGAACCGCGGCGGCTACCGGCTCGCCGAGCAGCTGCCGCCCGGTGGCGGCTACCCCCGGCCGGGCCACCGGCACGTCCGCGATCGGGCATGATCACCGCCATGACCGTCAATCCGATCCGGCACATCACCGTCGACGCCCACGACCCCGTCACGATCGCCCAGTTCTGGGCGCAGCTGACCGGCTACGTGCTCGACGACGAGTCCGACGCCGAGGAAGCGCTGCTGGTGTCCCCGTTCCCGGCGTCGCCCGGCATCCTGTTCATCGCGGTCCCGGAGAGCAAGACCGTCAAGAACCGGCTGCACCTGGACATCGAACCGCCCACCGGCACCCGCGACGAGCTCGTCACGAAGATGCTCGGCCTGGGCGCCACCGTCCACGAGGACCACCGCAAACCCGACGGCGGCGGCTGGGTCACCCTGCGCGACCCGGAAGGCAACGAGTTCTGCGTCGAGCGCAGCGCCGCCGAGCGCCCCACCCCTTAACCCCTTCTCCGGTACGACCACCCGGCGCCCGTCCGCAGGCCACGCGCCGCGTCCCGCCCGTGAGGCCGCGCGCCACGCCGCTGCCACTGCGCGCCTCCCGCCCCCGGCTGGGCCTGACGGCCCGTAAGGCGGTCGGATAACGGCCGTCAGGGCCAGCCGGGGCCTGCGTACACGTACGAGAAAAGGGTTAACCGGAAGTTTTGGCAGCTTCCTTCTTGCCGCGTTTGCCGAGCGGGACCTCGGACATGTCCACGGTCTGCGAGGTCAGCTTCTTGTAGGCGTAGCCGTGCGCGTCGAGCCAGGCCACCGTCTTGGCCTCGGCACGCGCGGTGACCTGCGGGATGTCCGTCTCCGAGGTGACCTGCTCGGCGAAGCGGTACGTGAAGAACGGCCGGGCCGCGATGTCGTAGCTGAGGTGACCCTGCTCGGTGTACTGGACGGTCAGCAGGTCGTCACCGCCGTCGGCGGCCAGGGCGGCCTTCTGGGCGTCGGTCAGGGCGTCGAAGGCGCCACGGACGGTCACGCGGATCGTGCGGGTCTCGCTCATCCGGCCAGTATCGGCGCGCCCGCCGGTCCGGGGCATCCGATTATCGCCAGCAGGTCCAGGGGTGTGGCCAGCCGGAAGTCGGCGGGTTCGGCCGGGTCGTGCCGGTGTCCCCAGCCGGCCGCGGCGCTGCGGCTGCCGGCCGCCGCGGCCGCGCGCAGGTCCAGGAAGGAGTCGCCGACCAGGATCAGCCGGCCGGCCGTGGTGCCCAGCTCGGCGGCGGCCAGCAGCATCCCGTCCGGGGCGGGTTTCGGGTGTTCCACCTGGTCACCGCCGATGATCAGGTCGGTGTCGAGGCCGGCGGCGGCGAGCAGGATCCGCGCCGCACGGGTGCTGGCGCCGGTGAACACGGTGACCGGCAGCGCCGCGGCGCGCAGAGCGGCGAGGGTGGCGGCGACGTCCGGGTACGCGGTCACCGGCACCCCGTCGAGGTGCCGGTAGTACACGTCGTGCTCCGCGGCGCTCAGCGCCCGGCCGGTCAAGTGGTCGAGGATCACCTCCGGGGTGCCGCGCCCGTACGCGGCCACCACCTGCTCCGCGGTCACCGGCGGCGCGCCCAGCTCGGCGACGGTGCGCACGAACGCCGCCGGGACCACCCGCGACGAGTCGATCAGGGTGCCGTCCATGTCCCACACCGGCAGCATCAGGCGGCCAGGAACTCGTGGGCGCCCCGCAGCCGGGTCTGCAGCACCTGCGCGGCGCGGTCGATGACCAGCCGCACGTCGGTCGGGCGGTGCAGGCCCAGCGCGGCCAGCGAACCGGCCGGGATCGCGCCGGCGTCCAGGCCCTCCCGGCGGGCGACCAGCACACCCAGGTCGTAGCGGCTGACCGGGTCGGCGCCGGCCACGTTGAGCACCCCGGCGTAGCCGCCGGCGGCCAGCTCGAGCAGCGCGTCGGCCAGGTCGTCGACGTGCACCGGGGTGCGGACCTCGTCGGTGAACAGCGCACCGGTGGCCCGCCCGGCGATCAGGTCCCGGGTGAGGATCTCGTGGGCGCTGGTGCCGTCCCCGAGGATCAGCGACGTGCGCACGATCGCGGCGGTCGCGTCGACGGCGCGCACCGCGGTCTCCGCGGCGGCCTTCGCGGCGCCGTAGCGGTAGATCGGGTCGGGCAGCGCCGCCTCGTCGTAGTGCACCTCGCGGCCGGAGAAGATCGCGTCGCTGGACACGTGCACCAGGCGGATGCCGCGGGCCGCGACGGCCAGGTGCGCGGCGCCGTCCGCGGTCGACGGCCAGTCGTTGCGGTCCCGCCCACTCGCGGTGTGCACGATCGCGTCCGGGCGTACCTCGTCGAGGACCCGGCGGATGTCCGCGGGGTCGCGGATGTCCAGGCACACGTCCGCGGTCGCCGCCGGGGCGTGCAGGTAGGTGCCGATCGGCTCCCAGCCGGCCGCCGCGGCCCGGGCGAACACCCGCCGGCCCAGGGATCCGCTACCACCGGTGATCAACAGACGTCCCGTCACGCGGCGCACTCTATCCGGCGAATCTCAAAGCGGCCGCCAGGGAGGCGGGGGCGGCCGGGAGCAGCGGCAACCGTACGGATGGGGTCGGGATGCGGCCCTGCGCGTGCAGCACCGCCTTGATCACGGTGGGGTTGGGTTCGGCGAACAGCGCCGCGGACAGCGGGGCGAGCGCGTGCCCGAGCGCGCGGGCGGCCGGCACGTCGCCGGTGCGCCACGCGGTGGCCAGCGCGGCGAACCGGTCGGTGGCGACGTGCGCGGACGCCGTGATGCCACCGGCGGCACCGAGCGCGAGCAGCGGGGACAGGTACAGGTCGTCGCCGCCGAGGATCGCGAACCCGGGCGGCGGATCGGCGAGCAGGCTGATCATGTCGGCGTCCAGCGCGCCGGTCGCGTACTTGATCCCGATCACGCCGTCGATCGCGGCCAGCCGGCGCAGGGTCGCGGCGTCCAGGGCCTGACCGGTGCGGGCCGGCACGTGGTAGACGACCAGCGGGACGTCACTGGCCGCGGCCAGCGCGGTGAAGTGCGCGACCACACCGTCGGGGCCGGGCCGGACGAACGGCGGGACCAGGCTCACCACGGCATCGGCGCCCGGACAGGAGATCGCGGAGATCAGCGGGGCACCGAGGCGGGACAGCGTGGTCAGCACACCCTGCTGCTCATCGGGGCGGAGCGCGGACGGCTCGCCGGTGGTGCCGAGCGCGACCAGCCCGGTCGCGCCGGCGGCGAGGACCTCCTCGGCCAGGCGTTCCAGGGCCGGATAGGCGACCTCGCCGGCCGCGTCGAACGGGGTGATCATCGGGACGAAGATGCCGGTCAGTTCCATGACCATCAGGGTTCCCGGCCGTGAGCATCAGGTCCAGTTCACGTTTCTGGCGGTACTCGTAAGCTGAGCTGATGCTTGATGTGCGCCGGCTGCGGCTGCTCTGCGATCTGGACCGGCTCGGCACGATCGCGGCGGTGGCGCTGGCCCGGTCGTACACGCCCAGCGCGGTGTCGCAGCAGCTCGCCGCGCTGGAACGCGAGGCCGGGGTGGCGCTGCTGGAACGCAGCGGCCGCCGGGTCGCCTTCACCGCGGCCGGGCGGGTGCTGGCCACCCACGCCGCCGGGGTTCTCGCCGCGCTGGAGCAGACCGAGGCGGCCCTGGCCGCGGCGCGCACCGGGCCGGCCGGGCCGCTGCGGATCGGCGCGTTCCCGACCGCGGTGCGCACCCTGCTGCCGGCCGCGCTGGTCGCTCTGGGCCGGGCGTACCCGGCGCTGGAGCTGATGGTGACCGAGCTGGACCCGGCCGACGTGCCGGCCGCGCTGCGCGAACGGCGCCTGGACGTCGGGCTGCTCAACGACTACGACGCGGCGCCCGGCGAGGTGCACGCCGACCTGGACTCGGTGCCGCTGCTGGACGAGCCGGTGTTCCTGGCCGTGCCGGCCGGCACGCCCTGCGCCGGCCTGCGCGCGGCCGGCGACCTGGACTGGATCCTGGCCAGCGCCGGCACGCTGTGCCACGAGGTGACGCTGCGGGTCTGCGCGGCGCAGGGTTTCACCCCACGGGTACGCCATCGCGCCGACGACTTCGCGACCGTGCTCGCCCTGGTCGGCGCCGGCCAGGGCGTGTCGCTGGTGCCGCAGCTCGCGGTGCCCGCCGCCCCCGCGACGGTGCGCCTGATCCCCCTCGCCCTGCGGCGGCGGACCCGGATCGCGTACCGCCGCGGCGCCGCGGCCCACCCGGCGATCAGCGCCCTGATCGCGGCACTGACCTAGCTCTCCTGGTCGCGGCGGTCCAGTTTGCGTTCGCGTTCGTTGGCCAGGTCCTCGCGCAGGTCCTCCCACACCTGGTGCGCCTCGACCCGGTCGCGGCGCTCGTCGAGCAGCCGGTCACGTTCGTCGGCGAGCAACTCCCGGTCCCGCAGGCTCTGCTCGCGCTCGGAGATGTTGTCGGTCACCGAGCGCAGCAACCGGGTGGCGCCGGCCAGCCCCAGCAGCCAGCACAGGTGGTCCGGCGGGTTGCGCAGCGTGAACGACGCGCCGTGCTCGCGACTGACCGTGAGGGTGTGCGCGAGCAGGCGCAGCCCGGTGGCGTCACAGAAGCCGACCTCCGCGACGTCGAGCACGACGTGCCGCACCTGGGCGGTCAGCCACCGGCCGGGGATGCCGTCGAGCACGTCGCGGGCCTCGAAGGCCAGGTCCCCGGCGACCGCGATGTGCAACGTGCGGCCGATGACCTGGGCGCTCACCGTCACCGAACCTGCCGGCGGCGCCGGGCCGTCGTCCGCGGCGCTCACCGCGCGTCGACCGCCAGGGTGGCCCAGACCACCTTGCCGGCCCGGCTCGGCAGCGAACCCCAGGCGTGCGCGATCGCCTGCACGAACCGCAGCCCGGCGCCCCGCTCGATGAACGCCGCCGGCGGATAGCGGTACGGGTCGATCAGCTGCGGCATCGCCGCGTGCTGGTCCTGCACGGCCAGGTGCAGGTAACCGCCGCGGCTCGACACCGCGGCGCGCAGGTCGGAGCCGGCGTGCCGGACCGCGTTGGCCACGAACTCCGACATGATCAGCTGGGCCGGGCCGCGGTGCCGGGGCAGCCGCAACAGCTGGCAGGCGTCGTCGATGAGCAGCCGGGCCCGCCGCGCCGAATCCGGGTGGGCCGGCAGGTCGAGGTGCTCGTGGTACGCCCACGCCGGCCGGTGCAGCCGGGCCCGGGCCTGCGGGATGCTCATCGCCAGCCCGATCGCCCGCCCGGACGGGGCGCCCTGCAACCGGTGCAGCACCGCGGCCGGTGTCTCGCACAGGACGAGCACCGAACCGGGGCTGCGCGAGGCCGCGAACCGGTGCCCGGTGCACCAGGTCGCCGCGGAGTCGCCGTCCGGATCGGACAGCTGCGCCAGGTCCACGATCACCGCCTGCGGGCTCTCGGCGAAGCAGGCCCGTAACGCCCGCGCGGTCGCGGCGCGCAACTCACCGCCCCACCGGCCTCGCACCCGCACCTCGGTCACCCCTGTCGCTACGTCGTTGCTGACCACCAGCTGCGTGGTGTTCACGACGAGGAACGTGTTGTCCGCGCCGGTGACGGGCTCCATGCGATGCTCCTGGCTCGGGCCAGGCCGCGATGGCAGCGTGGCACCCACCCGGGGGCCCGGCTTCCTGAGCACCACCGTGTACGTGTCCCACGCTACCGGCGCGGCGGGGCCCGGCGCACCGGCGGCAGGTGCGCAAACAGATGGTGCCAAGGCTTGCCGGGTCGGCCGGGACGCTCCGACAATGAGGGATTCGGCGCTCCCCCTCGTCGCGCAGATCGGCTGGCACCCCATGACCAGCGACACCGCCGGCCAGCCCCGATGGCTGGCCGAGTTCCAGGAACTGCTGCTCACCACCGGCACCCTGCAACAATTCCTGCAGGAGGCGGCGACCCGCACGGTCGCGGCGATGGCCGGCGTGTCCTGCGGCATCACCGTGCGCACCACCGTCGAGCAGTACACGATCGCCAGCAGCGACGCGTATGCCAGCGGCATCGACCAGATCCAGTACCACCACGGCGAGGGCCCCTGCCTCGACGCGATCACCACCGGTGTGATCCACCCGATCCCGGACCTGGCCCGCGAGACCCGCTGGCCCCGGTTCACCGCCGCCGCCCTCGCCCGCGGTGTGCGCAGCTCACTGTCGCTGCCGGTCGGCGGCACCGATCCGGTCGGGGCGATCAATTTGTACGCCCGCAGCCCCCGCGCGTTCGCCGCCGGGCAGCGCGCCCAGGCGATCGCGTTCACCAGCACCATCACCGGCGCGATCACGCTGGCGATCCAGCTGGCCCAGCAGCAGCAGCTCAGCGCGGACCTGTTGCAGGCCCTGGAGACCCGGGCGGTGATCGACCAGGCCATCGGGGTGCTGATGGCCCGGCAGCGCTGCACCCCGGCCGAGGCGCTGCGGATCCTGCGCCGCGCGTCGCAGGACCGCAACGTCAAACTGCGCGCGATCGCGGCGACCATCGTGACCGGGATCAGCGGCACCCCACCGGCAAACGCCCGGTTCCACCCGCGCTGATCCCGCACGCCCGCCCGTCACGCCTTGCCGCCCTCGGCCTGCACCACCAGGCGGCGCAGCAGGTCGGCGAGCAGTCGCTGCTCGGCGGGGGTGAGCGGGGCCAGCAGGGCCGCGTCGGAGACGTCCTCGGCGCCGGACTGGCGTTCCCACGCGGCCAGACCGGCCGGGGTCAGCTGGACCCGGACCCGGCGCCGGTCACCGTCGCCGGCGCTGCGAGTGATCAGACCGTCCGCTTCCAGCGGCCGCAGGCGCGCCGAGAGAGCGCCGCGGGTCAGCGCGAGGTGGTCGGCCAATTCCGAGGGGCTTGCTTCGTACGGCGGGCCGGCGCGCCGCAGCATCAGCAACACCTTGAACTGCCAGCGCTGCAGCCCGCCCGCGTCGAGGATCTCCCGTCGCCGCTGGGTCAGGTACCGGCCCAGCACCGACAGCCGGCCCAGGACCGCCTCCCGGGTCGGGTCGAGCGTGGCGAGTGTGCCCGCCCACCGGTCGAGATGGTCGTCGATCGAGTCACGCATCCGCTGCCTCGCTCCCCGGCGTACAAAAATGGTTTTCTTGTGGATAGTTTTTTCGATAACTACCGTCGCCGAGCATGACCGATCTCGATGAGATTCTCGAAGCGGCCCGTGAGTTGTCCCGGGCCGGACGCTGGTCGCGGGCGTTGTCCCTGCTGGACGCGGCCGGGGCGGGCGACACGTTCCGGGTGGCGCTGGCGGCGGCCGAGGTCGCGGCCGAGTCCGACTGGTTCGGTGGCACCGAGCTGTCCGCCGGGCGCATCGCCGTCGCGGCCGGGCTCGGTGAGCACTGGGACCTGGACTTGCTGCGGCTCAAGCAGAGTTACGCGCTCGCGATCCGGAGCGACGGCGCGGATCCGGCGGTGTCGGCGCAGGCCGGGCAGCTGCACGATCGGGCGCCCGACGACGTGCGGCGCGGCTGGGCGCGGATGTATCAGGGGCTGATCGCGGACAACCTGCTCGGCCGCCGGGATCTGGCACCGGGGCACTACGCGGCGGCCCTGCGGGCCGGGGTGGACGGCGCTGACCCGCTGCTGGAACGGGAGGCGCTGCGACACCTCGGTGATCACGACCGGGACGGCGGGGATCGGGCGGCGGCGCAGACGAAGTGGGCCCGGGCGACCGAGCTGAGCAGCCGGGCCGGGCTGGTGCCGGGGCTGCTCAGTCAGCAGATCCTGCTCGCGGTGCTGGCCCGCGACGCCGGTGACGAGGCCGGGGCGCGGATGCTGGCCGGTGAGGTCGCCCGCAGCGCCGGGGCGATCGGCGCGGACCGCCTGCACGCCCAGGCCACCGCGTTCCTCACCGCCTGACCGCTCCGGCTCGTGTGGGGCTTTTCGGTGCGCAGCGCGCCCAAACTTCACACGCTCGGTGCTGACCGCGGTTGCGTGGGGACTTTGGGTGCGGAGCGCGCCGCAACTTCACACGCTCGGCTTGGTGGCGGTGATCAGGAAGCGGCGCGAGTGCGCGACGAACGGCCCGGCCGTGCGGATCTGCTCGTGCAGCGCCCGCAGCCGCTCCCGGTACCCGTCCACGGTGAACCCCGGCACCGTCCAGATCACCTTGCGCAGGAAGACGATCACGGCGGCGACGTTGGCGAACTCCATCCGCAGCCACGCGTCGCGCAGCTCGGTCACCCGCAGCCCGGCCGCGACGGCGGCCGCCCGGTGCCGGTCCGGGGCGCGACCCGCGCCGATCACCTGCGGACCCATCATGAAGTCGATCAGCTCGTGCACCGAACCCGCGCCGACCTGCTGCGACAGGTAGGTGCCGCCCGGCGCGAGCACCCGGGCGATCTGCGCCCAGTCCGTGCTGACCGGGTGCCGGCTGCTGACCAGGTCGAACGACCCGGCCGGGAACGGCAGCGGCGCGTCCTCGGCGACCTCGACCACGGTGCCGCCGAGCGGGGCGAGCCGCTGCCGGGCCAGCGCGACGTTCGGCGGCCAGCCCTCGGTGGCGCTCAGCGTGGCCGGCCGGTGCCCGTCGGCGGCGGCGGCGAGCACCTCACCGCCGCCGGTCTGCAGGTCCAGGGCGTGCCGGGCGGTGGCCAGCCGGGTGCTCAGCAGCCGGGCGTAACCCCAGACCGGGCGCTGCTCGGTGGCCCGGCCGGCGAACCAGGAGAAGTCCCAGCCGTCGACCGGAGTGGACTCACCCTCGGCCACGAGATCGTCGAAAGTCGCCATGCGGATGATCGTCGCGGCTGGAGCACCCGCGCGGCCAGCGTTTTTCCGCCCGTACCAAAATGGGACGGTGACCGTCGCCGATGTCTACCTGGAATTCGCGCAGCGCGAAGCGCGCGGTGTGTCGGACGCCTACGAACGTCTCGCCTACCACGTCGCGTCCGATGCTGATCTGCTCGACCGATTAGCCGAGCTGCCCGGGCCGAAACGCCAGCCGAACCTGCTCTTCGCGGTGGTGCGGCTGCTCGGCGGGCCGGTCACCGACGCCGCCGACTTCCGCGCCTTCGCGGTCGAGCGCTGGGACGAGATCGCCGCGCAGCTGCGGGTCCGGGCCACCCAGACCAACGAGGTCGGCCGGTGCGCGGCCCTGCTCCCGGTGCTCGCCGCCCTGCCGCAGCCGCTGGCGCTGATCGACGTCGGCGCGTCCGCCGGGCTGTGCCTGTTCGCCGACCGGTACGCCTACCGCTACGGCGCCCGGACCGTCGGCGCCGGACTGCCGCTGCTCGACTGCACCGCCACCGGGTTCACCCCGCCGAGCCGGCTGCCGCGGATCGTCTGGCGGGCCGGCCTCGACCTCAACCCCCTGGACGTGACCGATCCTGACGACGTCGCCTGGCTCGACGCGCTGATCTGGCCGGAGCACGCCCACCGCCGGGAACGGCTGCGCCAGGCCATCGAGGTGGCCCGCGCCGACCCGCCGCACCTGGTCCGCGGCGACGCGGTCACCGGCCTGCCGGCCCTGGCCGCGCAGGCACCGACCGGCGCGACCCTGGTCGTCTACCACACCTCGATGCTGTATCAGCTGCCCGATCCGCAGGCGTTCGTCGCCACCGTGCGCGGCGTCGGCGCCCGCTGGATCGCGGTCGAGGGCCCGGAGGTCGTCGACCCGGCACACCCGTTGCCCGCGCCGCCGTCGCAGGCGCTGCACAACGTGCTCACCCTGGACGGCGAACCCCTCGCCTGGGTACGCGGACACGGCCAGACGGTCACCTGGTTCGGCCGGATACCATCCGCCGATGGCTCTGCAACCCGCTGATCTCACCGGATACGTCACCCGTGACCTGGACGCCGACCTGGCCCGCTGGCTGGCCGGCGAACCCCGCGTCACGCTGCCCGCCGCCGTCGCGCTGGTGACGCCGTTCCTGTCCCTGCTGCCCGCGAGCGACGCCGCCGCGCTGGCCGGTTTCGATTCTCGGGTGCGGTCCGGGGCGCTGCCGCAGTTCCTGGACGTCTACGACTGGTCGTACGGCTTCGACTTCGCCGCCAACGACTGCGCGGTGCACAACGCCGAGCAGGTCTGGTCGCTCGGCGCGGACGGTGGCGGCAACCTGTACTGCGTGCTGCCGGACGGCGAGATCGGCATCTGGTTCCACGAGGAGGAGCTGATCGAGGACGGTACCCGCTTCGACAACCTCGACGTGTTCCTCTGGTCGGCGGTCCGCTACCGCGCGATCCAGCTCGGCGTGCTGGCGCTGGCCGACGTGCGCGACGACTTCGTCAGTCTCGGCCAGGGCGGGGTGCTGCACCCCGAACTCGGGTTGATCCATTCACTGACGTAAACCCAAATGATCGAAATCTTTCGATAGGTTGCAGCTGATTGCTCTTACCGATCGGAAGGAGTTCGACTGTGCGACGACTGCTCGTGGCCACCCTCGCCACCGCGTTGACGCTCGCCGGGACCGGCGTGGCCGCCCAGGCCGCGCCGGCACCGGGCGCGCCGGGCATCGGCGACTCGTACTACCCGGACTACGGCAACGGCGGGTACGACGTCTCCCACTACGACATCCGCCTGCGCTACACCCCGGCCACCGACAAACTGACCGGGACCACCACCATCCTGGCCGGCGCCACCCAGGACCTGAGCCGGTTCAACCTGGACTTCGTCCTGGACGTGTCGTCGATCCAGGTCAACAACCGGCCGGCCACGTTCGCCCGCCAGGGAGACCACGAGCTGGTCGTCACCCCGGCCCGGACCATCGCCGCCGGTGCCGCGATCACCATCGTGGTGCAGTACTCCGGCGTGCCGTCCAGCAAGGTCGCCGCCGGTTTCACCGCGTGGACCCGCACCCCGGACGGCGCCCTGGCCATCGGGGAACCGCAGATCGCCTGGTGGTGGTACCCGAGCAACGACCACCCGTCGGACAAGGCCACCTTCGACGTGTCGGTGTCGGTGCCGGACGGTGTCGAGGCGATCAGCAACGGCGTGCAGCCGCGCCCGCCGGTGCGCGAGACGCTCGGCTACACCCGGTGGAGCTGGCGCTCGCTCAAGCCGCAGGCCACCTACCTGACGTTCCTGACCGTCGGGCAGTACGACGTCACCACCGACACCACCGCGGACGGCTCGACGGTCTACAACGCGTACTCGCAGTTGCTCACCCCGGACTTCCGGGACGCCGCGAAGGCCAGCGTCGAACGCACCGCGGAGATCACCGACTGGGAGTCCACGGTCTTCGGGCCGTTCCCGTTCGAGGCCCGCGGCGGCGTCGTCACCTCGCCCGGCACGCTCGGTTTCGCCCTGGAGAACCAGACCCGCCCGAACTACTCGTCGGCGTTCTTCCGGCGCGGCTCGAACACCTCGGTGGTCGTGCACGAGAACGCCCACCAGTGGTTCGGCGACTCGGTCTCCGTCCGGAACTGGCAGAACATCTGGCTCAACGAGGGCTTCGCCAGCTACGCCGAGTGGCTGTGGTCGGAGAAGAACGACGAGGGCACCGCGCAGGAGATCTTCGACTACCTGTACGCCACGTACCCGGACGACGCGGCGATCTGGACGACCGCCCCGGCCGACCCGGGCACCGCCGAACTGTTCGGCGACGCCGTCTACGACCGCGGCGCGATGACCCTGCACCAGCTGCGCCTCGCGGTCGGTGACGACGACTTCTTCACGATCCTGCGCACCTGGACCGCCGAGCACAAATACGGCAACGCCACCACCGAGGAGTTCACCGCGCTGGCCGAGAAGATCTCGGGCCAGGACCTGGACGCGCTGTTCCAGGCCTGGCTCTACACCCCGTCGAAGCCGGTCCTCGCAGCGTCGCTGGCCGCACCGGTGGCACCGAAGTCCTGGGCCCAGATCAGCCAGACCCACACCCTGCTCCACGAACACTGACCGATAGTGGTCACGGCGCGCTCCCGGCTTCCGGGAGCGCGCCTTTTCCTTTTGGTACGACTACGGAGCGCCCGCCCGCCCTCCCGACCCCGGGCCACCGTGGTGCGGAGTCGGGACGTAACCCTCGGCCGCGGCGGGCAGGGCGGCCACGCAGGCCGGCGAGCACGCGTTGACCAGCAGCGGGAGCACGTCGGTGCCGACCGGGCGGGAGAGCCACACCTGGTGCAGCTCCCCGGTCAGGGGCTGGTCGCAGACGCTGCAGCTGCTGATCGCGTCGGCGCCGTGGATGGCGGGGTCCGGCTCGGTCACCACGAACGGCGGGCGCAGGGCCGGGAACGGCGGGCGGTGCTTGTAGTTGCCGTACAGCGCCCGGGTGCTGACCGCGCTGGCCCGCAACTCCCGGCAGCGGGTCAGCTCATACGGGTACCAGTGCAGCCGGCGCGACGTGTACGGCTCGAACCGGCGCAGGTTCGCCATCGCCCCGATCTCGGCCGGCAGGCGCACCAGGTTCGTACCGTAGAGCACCAGATGCCGCACCTCGGTGAGCCGCCCGATCGACGCCGGCAGCGTGACCACCTCGCGGCGTTCCGCCGGGCTGAGCTCGGTGAACGGCTGGAACACCGGCCGCCCGTCGGCCACGGCCTCGTCGATCAGCGCGAGCAGGCGCAGCCAGCCCGGCGCCGACGTGTCCTGGCGCTCCCGATGAAAGGCGACGCTCTCGTGCCGCAGGCAGTCGCAGTGGTCCCGATCGGGCACACCCGGCGCACTGGGCCCCACCGCGTCAGCAAACCGGTTGGGCCACAGCCGGGGCTCCTCGGCATCCGTCGTCACCGCGCCACTGTATCGATCACGGTCAACGGGCCCACCTCCGCGCCGCGCTTCCCGATCGGCCACTGTCGGCAGTCCCGCTCCGCGCCGTGCGTCCAGCACCGGGCCGCGCCGCCCTGCCGCAAAGCCGGCTGGTCGTCAGGGGTGTCTCGCGGCGTTCGAGACACCCCTGACGACCAGCCGGGAACCGTGACGGGCCAGCGAACACTGCGCCGGGCCGGCGCTGCCGGTCAGGGGCGGACGGCGGCCAGCTGGGTGGCCTGAGCGACCAGGGCGCCTTTCGCGTCCCAGAGCTGGGCGGTCTCGTCCATCCGGCCGCTGGTGACCTCGGCGGACTGCATGGTCATGCGCAGCGGGCCGGGGGCCGGCAGGTGGCGCAGGTAGGCGGTCAGGCTGATGGTCGGGGCCCAGCCCTGGATGCCCAGGGTCAGCGAGATCGGCGGGCTCGGGTCGAGGGCGACCAGCAGGGCCAGCGGGTCCCAGTCGGTGCCGTCGGCCAGGCGCAGCCAGCCGCTGGTCTGACCGTTCTTGGACGGGTGGCCCGCGGCGAAGCCCAGGCAGGCCGGGTCGAGGCGGTGTTCGACGACGTCGAGCAGGTGGACGGTGAAGCCGGCGCCGGGCGGGTTCGCCGGGAGCAGGAAACAGTCGTCCTCGGCGGGGATCTCCGGGGCGGGCAGGGCCGACCACCACGGGGCGGCGTCGTCGAGCAGGCCCTGGGTGACCAGGGACTCCGCGCAGGTCTCGCCGGCCTGGGTGAGCCGGGCACGGAACTGCGAGGAGCCGCGGCCGGCCCGCAGCAGCTCGACCTCGACGGCCACCTCGCCCGGCCGCGGCGCCCGCAGGAACGTCGTGGTCATCGCGATCGGGTGCGGGTGGAACCCGCCGGCCGCGTCCCGGTGCCCGGCGGTGGCCTGGGTGGCGACCGCTCGGGCGATCACGGCCATCAGGTAGCCGCCGTGCAGCTTGTCGCCGACGCCCCACTGCGGGTCCAGGTCGGCGCGGAAGCCGCCGGGGGTCTGCTGCACGGCGGTGGCCTGGGCGAAGCTCTGCATCGGGTCAGCCTAGAGCCGCTCGATGACGGTGGCGTTGGCAGTGCCGCCGGCCTCGCACATGGTCTGCAGGCCGTAGCGGCCGCCGGTGCGTTCCAGCACGCCGAGCAGGGTGGTGGCCAGCCGGGCGCCGCTCGCGCCGAGCGGATGACCGATCGCGATCGCACCGCCGTCGATGTTGACCTTGGTGGGGTCGGCGCCGGTCTCGGCCTGCCAGGCCAGCACGACCGAGGAGAACGCCTCGTTGACCTCGAACGCGTCGATGTCGGCCATGCTCAGGCCGGCGCGCTGCAGCACCTTGGCGGTGGCCGGGATGATGCCGGTCAGCATGTGGATCGGGTCGTCGCCGACCGCGACCGCGGTGTGGATGCGGGCGCGCGGGCGCCAGCCGTGCCGGGCGGCGTTCTCACTCGTGGTGATCAGCAGGGCGGCGGCGCCGTCGTTGACCGGGCTGGAGTTGCCGGCGGTGACCTTCCAGTCGATCGCGCCGAACCGCTGCTCCCAGCGGTCGTCGGCGAACGCCGGGCGCAGCCCCGCCAGCGCGGCCGGGCCGGTGTCCGGGCGCACGGTCTCGTCGGCCAGGAGAAGGAAATCGGCCCGCGGATCGAGGCCGGGCCGCTGCGACAGTGACGCACCGGAGCCGGGCAGCGGGGCGATCTGGGCCGCGAAGTGCCCGTCCCGCCAGGCTCGCGCGGCGTTCTGGTGGCTGAGCAGGGCGAACTCGTCGAGCTGGGTGCGCGACAGCCCCCACTTGCGGGCGATCAGCTCGGCGGCGACACCCTGCGGGATCAGGCCGCCCGGGTAGCGCGCCTCGATCAGTGGCCCGCCGATGTCGCGGCCCAGGGTCTGGCTGCCGATCGGCACGTGCGACATGGATTCCGCGCCGGACGCGATGACCAGGTCGTACGCTCCGGAGAGCACGCCCTGGGCGGCGAAGCTGAGCGCCTGCTGGCTGCTGCCGCACTGCCGGTCGACGGTCACGGCGGGGACCGCGTCGGGGAAACCGGCGGCGAGGGCGGCGAGCCGGGTGGTGTTGCCGGACTGCTCCCCGACCTGGCCGACGGCGCCACCGATGACGTCGTCGATCGTGGCCGGGTCGAGGCCGGGCACCCGGGCGGTCAGGGCGCGCAGCACGTGGGCGTGCAGGGTGACCGGGTGCACACCGGCGTACGCGCCGGTGGGTTTGCCCTTGGCGACCGGTGTGCGTACCGCGTCGACGATGACGGCGTCTCGCATGGTGTTCCTCCGCTCGAGTGATGACGGACCGATCGGTCCCACTCTAGCCGAGAGCCGGACCGATCGGTCCGTTAAGCTGGTCACCATGGCCCGCCCTCCCGCACCCGGCACCCGCGACACCATCCTGCGCGCCGCCAGCGGGCTGTTCTACCGGCACGGGGTGCGCGCGGTCGGGATGGCCCAGGTGATCGACGCGGCCGGGTGCGGCAAGAACCTGCTCTACCGGCACTTCCCGGCCAAGAGCGACCTGGCCGCCGCGTATCTGACCCTGGTGCGCGGCGAGCGGATGCGCGCGATCGAGGCTGCCCTGGCGAGCGCCGGCGACCCGGCGGGACAGCTGATCGCGCTGGTCACCGACGTCGCCGAGCTGGTCGGTGCGCCGGCGTACCGCGGGTGCGCGTTCCGCAACTACCTGACCGAGTTCCCCGGCGAGGACGACGAGCCGGCCCGGATCGCCCGCGCCTACCTGCGCGACACCCGCGCCCAGATCGACCGGCTGGCCGCCGCGCTGCCGCCGATCGACCCCGACCGGGTCTGGCTGATCATCGGCGGGTTGCACGGCGGTCCCGCCGACCAGGGCCCGGTCGCGGTCGCCTGGATCACCGAGATGGTCGCGGAGCGCAGGGTTCTCAGGGGTGTCTCCGCACCGCGGAGGCACCCCTGAGAACCAGCCGGCCACCGGGCGGCGCGCTGCGGGCCGGGAGTGGCCGCGGCCCCGCGGCGGCCTCACGGGCGGGACTCGGCTCGTAGCCTGCGGACGAGCGCTCCGTAGTCGTACCCAAGATGGGTTTTCATGGGCGGGCATCGATGGCACGCTGCGGTGGTGGAGGTAGCGGTCTGGGTGTGGGTGGTGACCCTCGTCGGTCTGGTCGGGTTGATGCTCGTCGACCTGTACCTGGTGGGGCGCCGCCCGCACGAGCCGTCCGTCCGGGAATGCACCTGGTGGGTGATCGGCTACATCGCGCTGGCGCTGCTGTTCGCCGCGTTCGTCGGGCTGCGCTTCGGCGGTGCGGCCGCCGGGCAGTACCTGGCCGGGTGGCTGACCGAGTACAGCCTGTCGGTCGACAACCTGTTCGTCTTCGTGATCATCATGGCGCGGTTCCGGGTCGAGCGGCGCTACCAGCAGACGGTGCTGCTCGCCGGTATCGTGCTGTCGCTGCTGCTGCGCGGCGCGTTCATCGCGCTGGGCGCGGCCGCGATCAGCCGGTTCACCTGGGTGTTCTACCTCTTCGGCGGCTTCCTGATCTACACGGCGGTCAAGGTTTTCGGCTACGACGAACAGCCGGAGTACGCCGAGAACGCGCTGGTCCGCTGGGCGCGCCGGGTGCTGCCGATGACCGGCGAGTACCACGGCGCCCGGATGCTGACCCGGGACGCGTCCGGGCGGCGCCGGCTGACCCCGCTGATCGTGGTGTTCATCGCGATCGGCACCACCGACCTGATCTTCGCGCTGGACTCGTTGCCGGCCATCTTCGGGCTCACCGACCAGCCCTACCTGATCGTCACGGCGACCGTTTTCGCCCTGATGGGCCTGCGCCAGCTGTACTTCCTGCTCGGCGGGCTGCTGGACCGGCTGGTCTACCTGTCGGCCGGGCTGAGCGTGGTGCTCGGCTTCATCGGGGTGAAACTGGTCCTGCAGGCCCTCGCGGAGAACAACCTGCCGTTCCTCAACGGCGGGCGCCCGGTCGGCTGGGCTCCGCACATCGGCATCGCGGTGTCCCTCGCGGTGATCGCCGGCACCCTCGCGGTCACCGCGGCCGCGTCCCTGATCCGGACGCGGGTCACGGACCGGTCCTACTCCGGCGGTGGGCGGTAGCCGAGCAGCACGGAGATCCGGCAGAGCCGCAGCAGGGTGTCGAGCTGCGGGTGGGCCGCGACGATCCGGACCGGGGCGCCGAGCGCGTGCAGGGCTCGCAGGCCGGCCAGGTCGCAGAACTGCACCGCGGCCAGGTCCAGCCGCACGACGCTCGCGGACTGCTCGTGCAGCGCGGCGCTGACCTGCTGATCGAACGCCGGCACCGTGCCGTGGTCCAGGTCGCCGGCCACGGTGAGTACGACGGTGTCCGGATCCGGCCGGCTGATGATGATCGTGATGCGCTGCTTGGCATGGTCCACGCCGCCGCTCCTCACCGTCAGGTTTGTGTTGTCACGTTTACCAGACGGTGGTGCTCACGGCACCCGCAGTCATGCCCCGATCGTCGATGGCAGCGGATAGCTCAGCCGCAGCCGGGTACCGGTCTCGTCGGTGGTGACGTCCACACTGGCGCAGACCTGGCGGATCAGCCACAACCCGCTGGGCTCGCCGGACCCGCCGGCCGGCCAGACCGTGCCGAGGCCCGGCCCGTGGTCGCTGATCTCGCACCACAGCCGGTCGGCGCGCCGCCACAGCAGCAGCTGGCCGTGCCCGCCGCCGTGCTGCACCACATTGGTCATCGCCTCGTGGACGGCGAGGACGAACCGGAACGTGTCCGGGCCGGGCAGTCCCCGCTCGACGCAGATCGCGTTGACCTGCCAGCGCAGCGAGGCCACGGTGTGGCGGGTGAACCAGCGGGCCACCGGCAGCGTGGGCAGGTCCTCGGCCAGGCCCGGCCGCACGTCGACCAGCGCGCCGCCGGCCAGGTCGAGCACCACGTCGCCGAGGCGCTGCTCGGCGAAGCTGTCGGCCAGGTCCAGGTCGAGGTGTTCCAGGGTGAGCAGCTCCGCGGCGGCCGCGGCGAACGCGGTCGCGGCCGGTTCGCTGTACGTCCACTCGCCGGGCGTACGGCGGTACAGGTCGACGGCGCCGTCGTGGTGCACCCCGCCGGCGTGCAACGGCACGGCGCAGACCGCGCGCACCCCGGCGTCCAACGCGGCCGGGGCGAACCGGGGCCAGCGCAGCAGCCACTGCGGGTCGTCCAGGTCGGTGGCGCGCACCGTGCCCCCGGTGGCGGCGTCGCGGCACGGCCCCTCGCCGAAGTCGAGCTGGGCGGCCTCCAGCCGGGCGCTGACCGGGTCGCTGGTGAACCGGGTCCGGGGCGCCTGCCCGCCCGACCTGGCCGACACACCGATCCCGGCGGTCTCGGCGATCAGCGCGGGACCCGCCTGGCACAGCGTGGCCAGGTCCGGACCGTACGCGCTGACCAGATCGAACACCTGGTCCAGGGCATCGCCGTCCCGGCGCTGCGTCTCAGCCATGCCTCCATGAGGCCATCACTTCGGGGGAGCACACCAGTTGATCTCTTTCGATGTTCGTTATCTGGATATACCGTGCGGGAAATGCATAGAGAAGAGGCTTGGCATGACGGCCGCACCTGAACACGCACCGGTCGAGCGGACCGAGCTCGAGCTGCGGGAGCTGACCGAGGTCCAGGACCTGATCGGCAGCCGCTACGTCGACGTCCGGCCACGACCCCTCGACACCGCCCGTGACCTGCTGTTCCAGTCGGCGACGGCGACGGCCGGGCCGCTGGTGGTCGACTCGGTGACGCTGCGCGCCGCGATCGAGTTCGACACCGACCCGATCGCCGACCCGACCGTGGTGTGCCTGTTCGACGGCCGGTACGCCGCCGGGCGCCGCGGTGACCTGCGCCGGGTCGGCAGCGGCGAGGCGGTGCTGTTCCCGCCCGGCGCGCCGGTCACCACCCGGATCGACCGGATCAAACACCACGTGGTGAAGTTTCCGGCCGCCACGATCATCGCGACTGTCGGCCGGCTCGGCGTGGAACCGGCCGCGTTCCGGTTCCACGGCACCGCCCCGGTGTCCGCGGCGATGAACCAGCACTGGCTGGCCACCGCCGCCTATCTGACCCGCGGGCTGGCCGGCCCCGAACCGCCGCTGGCGCATCCGCTGGTGCTGACCGCCGCGATCGCGACGGCCGCGGCCGCGACCGTCGCGGTGTTCCCCAACACCACGATGACGGCCGGCTACACCGCCGGTCCGGGCGCGGCCGCCCCGGCCGTGGTGCGCCGGGCGGTCGCCTACATCGACGCCCACGCCGGCGAGCCGATCACCCTGGCCGACGTGGCCACGGCCGCCGGGATCGGCGTGCGGGGCCTGCAGGCGGCGTTCGCCCGGCACCGCGACAGCAGCCCCACCGGCTACCTGCGCCGGGTCCGGATGGAACGCGCCCACCGCGACCTGCAGCACGGCGACCGGGCCCGCGGTGACACGGTCGCCGCGATCGCCCGCCGGTGGGGGTTCGCCACCCCGGGCCGGTTCGCCGCCGACTACCACCGGCTGTTCGGCCAGCCCCCCAGCCGGACCCTGCGCACCTGAGCCCTACCCGACGTGTCCCTGCCGCTCGTCACCGGTGTCGAAGAACGCGCTCAGGTAGTCGTCGGGCGCCAGGGCGCTGGTGCGCATCAGCGAGAACACCTCGGCGCCGGCGCCCGGCTCGTCGTACAGGTGGTAGGCCTGCAGCAGGCCGGTGAAGACGCAGTCGTCGAGGCCGCCGGCATAATCCGCGGCGTCCGCTTCGGCCAGGGCGATCGCCGCGACGAGATCGTCCGCGCGCCACAGGGTCACCCGTTCCTCGTACGTCGTCCTGCCCGGCCCGTCCCCGAACCCGAACGCGAAAACGGCCCGCACGCTGTACCAGTCCATCGGCCCAGCCTGCCTCACCACGCCAGCTCGGGCCCGTCCAGGGACAGGTACCGCGGCGAGCGCGGATCGGCCTCGTCGAGCAGCCGGGCCAGCCGCGCGGCGGCCTCCTCCGGCCGGGTCGCCGCGCCGGGCACCCCCATCGCCGTGGCCAGACTGCCCGGGTGCACCGCCCAGCACCGCACCCGCCCGGCGAACTCCTGCGCCAGCGCGACCGTCAGCATGTTCTGCCCGGCCTTGGCGATCCGGTACGCGTAACTGGTCCGCCGGTCCGCGAACTCCCCGGCGGCCTGCGCGGACACCGACCCCAGCCGCGACGACACGTTGACGATCAGCGGGTCCGGGACCGGCGCCGTCGCGCACGCACGCCACCACCTGCCAGCCGTCGGCGGCCAGCCGCGCGGTCAGCGCCGCCCCGAACCCGCGCCCGGCACCGGTGACCACCGCCCGGCGGGCCGGGGCCGGATCGGGCGCGCCGGTGCTGTCGTACCCGGGAATTTTCATGATCCGAGCGAACCCGGCGGCGACGCCGGGCCGCAAGCGCGGGTGCGCCGGTTCACATCGCCTGGTCGTGCTCTTCGGTGATCGGCTGGTCTGACGAATTACTGAGCTCAGCTCCCGCACGATGATGCCGAACACAGGGTGTTCGTCAGCGCAGACGTGAACGGAGATCAGGATGCCCAGCCGACGTGCCGCGCTCACCGCGGTGGCGTGACCCTGCTGGTGGCGTTGCCGATCGACCAGCCGTGACCGGGCCCGCCGGGCTCACAGGTGCCGCTGGAAGAACCGCAGCGCGGCGTCGTGTTCGTGGCCGGGCACCTCGCCGTGCCGGCCCGGGTTGGCGTGCAGCGTCTTCTGCGCGGCGCCGAACGCGTCGAACAGCGCCAGGCTCTGCCCGCGCGGCACCCGCTCGTCGTCCCACTGCACCAGGAACGCCACCGGCACGGTGATCGCCGCGGCGGCCGCCGCCAGGTTCGGCGCGCCGCCGTGGCCGAGCACCGCGGCCCGCACCCGCGGTTCGGCGGCGACGAACGGCACGCCCAGCCCGCAACCGAGCGAGATCCCCCAATAACCGACCGGTCCGGCTCCGACGTCCGCTTGCTGTCGCAGGTGGTCCAGGACCGCGCGCCATTCCGGTACGGTCCGGCCGGCCATCAGCGCCTGCGCCTCCGCGATCAGCGCGGCCCGGTCCTCACCGGCCGCGATCCGTGCCGGGAAGTCGGCCACCACCCGGTCCAGCTCCGCGTCGGCCGGCCGGTCGCCGTGGTTCGGCGCGTCGGCGCAGGCGACCGCGTAACCGCCCTCGCCGACCAGGCGCGCGGCGAGGGCGACGAGCTCGGGATCCTGCTTGTGCCGGCCACCGCCGTGTCCGAGCAGGATCAGCGGCCGGGGTCCGGTGGCGTCATCGTCGGGAGTCCACAGCACGACGGGGACGTCGCCGACGGAGAAAAGAGTGGTGCGCATGGCGGAACGGCCTTTCGGAGCATGCCCTGCGGGCGCTCCCTAGACCGTGAGTGGGAGGGAGCCCCGACCTGTCAGTGCGTTGATCGGTCTCACCTCCTCGGTCCGCGGTTGCGGCGACCCTATCAGGCCGGCATCGGCGGGTCTGCGCTACCGGCCGGTGGACTCCAGCTGGTCGAAGGCCATGGTCCACCAGGATTCCGGGTCGGTGAACGCGGACGGGTCGACACCGTGCAGGTCGGCGCGGATCGCCGCGGCCCGGACGGCACGGTCCCGGCCGCCCGGGTCGTTCTCGATCAGTTGCCCGAGCCGGTAGAGGAACTCGACGAACGCCGCGTAGGTGGCGTTGACCGGCTCGAAGTTCGGTGTCTCCAGGTCCAGCAGCACCACCGCGCCGGTCAGCGCGTCCATGCAGAACAGCATGTACGCGTCCTCGGGCGAGCTGCCGAGCACGATGTAGATCCGCGGACCGGCGTCCCCGATCTCGATCTTCAGTTTGCTGAACAATTCCAGGCCCTCGACGGTGACGTCCACGGTGAACAGGATCGGCACGTCCAGCGGGAGCGCGCCGGAGGGTGAGAACACCTCGGGGCGCAGCGGGCCGAGCACGTCGTCGAACTGCTCGACCGGGAAGTAGATCATCCCGTCGGCGCCCCAGAGCGCGGTGAGTTCCTCGTGTGTGACGCTCACGCGCCGCCCTCCTCGTCCTCGTCGCCCTCGCCGGGCACGGTGGTCAGGTCGTGCTCGTCGAGGAAACCCCACCACTCGTCGTCCTCGAAACCGACGTCGGCGTACCCGGGGCCGAAGACGTAGTAGGCCAGGAAGTACTCGAGGTTCGGCATCAGCTCCTCGAACTCCTCGCGGGCGTAGTACGGGTCGCCGCTGGTCTGCGGGAACCACCACACCGCACCGGTGTCGCGCCGCAGCAGCACCGGTTCCTCCATCAAAGTGCCGAGGAAGTACCACGCGGCCGGCGCGGCGCCCACCCCGGTGAACGCCGGCAGGTCGGCGAGCATGGCCTGCCGGTAGGCGATGTGCGCCGTCCCGGCCAGGTCGAACGCACCGGCCAGGATGCCGTCGGCGACCGCCAGCAGGTCCCGGACCGGTTCCGGCACGTCGGCCGGGATCCGGGCGTCCGGCGCGCCGGCGTCGATCTGCGCCCACGACAGGGAGGCCGGCTGGTCCGCCTCCAGGTCGGTGCGCAGCTCCTCGATGAGCTCGCGGAGATCAGGGTTCACGGCACCAGCTCTATTCGGATCGGGGTTCCATCGGGCAGGTCCTTGATCTGCTGCCAGATCTCGTTACCCATGTCCTGGTTCGTATGGGAATCCAGCAGCCTCAGGTTACTGGCGTGGTCCGCGCCGCCCAGCTGCGGATCCCACACGTGGTCGGCGTCGGTGTTGCGCAGCCGTTCCAGGAGCTTGTTCGCCATCGCCTTGCCCTCCGGGGTGGCCCGGCCCCCGTCCGGCCAGTACTTGGCCAGGATCGCGTCGCGCACCCGTTTGCGGTACGCCTTGGTGATCTCCGGGTCCTTGTCCAGCGGGTTCGCCTGCTTGAACAGCTTGCCGTCGTCGCTGAGCTTCTTGAGCGCGTTGAACTTCCGCTGGAACGGCCCCTTCTTGTACGAGGCCTTCTGCTTGATCCGCAGGGTGAACTCGGGCAGGTCGTTGTTGCGGGTCACCGCCGGTGCCGGCAGGCGTTTCTTCGGCTTCTTCGCGGCCGCCTCGACCGCGGCGCCGACGAGTTTGCCGACCTTCGGCTTCCCGGCGCCGCCGCGGGCCCTCGTCCCCTTCGGGCCGTGGCTAGGCATCGAGCAGCTCCGTGATCACCTGGTCGATCAGCAGGCTCACCAGCTCCCGGGTGATCGTCTGGAAGATCGGGATCTCGGCCAGCGACGCGCCGAAGGTGGCGACCGCGGTGGCGACGGCCTGGGCCACCTCGAACGCCAGGATCGCCAGCTGCACGATCACCTGGATCTTCAGGGCGAGCACGATCGCCCCGCAGATGATCATCCCGGTGCCGACCAGCATGGCGGCCTGCGCGTAATCCGGCAGCGAGCCCGGCCCGCTGTCCGGGTCGGCCCACCACTGCTGGAACGCCTGCAACGCCTCGCCGCTGTGCCCGGCCACGACCGCGGATGCGGCCGACCCGGCCTGCCCGACGGCCTGCCCGACCGTCCCGGCGAAGTCGATCCACGCCTGGCCCATCTCGACGAGCTTCTCCTCGTCGGCCTCCGGCCAGCTCAGACCGATCCAGCCCAGCGCGGTGACCAGCTCACCCGGCAGCTGTAGTCCCATCGCGGTCAGCCCAGCTCGTTCTGGAGACCCCGCAGCCCGGTGACGAGGTCCTCCTCTGCCGACTCGTAGTTGTCGGCCATCAGCGTCAGATCGCTGCCGGCCGACCCGATCTCCTCGGCGGCCACCGCGATGCAGTCGAGCACCCACGCCGACACGGCGGTGTACGCGATCCCGATCAGCGACCCGATGTCGTCGCCGCCCCACGGCTCGCCGTACCCCTGCATCTGGGCCTCGAACGTCTCCACCTGCCCGATGAAGTCCTGCGCCACGGTGATCACACCGTCGCCGCCGGCCCGCAGCGCCGCCGGGTCGACCGCGAATCCGCTCATCGGCCACCGCCGCGGGCCATCCGCTGCTGGGCCTCGGTCAGCGTCTGCAGGAACGCGCCGAGCCGCGGCACCGCGGTGTCGCGCACCTCCTGCAGCTGCTCGGTCAGCTGCGACAGGTCCCCGGCGGCCGGGACCGGCGCGGCGCCGGCGCGCATCGCGTCGATCGCCGCGTTCACCGCCGCGACCACGTGCTCGCCGATCTCCTGCGTGCCCAGGCGCAGCAGCCGCGGGTCCAGCGTCACCGCCGCCAGCCGCCCGTCCGCGCCGAACTCCGCGCGGACCTGCCCGTCGGCGGACTCGCCGAGGCGCTGCTGGCGCGCGGTCTCCTCGTCCTGCGGCGCCGGGCTCGCCGCGCGCAGCGCGCCGACCGTCGCGTCCAGCATGCGAGCGAACTCCCCGCTCACCGATCCATTCACCGTCATGGGCCCTCCCCGATCACCGGAGAGCATAGTCAAATCGACCAAACGGCATGGGAGCACGCGCCGGGACGTGAACCCGGCGGCCGCGGCCGCCGGGTCACCCGCTACTTCTCGGCGTCCGCCGGCACCGCCGACTTCTTCCGGCGGTGCAGCGTCACGCTCAGCACGAACACGACCACCGCGCCGACGATCAGCCCGGCGATCGCACTGGCCACCGTGTTGACCAGCCAGCCGATCACCCCGCCGAGCGCGCCGGTGGCGTCGTGCGCCGCCTCCTCCAGGTGGTGCACCGCCGCGTAGAGCGCGTGCAGGCCCAGCTCGTCCGCGCCGACCAGCAGGATGTGCCCACCGACCCACAGCATCGCCGCGGTGCCGATCACGGTCAGCCCGGTCAGCACCTTCGGCATCGCCTTGACCAGGCCACGGCCGAACTTCGCGATGCCGGTGCCGGTGCGCTCGGCCAGGCTCAGGCCCAGGTCGTCCATCTTCACGATCAGGCCGACCACACCGTAGACCAGCACCGTCATGAACAGCGCGACGACCGCCAGGATCACCAGCCGGGACAGGAACGGCTCGTCGGCGACCTCGTTCAGCGAGATCACCATGATCTCGGCGGACAGGATCAGGTCGGTGCGGATCGCGCCGGCGACCAGCGTCTTCTCGTCCGGCTGCGCCTGCTCACCGGCGCCGTGCGCGTCGTGATGGGCGAGCTTGGCCCACACCTTCTCGGTGCCCTCGTAACACAGGTACGCGCCACCGATCATCAGCAGCGGGGTGAGCAGCCACGGCACGAACTGGCTGAGCACCAGGATCACCGGCAGGATGATCAGGAACTTGTTGCGCAACGACCCCACGGCGATGCGCTTGACGATCGGCAGCTCACGCTCGGCGGCCAGACCACGGACGTACTGCGGGGTGACGGCGGTGTCGTCGATGACCACACCGGCCGCCTTGGCACCGGCTTTCGCGGCGGCGACCCCGACGTCATCGACGGACGCGGCGGCCGCACGGGCCAGGACCGCCACGTCGTCCAGCAGTGCTGCGAGTCCAGCGCTCAAGAAACTTCCTCTCACATCGGCGGGCAAACATGTGTGCGGACCATTGTCGTCCAGGTCCGCCGCCCGCGCACGACCACCCACCTCCCTCCCGGTCGGATCAACCCCTATGCGGTACGGGATCGGCCTTCGACCTGGTCCTGCAGGAAGACCAGCAGTGCCGGGCCGTCGAGCTTGCTGGCCTGCTCCCGGGTGCGCCGGTCGGTCACCGTGTACTCGATCGCCGGCTCACCGCCCGGGTTGGTCACCGCGGTGACCGCGAAGCCGTACCCGGCCTGGTCGGTGACCGGCTCGGTCACCGGCGGGCGGGCCGGTTCACCGACCGGCACGACGTACCCGGCGCCGTTGTCGTCGTCGGCGCTGACCCAGCCGTCCGCGGCGACCTCGACCGCGCACCGGTGCCGACCGGCCGGCAACCCGGACAGGTCGAAGCGGTGCACACTCGCCGGGCCGGCCCCGTCGAGCGGCGCCGCGCCGCGCACCAGCAGCCGCGCCGTGGTGGCCACGTCGGTCTTCACCACGACCCGGGCCCCGTCGGCCTGCACCGCGACGATCCGCGGGAACACCGCCGCGCGGGCCAGCGCCACCGCGGCGGCCACGTCGAGCTTGCCGGCACCCCAGCCGGCGTCCGGGCCGGCACCGACCGCCGCGTCGGTGCGCACCGACCGGCGCAGCACCTGGCGCACCTGTTCCGCGGTGAGCAGCGGCACGGCCTGCAGCACCAGCGCGGCCGCCCCGGCCACGTGCGGCGCCGCCATCGACGTGCCCGGCAGCGCGACGTGCCCGCCACCGGCCTGCGCCGACACGATGTAGTCGCCGGGCGCGGCCAGCTCGGGTTTCTCCCGGCCGTCGCGGGTCGGGCCCAGCGAGCTGAACCCGGACAGCGTGCCGATCGTCTCCGGGCGCGGCGACTTCGTCACGTACGACCCGACCGTGATGACCCGCCGGGCCGTACCGGGGATGGTGACCGTGCGGGTGGCGTCGCGGGCCCGCGACGCGAACCGGCTCTGTTCCGGCGCGCCCAGCCCGCCGCGCGGCGCCCGTTCGATCCACGCGTCGAACCGGCCGTCGGCGACCACCCCGGCGCGCAGCACGATGCTCCACCGCCCGGCCTGGATCTGATCGGCGGTGCCGCGGCGCAGGATCAGCGACGCCCGCCGGTCGCCGGTGCCGTCGGCGTCCTCGTCGACGTCGATGCGGACCCGGTTGCCGGCCCCGGTCTCGTAGGACAGCGACTCCCCCGCCCGCACCTGCCCGGAGGTGGAGCCGCCCGGCGTCGTCAGGCTCACCGCGACGTCGTCGCCGGCACCGAACCACACCTCGATGACGTCGTCGTCGAGGTCGCCGCTGACCACGTCGAACGCGACGTAGTGGTCCTCGGCGGGCGAGAGCATCCCGCCGGCGTGCACCCCCCACTGCCGTTCGTTGCCGGCCGACTTGACCACCACGAAGCCGGGCCGGCGGCTGAGCTCGTCGATGCGCCGCTCGAGCAGCGACTCCCCGCCGTGCCCGCCGATGTTGGTGCCCTGGCTCAGGTTCACCACGGCCGGGCGCCCGCCGGCGCGCTGGCGGACGAAGTCGAGCGCGGCCACCACGTGGGTCGAGGTGCCCAGCGACGCCCCGTCCGGGCGCAGCGCCACCACGATCAGCTCGGCGTCCGGGGCGATCCCGGTGAACAGGTCCCGGCCGCGTTCGTCACCGGCCAGGATCCCGGCGACGTGGGTGCCGTGCCCGTGCGGATCCGCGTCGTCGTGCGGCACGACCGCGCGCGGATCCGGCGAGCGCAGCGCCTCGTCGAGCTCGGCCCGGGCGTACTCGCGGCCGAACGCCACGGCGCCGCCGGCCACCGCGTCCGCGGCCTGGTCCCACAGCGCCAGGATGCGGCTGCTGCCGTCGGCGTGCCGGAACGCCGGGTGGGTGTAGTCGATCCCGGAGTCGATCACCGCGACGACCACGCCGGCGCCGGCGATCGCCGGTGAACCGGCGTGCAGGTCCTGGGCCCGGCACTCCACCCGCGACCAGTTGAGCTCGGGGAACAGCGGCCGGGACGCCTCGATCCGGGCGACCGCGGCGTGCCCGGCCAGCGCGGGCAGCGCCGTCACCGGCAGGCGGACCGGCCGGACCGTGCCGGCCGGGCCGATCTGGGCGCCGGTCACCGTCGTAGCGATGTCGTCGAGGTCGCCGTCCGGGACCGCCTCGACCAGGACCTCGATGGTCGCGCCGTCGGCGCGGCCGTCCCAGCCGATGCGCGCGCCGAGCGGCACGTCGGCGGCCGGTGCGAACGCCGCTCCGGGCCGGTCGGTGAGCTCGTCCATCACCAGGCGCAGCCGCGGGTCCACCTTTGCCATTGTCGGATCTCCTTCCCGCCTCGCAGGGTTGTCCGGTGCACCGCATCGGGCGCCGGCGTCGTCGACGCCGGCGCCCGATGGCCGATCAGGAATAGATCAGAACGCGGACCGGGGTGTCCTGCACGAAGCTCGGGACCAGACCCGGAACCACCACCGGACCATCCACGTACGGGATGTACGGGAAGCAGAACGGCGCGTACGCGTCGAGCTGCAACCACTGCGAGGCGTACCCGGCGAACGGCGGCAGACCCGACGCCACGCTGCGCACGTCGATGGTCAGGCTGATGTCCAGCAACCGCGGCGCGCCGTCCTGCGGCGCCGGTACCGACGGGATCCGCAGCACGTGGAAGTCGAGGAAGCCCCCGCCGAACGTGCCGGTCACCGGGCCGAGGTCCGGCCCGTTCGCCACGTCGTTGACGTTGACCGTCTGCCCCCGGACCACGTAGGACTGCCCGGCCATCACGTCGGCCGCCGACGGGTTGCCGGGCGAGAAGCCCAGCGGCGTCGGGTTGCGCCAGATCGCGGCGATCAGGAAGGCCCGCTCACCGGCCCGGATGATCCGGTTCGGCCGGAACGGCCCGCCGCCGATCGGCTGGAACGGCCCCACCGCGATCATGTCGAAGAACTGGTAGGGCACCCCGCCGAACACGGCCGTCGGTTCCGCGATCTCGGCCGTGCCGCTCTTGCTCCGGCCGTTCTGCGTGGCCGAGGACTTGCGGTTCTGCGTTTCGATCTGCTTGAGCTGACTGCGGTAGACCGTGGTGCTCTGCACCAGCTTTTCCCCGAGGTCCTCCACCGTCTGACGGATCTCATCACCGAGGTCCAGCAATTCCTCGGGGATCTTGAGCTCCTCCGCATGCTTCATCGTCGTCTCGGTCATCTTTGACCTCCATGAACCAGCACTGTGAGTCGGAGAGTCACTGCAGTGTCCTCGGCCCCAGAATTGCGCTTTGCGTACACAGATCACTACGGACTGTGCCTGTCGCGTGTCGCATTGACGCCGACGAGCTGATCTGCTAACTGTCCGACCCCGCGCCGGGTGTGCCGCGCCGAGCGCGCAATCAGACGACCCGGTCGGCGGGCGCAAAAGACCCAAGTCCCCGCGCCGCCCGCACCGCGTCCAGGATCAGCCCGGCCAGCTGCTCGTCGGTGCCCTCCCGGCCGGTCGCGCCGGCCCGGGCCGCCGCGCCCAGCTCCACCGCCACCGGGTCCGGCACGATCCGTTTCGCCGACGCGTGCACCGCGGCCACCCCGGTGCCCACCAGGCCGGCGACCAGCTCCGGGCGTACCCCGCCACCGGCCATGATCTCGATGCGGCCGGCCGCGGCGCGCACCAGGGCGGCCAGCCCGGCCAGGCCGGCGGCCACGGTGCCCGGCCCGCCCGCGGTCAGGATCCGGCACACCCCCAGCCCGGCCAGCACGTCGAGGCCCGCCACCGGATCGGCCAGGCCGTCGAAGGCCCGGTGGAAGGTCACCGCCGCGCCACCGGCCGCCTCGACCGTCCGGGCGATCAGCGCGGTGTCGACCCGCCCGTCGCGCAGCCCGCCGACCACCACCCCGGCCGCGCCCGCCGCGACGGCGTGGCGCACCTCGCGGACCATCAGCGCGGCCTCGTCGGCCGGGTAGTCGAAGCCACCGGCCCGCGGCCGGATCAGCACGTGCACCGGCGGCATCCCGGGATGCCCGACCGCCGCCTCGATCAGCGCCTGCGACGGGGTGACACCGCCGAGGGCGAGCGCGGAGCACAGCTCGACCCGGTCGACGCCGAGGCGTGCCGCCACCGCGATGCCGCCGGTGTCCTGGATCGCGAGTTCGAAGGCAACCATCCGGTCAGCCTTCCCTGCCGGGCCGTGCCGCGCCTGCGGACGAGACGAAGACCACCGGCGATTTCGCCGATGCGTGGCCATCTTTATGCACTGAGGATGCAGAGATCCCCGTTTCACCCCTGGAGGTCTCATGCGTCGTCTCATCGTCCTGTTCACCGCCGTGCTGGCCGCGCTCGCGCTGAGCCCGGCCCTGCCCGCGGCCGCCGCCCCCGGCACCCCGGTGATCTTCGTGCACGGCTACACCGGCAGCGCCTCGAACTGGACCACCGCCATGGCGGTGTTCCGGGCCGGCGGCTACGCCAGCAGCGAGCTGTTCGCCTACGAGTACAACTCGTACGGCAACAACATCACCAACGCGCAGGGGCTGGCCAGCTACGTCAGCCAGGTCCGGTCGCGCACCGGCGCCGCCCAGGTCGACATCGTCAACCACTCGATGGGCGGCCTGGTCAGCCAGTGGTACCTCAAGCAGCTCGGCGGCGCCGCGTACGTGCGGCACCTCGCGTCGATCGCCGGCGCCAACCACGGCACCACCTACGCCAGCGCCTGCCTGATCTACGTCACCTGCCAGCAGATGTACCCCGGCTCGTCGTTCATCACCACGATCAGCGCCGGTGACGAGACACCGGGCGCGACCAGGTACGCGACCTGGTACTCGCCCTGCGACGGGATCATCATCCCGTACACCAGCACCGTGCTCAGCGGGGCCACCAACAACTACGTGGCCTGCCAGACCCACATCGGCTACCTGACCGACACCGGCACCCTCCTTCAGATCCGGACGTTCCTGGCCAGCTGACCCGGCCGGCAGCGCGGCCGCGTGCCCGGTGGGGGCACGCGGCCGCACCCGGTCACCGCAGGTCAGAGCAGCCCCAGTTCACGAGCGCGCAACGCCGCCTGGGTCCGGTCCCGGGCACCGAGTTTGGCCAGGGCACCGGTCACGTGGTTCTTCACGGTCCCCTCGGCCAGGAACAGCACCGCAGCGATCTCCCGGTTGCTGCGCCCACCGGCCAGCAACCGCACGACGTCGAGCTCGCGCCCCGACAGCGGTGCGACGAGCGGATCGGGGACCGGTGCCGGCAGCTGCGCGACCCGCGACACCAGTTTGGCGGCCACGCCCGGTTCGAGCACCGACTCACCGCGCACGGCAGCCCGCACGGCCTCCATCAGCCGTTGCGACGAGGCGTCCTTGAGCAGGTACCCGATCGCCCCGGCCCGGATCGCGGCGAACACGTCGGCGTCGTCGTCGAACGTGGTCAGCGCGATCACCTGGACCCGCGGGTGGTTCGCGCGGATGTGCCGGGTCGCGGTCGGCCCGTCCATCACCGGCATCCGCAGGTCCATCAGCACCACGTCCGGTACCGTCCGCCCGGCCAGGTCGACGGCCTGCGCGCCGTCGGCCGCCTCGCCGACCACCCGGATGTCGTCCTGCACCGACAGCAGCAACGCGAGGGCCTCCCGGAACAACCGCTGGTCGTCGGCGAGCAGCACCCGGATCACGCCGGAGCCGTCACGGTGAGCGTCGAGCCCTGACCGGGCACCGAGTCGAGCACCACCGTGCCGCCCAGCCCGGTCACCCGTTCGCGCAGGCCGGTCAGCCCGAACCCGCCAGACGGACCGGGCGCGTCCCCGCACCCGTCGTCACCGACGACGACCCGGACCTCGGCGGGGTCGTACTGCAGCAGCACCTGCACCTGGGTGGCCTGGGCGTGCCGGCGCACGTTCGTCAATCCCTCCTGCGCCGCCCGGAACAGGGCCTCCTCCACCTCCGCCGGCAGCGCCCGGCAGGCGCCGCGCGCCAGGCTGGTGGTCGGCAGCCCGGACTGCGACGTCTCCCGGGCCAGCCGCTCCACCCGGTCCGGCAGCGGCAGCCGCGGTGCCCGCAACGCCGACACCGACCGCCGCACCTCCGACAGGGCCTGCTTCGCCTGCTCCTCCGCCTGGGCCAGGACCGCGTCGGCGCGCTGCGGGTCGCGGCCGAGCAGTGCCCGGCCGGCCCGGACCTGCATCTGCACCGTCGTCAGGTAGTGCCCGAGTCCGTCGTGGATGTCGCGGGCGACCCGGTTGCGTTCCTCGGCGGTGGCCAGTTCCGCCAGTTGTCCGTGCGCCCGGACCAGGGCGAGCCGGGTCTGCCGTTCCCGGCGCAGCAGCCGGGTCACGACCAGCGCCATGAGCGCGGCCACCAGCATGCCGACCCCTTCCCGCAGACCCTTGCCGAGCTCCATGCCGGCATGTCCGAACGGGACCACGAGCGCCACGGCGACGGCGACACCCAGCGGCAGCAGCTCCGCTACCTGGACCACCAGCACGATCAGCAGCAGGGTGCCGCCCCACAACGCGTGGGCGGCGCCGAACATGACCAGTCCGAGCCCGATCTGCACCAGCACGTACCCGGCCCACCAGCCCCGGGACCGCCCCGGCAGCAGCCACCACCCGGCCACGACGAGCGCGGTGAACACGGCGCCGGTCACGATCGCCGGCCACGGGTCGGCACCGGCGACGGCCTCCAGGACCAGCACGGAGTACGCACTGACCGCCAGCATCCACAGGAAACGTTCCACGCCTGCAGCGTGCCGGGGCCCGTCCGCGGAAGTCAATCACGTCATGACCCCGGCCATGACCTTCGGCACGGGCACCGTGACCCGGCCGGCGGACACCATCGGCGGCATGCACATCCGTCGTTCTCTCGCCGTCCTGTTCGCCGGGCTGGCCGCCGCCGCCACCGTGGGCGTGATCCACGGGGTCGGCGCGGTCGACGCCGTCTACCCCGCGCCTCGCTCGGTCCCGCTGCCCCCGCCGGCCGCCGCGGCCGCGGACCCGCGACCGACCGTCGCGGTGCTGCTCGGACCGGCCGGCGCCAACGCCGCCGACGTGCTCGCCCCGTTCGAGACCCTCGCGGTGTCCGGCCGCTACCGGGTGGTGACCGTCGCCGAGAGCCGTGCCCCGGTCCCGTTGACCGGCGGGCTCGACCTGGTGCCCGACCACACGTTCGCCGACGTCGGTGACGTCGCCTGGATCGTCGTGCCGGAGGTGCAGCAGGCCGGCTCCGCGCAGCTGCAGCCGGCCGTGGACTGGCTGCGGCAACGCCACGCCGCCGGCACCCGGATCCTGAGTGTCTGCGCCGGCACCGGGCTGCTGGCCCGCACCGGCCTGCTCGCCGACCGGCCCGCGACGAGCAGCTGGCTCGCCCTCTACGGACTCGAACGGCAGTACCCGGACGTGCGGTGGACCCGCGGCGTCCGCTACGTCGACGACGGCCGCATCATCACGACCGCCGCCGTACTGTCCGGGATCGACGGCGCGCTGCGCATCATCGAGCGCGACCACGGCGCCGACGTCGCCCGGCAGGCCGCCGCCGCCGTGCAGTGGCCGCACTACCATCCGGGCGGCCCCGCATCGATCGACGCCGCTCATCCCGCACCGGCGGACGCGGTCGCCCTGCTCAACGCGGGTTTCCGCACCCCGGTACGGGCCGGGGTGCTGCTGACCCCCGGCGTCGGCGAGATCGAACTGGCGTCGGTGTTCCGCACCTACACCCAGCTGTCGTACGTCGCCCGGCTCACCTCGGTCACCGCCGACGGGCAACCGATCCGGTCCCGGCACGGACTGACGTTCGTCCCGCGAGCCGCGGTCACCACCGGCTACGACCGGCTGCTGGTTCCCGGCCACGACGCCGCCCGCACCCACACGGTGGACGCGACATGGCAGCCGGTGTACGTCCACCGCCGCGCCGGGTTCCCGTTCGACGGCACCCTGCGCGACCTGGCCGCCACGACCGACACGCCGACCGCCCGGTGGGTGACCAAGACCCTCGAGTACCGGCCCGGCGACCTGACCGGTCCGGGGGTCCCGTTCTCCCCCGTCCTGCTGCTGGCCCTGGCGCTGGCGGCCGGCGGCATCATCTACGCCGTGGCCCGGGCCGGCCTGGCCCGGGCGCCGCGGCTGCGCACCTGGCTGCGGCACCTGGCCGAGATGCTCGTCGCCATGTTCGCCGGGATGCTGCTGCTGGGTCCGCTCTCCGATCCGCTCACCCACCACCGGCCGACGGTGGCGACCCTGGTCATGGCCCTGGACATGGCGGCCGGCATGGCGGTGTGGATGGCCATCCGCGGACACGGCCCGCGGATGATCGGCGAGATGACGGCGGTCATGGTGGCACCGTTCGCGCTGCTGTCACCGTGGCTCGGCGGCACCGCCCTGACGGCGACCGGCCACGTGCTGATGCTGCTCGCGATGGTGGCGCTCATGCTCGTGCGGTGGGAGCACTACGCGGCGGACCCGACCTGGGTCTTCCGGAAACGGCGTCCTGCCCTGGCCGAGCCCACGACGTAGCCGCCCCACGGTGCGGCCGCGCGCGTTCACCGCACCGTGGCCGTGCCCCGGGCGAACCGCGGCACCTGATCGACGACCTCACCGTCACGACCGTTCCGGATCAGCTCGAGCACGGCCACCGGATCGGCGTCAGACCGATCGACAACCAAACACATCATCCGTACGCCGTCGCGCGCGCCCTGCGCCGCCTCCGTGGTGAACCGGATCAGCCGCGCGGCGTCGGCGGACACCGCCGGCACCACGGCGACGATCGCCCCGCCGCCACGCTGCCGCATCGACGCGCGCACCAGGTCGCTGAGGCACATCTCCGCGGTCCGCTGCGGCACCGGGCTCGGCCAGCCCCCGGCACCCGCGGTGACCAGCACACTGACCCGCCCCCACTGCTCGGCGAAGCCCACGATGCGCGCCAGGTAGTCCGGGTCGCGCAGCTCGGCCCGCACCGCCTGAGCCGGCACACCGTAGGCCCGGGCCTGCCCGGCGCAGGCAGCCGCACCCTCCTCATCGAAGTCGACGGCGAGGATCCCGTACCCGGCACCCGCCAGCGCCACCGCGACCGCCCGGCCGATCCCCGCCCCGGCCCCGGCGACCACGGCGATCCCGGCCGGCATCTCCGCCCCGGCCGCCGGCACCCCGCCCGCCCCGCGATAGCCGCCGCCGTCGACCGGCGCACGCGCCACGACCCGTCGGTTGTCCGGCGCGGGCTGTGCTGCCGGCGCCGATGCCTGGCCGGCGCGGTACTCACCGCGGTCCCCGGCCGTCGCCCGGCGCGGCTGATCGTCGGGGCGGCCGCCCGTGGCCGCACCGCTCTGACCAGCGTTCCGATCCGCGCCGGGCCGCCCGGCCGCGTCCGGCTGCCTCCGGGCGGGCTGCCCGGCCGCCATCGCGTTGTTCTGCACCAGCTGGGCCTTGTTCTCCCGGCGGCTCTGCTTCTTCTCCCGCCGGCTCCTCCTCGTTGCCGCCGGCGGGGTCGCGCCTCGCCCGTTGTTGCTGGCCGAGGGTTGGCTCGCGCCCGCCGGTGGTCCGGCGGCCTGCGCCTTCTTCCCCCGGGCGGACCGGATCAGGACGATGACCAGCACCGCCACCAGGACCAGCACCACGACCAGCAGCAGGCGCGGCCGGTCGAGCAGGTAGTCCGCGAGCGCCGCGGGCTGCCCCTGCGCCCCCTCCACCATTGCGGCCAGCCGGCCGCCCGAACCGGTCGGCACCTCGATGTCCAGCACCCGGTTCAGCCGGATCGCCCCCACCACGAGCACGGTCCCGGCAACGAGCGCCGTGGCCCCGATGTGGATCAGCGCGATCCGGGCCAGCGGCAACTGCCCACCGAACGCCCCCAGCAACGTCGCCGCCAGGCACATCCCGGCGGCGAACAACACCGGCACCGCGACGACCACGGCGAACGGCACCGCCGCCGCGGCGAGCACCAGCAGCACCACCTCAGCGCCGATCACCAGCCCGGCACCGACCAGCACCCCGATCGGCGCCACCTGCCAGGCGCGCCCGACCCGCCCGGCCAGCCGCTCGATCCCCGGCCGCGGCACCGGCCCGTCCCCGCCACGGCGCGCCCGCACCGCCCCGATCAGCACCACGACCTGCACGATCGCCAGCATCCCGAGGACCACACCGAGATAACGGCCGGGCACCGCGAACCACCACACGACCATCGCCGCCACGAGCGTGACAGCCGCGACGGTGCCGGCGAACCCCAGCGCGAACCAGAACCCGCACGAGATCCCCCGCCGCCCGAGCTGCTCGAGCCGCTGCCCGGCCACATCGGTCACCACGACGTTGCCGGGCGCCACCGCCCACCGCAGCCCCAGCAGATAGGCGACGACCAGCACCACCCGCCCACCCGGCGGCGCCGCGTAGAGACCCCCGATCCCGAACAGATGCAGCAGCACAACGACGCCACCCATCCCAGCCAGCGCCCGCCGCGGTGTACCGGCCATCTCGACCTCCGCTCCCCCGGCCGCCGCCCACGCGCACGACTCGGTGCCAGCGATTCGCCGCCGCCCGCCGCCCGGATGACCCCCCACCCGAAATCCGCACACTGTGCCCCAACCCCTATTCGGTACGACCTGGGCGCCATCACAGCAGCAGCTGCCCCGTCCCGGGCCTCCCCGCCAGGCAGCCCCGCTCAAGACCGCTGAGCGCCGCACGGGTGTGTCCCGGGGTCCGCGACGCCGTCCCACCACCGGACCGTCAGGCGCGCGCCGGGTCCCCGGCTGGCTCCCCGGGGTGCTTCGCACCCCGGGAGACACCCCCAAGAACCAGCCCACAACAGAAAGTCGCGCCTCTGCCCGGAGTCAGGCGGGCATCGCGTGCCCCGGGACACACCCGTGCGTCGCCGGGCGGTCCGGGGCAGGACTGCCTCGCGCGGAGGCCCGGGACTCCGCTGGTGCTCCTGTGCCGGCCCGAGGTCGTACCGAAGGAAGGTCTTGATCCGAAGCGGTCGCGGCATAACCGGGGAACTCTTCGACTACAACAGAACTGTCACTATGGTGTAGTTGTCATTTGTCCGTTTCCAGCGTCTCGGTGGATTAACGGATTACTGATAATGGCAATCCGATAATGCAGGTAATCGGAGGCCGGGAATCCGGGCCTGGGCGCGCGGTGGAAGATCAGGACGGTTCTGTCAGAACGATCCTCCTGGGATTTGCCAACCGTCGCCGAAACCGGCGTCGCGGTTGGCGACGGGTTCGGCAACGGCGCCGGAGCAGAGTTGCGCTACCCGCGGGGCCAGGCGTCAACGAAGCGGGCCAGCAGGGTGGCCAGGGCGCGGGACTCCTCGGCGGAGAAGCCGGTCAGGGCTTCGGCCACGCCGCGGCGGCGGTTCTCCTGGGCTGCGGCCACGACGGCGCGGCCGGCAGCGGTCAGCTGGATCAGGATGTAGCGGGCGTTGCCCGGCTGTGGTTCGCGGGTGATGAGGCCGTCGGTGAGCAGGGCGGTGGTGAGCCGGCTGGCGCGGGGGCGGTCGACGCCGATCCGGTCGGCGATCGCCGAAATCGGCAAGGGGCCACCAGCCTCGTCCAGTGCGTCCAGGTAGCGGAAGCTGGCGGCGTCCGGTGCCGCGGCACGCTTCTGCAGGTGCCCGGCCTGCTGGTCGCGGCGGATGCGGACCAGGGCGCGCGCGATGAGCTCGTCCGGTTCCGCCGTCATGCCGCCCACCCTACAACAGTTGTTACTTGACAACCGGCAGCGCCGGCGCGCCAGAATAGTTGTATGAGTACAACTGATTTTCGGCCGATCGGGCTGCTGTTGCGCCGCCTCGATCAGCTGATCGAGGAGCGGTTCGACGCCACCCTCGGCGCCCGGGGCGTGACCCGCCGGCAGTGGCAGCTGCTGCGCACCCTTGAGGCCGGTCCTGGATCGTCGGCGACGCTGACCGCGAGCCTCGCGCCCTTCCTGGCCCCCGGCGAGCCCGTCGAGACGCACCTCTCGCCGCTGCTCGGCGGCGGGTACGTCGAGGACCGCGCCGGCGTCTACACCGTGACCGCGGCCGGGCGTGACCTGCTGGCCGACCTGGGTGCCGCGGTGCGGGGCATCCGTGACGTCAGCACCGCGGGCATCACCGCCGACGACTACACCCGGACCCTCGACACCCTGGCGGCGATGATCGCCAACCTGGAGCCGGCCCTGGGGACTGACGTGGTCACGTCCGATCGGTGAGGATGTCGGGGCGGCGGAGCCCCAGCCAGGCCAGCAGCGCTTTCGCCTGGGCCCGCTGGAAGTCCCGGACGGCCGGTGCCGCCGGCGGTGGTGCCAGCAGCGAACGGCTGACGAAGTAGCCGGCGCCGGCTACCAGGACAGTGTCCAGGTCCTCCCGGTCGACCGTGCGGGTCAGCGGGTGCACGTCGAGCAGGTGTTCGACGTCGACGCCGTGCATCGCGAGGCTCGGGGTCATCAGGGCCAGGTCGACCCAGCCGGCGCCGGTGCACGCGTGGGGCCAGTCGACGATCCGGACCCCGTCGGCCGTCAGGATCATGTTGTCCAGGCGCAGATCGCCGTGGACCAGGGCTGTTCCGTCGGCGGCGGCCGTCCAGCGTGTCTCCCGGGCCGCGAGCGCCTCGACCGAGGCACCGGCGAGTTCCGGGTAAGTGGCGGTGACCGCTGTCCACGAGGCGGCGCCGGCGATGTCGCGCCAGCCGGTGAAGGCCTCGGCGAACTCGTCGACGAGCCGGGGCAGCCCCCGCGGTCCGGGCGTCTCCCCCAACGCGGCCACCGCTGTCATCACCGGGTCGAGGTCGGCGATGTCCGGGGTACGACCATCAACGTGTTCGAACAGCATGACGATCCAGGTCCCGTCGTCGTGCCACCAGAGCAGGCGAGGGCTCGGTGTCCGCGGCGGCAGCAGCTCGGCGATCCGGGCCTCCCGCAGGTAGGCCTCGGCGACCTCGGACGTGTGCCGGGCGATCGCCTTGACGAAGAACCGGGTGCCTGAATCGCCGGCCACGGTCGACGCCACACCGGGGGTGAACCCGCCGGAGGCACTGGCGATCTCGTGCAGCGGGGTGGCCGCAGCCTGCTCGGCGCGACTCCGGAGCAGGCCCGGGATGTCGGACCAGCGCAGCCGGGTCAGGTTCATGCCGTGGCACGCTACTGCCGGGCTTCCCGACCGGCACCGCATTTAGGGCCGGGCCCGCAGGCGCTGCGGGTCAGGGTGCGGTGTGCCGGTCGGCGAGCAGGCCGGCCACGAACCCGCGGGCCATCGCGCTGGGCATCGCCGCCTACTGCCCCAGCCGCGACCCGGCTCCGGCGCCACGCCGCGCCGGTCCCGCAGGTGGGCCCGTCCTCGTTGTCGCTGCTTGCCAGGTTCAGCCACCAGGCGGCCGGGTGCCCACGGACGTGGGCGCGACGATGCTGGTGGCTGCACGCCCCGGGAGTCACGTTAAAGAAACTTTAAGGAACGCTTGCTCAGCGTCATGAACTGCTGCCACATCACTGCTCGTATATCTCGGCACAAGCAGTACCGAAACAAAGAGGAGCTGTGCATGTATCGACGCGGAATCAGCAGCCGGACGCGCAAGCTGGTGATTGGAGGTGTCGCCGCAGCGCTGCTCGGCTCGGCGCTCGCGGTTGGCACGGGGATGGGTCAGGCCGCCGTCCAACCCGGAGCCGGCTCCGGTGACATCAACGCTTTGGTGCCGGCGCTGGGTTTCAGTCCGGGTGATCCGAATGCGACGGCTGACCGGGTGGGTCCCACTGGGGTTAAGGTTCCCGGTCGCTGCCCG
>NZ_LLZH01000233.1:0-282 GCF_001509495.1 Actinoplanes awajinensis subsp. mycoplanecinus | reverse complement strand
CGCGGCGGTGCGGGAGCGGTTCGGGTTGGCCCGGGACGAAACCCTCCAGGTGCGGGACTTCCCGACCTTGACGCATGTCGTCGGCTGGGTCCGGGACAAGACCGGCAGCCGGGACACCGCCACGGTGCAGAGGGCCGCCGACGATCCGATCCAGGCCGCGGCCCCGATCGCGGCCGGACCCGCGGGTGACGAGATCGCCGGGGCGGTGGTGGGGATCGTGTCGGAGCTGACCGGTTATCCGCCGGATCTGCTGGATGTGGATCTGGATCTCGAGGCGGATCT
>NZ_LLZH01000232.1:0-283 GCF_001509495.1 Actinoplanes awajinensis subsp. mycoplanecinus | reverse complement strand
CAAGGTTTGGGCGGGGAGGGCCATTCGGAAATATCAAGCCTGACGGTTTTCGAATGGCCCTCCCCGCCCGAACCGTCCCCCCATCGCGCAACCACCCCGTGGCCGGCCACGGCCGGAAACAGGAAAAGGCCCACCCGCGAACGGGTAGGCCTTAAATGCTGCTGCGCGCAAATGAAGAAAGGGTCCACCCGTGTGAACGGGTGGACCCTTTCTCAACGTTAAGTCCGGCGGCGTCCTACTCTCCCACACCCTCCCGAGTGCAGTACCATCGGCGCTGGAGGGC
>NZ_LLZH01000231.1:0-287 GCF_001509495.1 Actinoplanes awajinensis subsp. mycoplanecinus | reverse complement strand
TGTTCACCCCTCCGGCGTGCACGGTCGGCGCGATCGGCATGGTCTGCTACGGCGGCCCGGTCGACGCTCCGGCGCAGATGTTCGACGACCCGCACTGGGTCGACTTCGAACAGGCCCTCGCCCACCTGGACGGGTACCTGCTCGCGGAGGCCGGCTGCCAGGCGTACGACTTCAACGACGCCCGGGGACGCACCCTCGACGAGGTCACGCGCATGCTGCGCCGGGCCGCGTCGACTCCTGCGGAACAGATCCAGGACGCGCTGCAGCTGCAGCACGCCAACGGCACC
>NZ_LLZH01000230.1:0-288 GCF_001509495.1 Actinoplanes awajinensis subsp. mycoplanecinus | reverse complement strand
CTGACCGGTGACGAGGCGGACTGGCAGGCGCCGACGCTGGGGTCGGTGGACGTGCCGGACGCGCCCGGTGGTGCGAACCCCGGTGGCAGCGGTCTGGGTGGCATGCCCGGCGGCGGGATGCCGGGCGGTGGTGCACCCGGTGGTGGCGCCGGTGGCGTGAGCCTGCCGGATGCCCCGGACGCGGGTGGCCTGCTGACCGGTGACGAGGCGGACTGGCAGGCGCCGACGCTGGGGTCGGTGGACGTGCCGGACGCGCCCGGTGGTGCGAACCCCGGTGGCAGCGGTCTG
>NZ_LLZH01000229.1:0-289 GCF_001509495.1 Actinoplanes awajinensis subsp. mycoplanecinus | reverse complement strand
GGCAAGGCCGCGCGGTTAAGTGTTTTGGCTGATTGTCAGCACTCTTTCGATTGACATGAGCGCATAGGTAACGGGACCTCAGGTAGGCAGGTAGTCGACCAAGATCTATCTGCTGTCCGAGTGAGGTCCCGTTGCTGGTCGAGTCTGCCACGGTCACCGTGGTGCGTGCTATCACTGTCGCCGCTGGAGTGTTCGCTCCCGGACACCTGGGAGGATTGACACCGTTTCTACCGTTCGACCTCGTCGATGCGGTTCTGGCCGAGACCGGACGGGTCCAGCAACGACTCAG
>NZ_LLZH01000228.1:0-292 GCF_001509495.1 Actinoplanes awajinensis subsp. mycoplanecinus | reverse complement strand
CAGATGTGGATGGCCCGGGGATCGATAGGTGCGAGGCTCCAGGTAAGACAGCAGTCGACCAAGATCCGATGCCCCGACCGGGAGCCTCGCTGTGCTGTCTTACCCCGCCAAGATCCCGTTGTCCAGTCGTACGCTGAACCACCTCGCCGACCGGATCCGCGCCCACCGCCGCCAGCGCCGCTCCCGCTGGCGTCGCCTGAACCCCGGTGAACAGGCCTTACTTGCACTCGCGCACCTGCGTAACGGCGACACCTACACCCGCCTGGCTGCCGGGTTCGACATCGGTGTGGCC
>NZ_LLZH01000227.1:0-292 GCF_001509495.1 Actinoplanes awajinensis subsp. mycoplanecinus | reverse complement strand
GGTGTCGGGCTGCTGATCTCCGAGGGCGGAAGTCCGCACCTGGTGAAGGTCGCCTACCTCGACGACGACGCCTGCGCCGCGATCGCCAAGTACGCGGCCACGCTGCGTCGCACGGTCCGTGAACAGAGCCCTGGCCGGACGCTGGTCGCGGCCTGACGGGCCTCTCCTAGACCACCCGCAAATGGCGGATGGAAAAACCGATCCCTAGCGAAGGGAGGGCCGATCTCATGGCCCGCAACACGCACCTGCCCGCACCGCAGCCGACCCGTCCGGTTGTCCACTACTACCCGGA
>NZ_LLZH01000226.1:0-292 GCF_001509495.1 Actinoplanes awajinensis subsp. mycoplanecinus | reverse complement strand
GGCCACACCGATGTCGAACCCGGCAGCCAGGCGGGTGTAGGTGTCGCCGTTACGCAGGTGCGCGAGTGCAAGTAAGGCCTGTTCACCGGGGTTCAGGCGCCGCCAGCGGGAGCGGCGCTGGCGGCGGTGGGCGCGGATCCGGTCAGCGAGATGGTTCAGCGCACGACTGGACAACGGGATCTTGGCGGGGTAGGACAGCACAGCGAGGCTCCCGGTCGGGGCATCGGATCTTGGTCGACTGCTGTCTTACCTGGAGCCTCGCACCTATCGATCCCCGGGCCATCCACATCTG
>NZ_LLZH01000225.1:0-294 GCF_001509495.1 Actinoplanes awajinensis subsp. mycoplanecinus | reverse complement strand
AGGGGGATTCCACCCTCGCGGGTTGAGCTTTCTGCTTCACCGATCGCTGCCGACCCGGACTACCGGCGAGGGACGGTGGACCGCCCATCGGTCTTCTGCCATCTCCACAGACGTAACTTTCCGCCAGCCCGGCGGTAGGCCCGACCGGCTTGGTTATCACCGGCCGGGCCGGGAGAAAATAGCACACCTGTTCAATCGCGCACCACGGTTGTCCGACGCCGGATTCGCCCTGGCGGCGAACCGGCTGCCCCTGCCCTGCTTCGCAGGGAATCCGTTTCCTCTCCGGCCTGAAGG
>NZ_LLZH01000224.1:0-295 GCF_001509495.1 Actinoplanes awajinensis subsp. mycoplanecinus | reverse complement strand
GAGCTGGCGGGCAGCGCTCAGGTCGTGGGTCCGGCCGGGCAGGGCTGCCGAAGCCCAGATCAGCCGGCCTGCCGCGTCCGCGATGACCTGCACGTTCACACCATGGCGTTTGTGCTTACCGGAGTAGTACGGCCGCTGATCGGCGACCCGGTCGATCGGGATCAGGGTGCCGTCGAGGATGGCGAAGGCCAGCCGGCGGATCCGGTCCATGGCGGTGACCAGGTCGTCTGCGGCCGCGGCGAGCAGGTCGACGGCTTCGCGGACATAGCGCCAAGCGGTGGCCACACCGATGTCG
>NZ_LLZH01000223.1:0-100641 GCF_001509495.1 Actinoplanes awajinensis subsp. mycoplanecinus | reverse complement strand
AGCGACTCAAAGCCATGCAATACCGGCCCGCTCTCGCCACCGGCTTCCTCGGCAGCAGCGGCCTCAAACCACCCTGACCCTGACCCCAAAAGGTCAGTACTTGCAGAAGTTCAAGACGGTGGGGGTAAGCCGGCTCGGTGTCGGCTTCGTCTTGCGGCGGTGTGGGCTGGTTCACGTCAAGTCCTCGTGCCATGCAGCGTCGACGATCTCGGGGATCTCGTAGAGATAGTTCTTGAGCACGTTGCCGCTTCTGTCCAGGTACCGGCGTAACAGAGTCAGTCTCTGGTTGATGGGGTCGAAGCTGTCGTCGGCGCGGATGGCAGCGGCGAGTCCGGCGCCGGCGACGGAGGTGCGGTAGCCAAAGCCTTTGTCGAGTGGTTTGACGTCGACGAGGCCGCGGCCGATGAGGGACCCGAGGACCGCGTAATAGGAGGGATCCCAGGGGCCGTAGCGGTAGCGCATCATGCGGGCATCGAGCGGTGCTTCGTCGGGGTCGATGCCCGCGATTTGTTCCGGGCTGGCGCCGTGGGCGAGCAAGACCTGGCGTAGGTGGCGGGGGTAGCGCAGAAGGAAGTCGAGTTTCGCGAGCTTGATCCGGCCCTCAAGGTAGCGTTCTTGGGTCTTGTTTTTGCGGCTGAAAGCGTCGATCAGTAGAAGAATCCGCGCTTCGGCCTCGCGGGAGGGGCGAAATCGGGCCCTGGGTGACTCGTCGTCGGGGAGGCCTGGCGGTGGCGGGACACCGTTGGGTGGAGCGGCTGTCATGGTGGCTTGAGGGGTCATGACGCGCGCCATCCGAACCGGCAGGTATCGGATAGGTGGCCGAGGTAGCCAAACACGAAGAATTCGTCGCGGTCAAAGATGTTCTGCCGGTCGCAGTGGGCCAGGTGTGCGGGCTGGGACAGCAGGGCGTTGGCGATTGCCTCAGCTGGACGGCCCGCTGCCGCGGGATTGGTGACTGCGGCCAACTCGACTTCGGCTGCGGTTGCTTCGGCCATTCGCAGGACCCGTCGCGCCAATTTCTCGAGGTCGTCTTCGGCGCTGTCGCGGCTGGCGAGCATCAGCTGGCGTTCGACCTCCATGTCGGCTCGCATCTCCTGCATCTTGGCGATGAGCGGGCGGCTGGCACCGGCCGCCGTCATCTTCAGTTCCATGAGGGAGACGGAGGTGCCGGCGGAGATGCGTGCGAGTAGTTGTTGCTGGGACTCGCCAGGCTGCGGCGGGGTCAAGCTGAGCAGCATGACGCGGCTGAGGATTTGGTCGCGGATCGGCGCGATGGCCTGCCCTGCGGGTTCGTGCGGTTCGGGTAGGTCGGACCCGAGGTGGGGAAGGGCTGCGCTGAGGATCGCCTGGATCGATGGCGGCTGTCCTTCTCGTGCTGTTTGCGCGGCTTCTGCGGCGGTCAGTAGCCGCTCATACAGGAACTTGACCTCTGGGTGGGACAGGGATGGCCAGAGAGCGTGCAGTTCCCACATCGCCTTGGCGTCGATGTGAGCCTGCGTGGGCTGGTCTGGTTCAATGACGAGGCGGTGGAGGAAGTCGTCGACCCAACCTCGGGGGATCTTGTGCGCGACGAGTTTCTTTCGCACCTCAGCGCTGGCGGATCACGGGTCTTGGACGAAGTCTTCTGTATCGGCTTTCCCAGCGGTCGCCCCTTCGAACCAGAGTTCAAAGGTGCAAAGCTCGTGCATCCTCTGCTTGCGAGCCGCAACATACGAGCGAGCGAGCGCGTCGAGGCCGCGATCGTTCATGGCGGCGACGCTCCAAGAGCCCTTGTCACGAGTTTTGAGTTGAATGAAGCGGACTTTGTCCGCGTACACCAAGGTGAGGTCCTCAACGTGCTCGCAGGCTAAGAACAATGGTTGATCTTGTTCTCTGAGACACGTCAGCCACTGTCGTACAACCTGTTTGGCCTGCCACCGGTAGCGGGCAAAGGTGTCGAGTCCTGTGGGATCGCTTTCGACGGTAGCTACCTTGATCAGCATGTCCAGGCCAGGGATCGGCTGTTGCTGCTTTGCGTCAGTCACCCGGATGAACCCCCACCGATAAAGGCAACAACGAACCACAGACAACCCAGCGTGCCCATAGCACTACGCTGAGGAAACGATGCTAGCGGTCGTGGAGCGAGGTCAACACCCCCTGAACTGTCCTCGGGCCGTTCGACTGTTCCTTCATGGACACCCGGCCTGCCTCGGGCCAGCGTGTCAGCCATCTTCGCCACGTTGGCGGTCTCGCCGCGGTAAAACGTTCCTAAAGATCTCTGCGGGGGACTGTAAAAAGAACGGTGTAACTCCTGATCAAGGAGACGCACCTGATGACCATGACGACCGAGGCCGTGGATACTTCCGCGGTGGCCAAGAAGAAGAACCCGGCAGCCTCGCCGGGTGGTGTTGATGCCCAACTGGTCGGCCAGTTGGTCGAGCAGGCCCGTGCCGCGGGCCTGCAGCTGACCGGCGAGGGCGGCCTGCTGCAGCAACTGACCAAACGCATGATCGAGGCCGCGATGGACGGCGAGATCACCGACCACCTGGGCTATGAGAAACACGATCCGGCCGGCAAGGACGGCGGGAACTTCCGCAACGGGTCAGGGCCAAGACGGTGCTGACCGATGTCGGCCCGGTCGAGATCAGCGTGCCCCGCGACCGGGACAGCTCATTCGAGCCGCAGATCGTCAAGAAGCGGCAGCGCCGGCTGACCGGGGTCGAGGACATGGTTCTGTCGCTGTCGGCCAAGGGCCTGACCACCGGGGAGATCAGCGCTCACCTGGCCGAGGTATATGGCGCCGAGGTGTCGCGGCAGACGATCTCCACGATCACCGACAAGGTCATGGACGGCATGGCCGAGTGGCAGAACCGACCCCTGGACCGCGGGCGGTTTCTACCAATGAGCGCCCGTCAAGGTGTGGATGGCCGGCGACTCCACGATGATGAACGCCAGCACCTGCCCGATCGGCTGGGGCAGCCAGTTCGGGTCGTGCCTGACCACCGACGCTACGGTGCAGAACAGCGCCGTCGGGGGCCGCAGCATCCTGACGTGGCTCTACGAGGGCAACGTGACAAGCACGAAGAACGCCGCAGGCGAGTGTGCGCTCAGCTCGACGGCATACAGCTCACGGTGGACCGCGATGCTCAACGGCTTCGCGTCAGGTGACTACCTGATCGTCCAGTTCGGCATCAACGACCGCGACACGGCCTGCCCGCGGCACGTCGGTACCGCCCGCTTCAAGGAACTGCTCGGCGTGATGGCCACCGCGGCCAAGGCCAAGGGCGTCAAACCGATCTTCGTCACCCCGGTCGCCGCGATCACCTGCAGCGGCAGCACCGCCGTCGGCAACCGCGGCTTCGTCACCGAGACCAAGGCCGCCGACACCACCAACGGCGTCCCGGTGATCGACCTGCACGCCCGCAGTGTCGCCCTCTACAACTCGCTGGGGCCTGTGCCCGAACAACGGCGACTACACGACCGGTGCGGTCGGCGCGTTCTTCTGCAACGACCACACCCACTTCGAGGCAGCCGGCGCAAAACAGATCGCCACCGCACTACGCGAACAGAGCATCCCCCTCGCGGCGTACCTCAAATAACGTGCGCCGGGATCAGGGCCGTGTCAGACGCGTTGTCTCCCCAGGAAGGGACTGGGGGTGCCATGCCAGAAGACAGCAAGCTCGTCACGAGCCCTGGTCGCGGCCACGAAGAGCAGTGAGCGGTCCCGCTGCCTCTCGTTCTCGTACCGCTTCGGGTCGAGGTCGCGATACCTGTTGATCATCTGGCGTGGCACGAGGCCGTCGCTCACTCCGGCAACGATGATCTTCTGGTACTCGAGGCCCTTGAGCCGGTGCATCGTCCCGACATGAACGCCGTCGCCCCGATCAGGGCCGTTGGGGCCGATCTCGACGGCGGGGATGTCCTCCGCCTCCAACCGTGTCATCACATCGGTGGCAAGCTTCTTGGTCGGCACGCAGATCGCCACCGAGCCGTCTCGGGGCGTGCCCCAATCGGCTAGCTGGGTAATGATCAAACCGCTCTCCTCGGCCCAGTCAGCCGCACCGAGGAAGACGGGCTTCGCACCCTGCAACAGGGATCGATAGCCGGCCAGGTCGTCGGAGCCGCCGTCGAGGTCGTCGTAGGCTCCGCCATCGATGATCTCCAGCGCGGCGGCGAGGATCTGCCGTGTCGTCCGATAGCTCAGAGTCAGGCGGGCTGAGCGGCCCCGGATGTTGATACCGAGGCTGCCCAGCCGCACCTGGTTGTCGTAGATGCGCTGGTGGGAGTCGCCGGTGAGGAACATGTCATCGGGTCCCGCCGGAACCAGCGCGCGCAAGATCCGCCAATGTGCGGCGCTGAGGTCCTGTGCCTCGTCGACCACAACGTGCTGGTATTGGCACGGGCTACCAGCGGCAAGTGCCGCCGCCCGGACAGCCACCTGACGCCACGTCCAGGAACCCTGCGCTCCCAGCCATCGCACGAAGCGCTCGCTGAGATCCCACACCTGGTCACGGTCGGCACGAGCCAGGGCTCGGCCCCGATGAGGCCGGCGGGCGCTGAAGTATCCGGCCCGCGAGGTGATCGCCTGCCCCAGGATTACCTGCTCCCATTCGGCCGCGAGGAACTCGGGGCTCCACGTCGAGGCACCGATCTGCGTGTCCAGGAACTTGCGCCACAGCTGCGGCACCTGAATGTCGTCGAGCTTGCGCTTGGGAGCCCTCGGGTCGTACTGGGAGACGATGCGGTCGGCGAGACGGTCGACGTGCACCACGTCGACGCGGGAGAGAACCTCGTCGCCGCCGAGCGCGCGCAGGCGCGTACGGAGGTCAGCGGCCAGGTTGCGGTTGAAGGTGGTAAGCAGGATCGGCTTGTCGATGCCGGCCGGCAGCTGCCGGGCCAGGTGCACGGCCCGATGCAGCGCGACGATCGTCTTGCCGGTGCCCGGGCCACCGCTGACTCGGGCCGCCCCGTTGAATCGGCGCTCCACCAGGCGGCGCTGACTCGGATGTAGGAAGATCTGCCACCGCTCGAAGGACTCGCCGAGGATGAAGCGGAGTGCCTCGTCGTCCGTTGTGACCTGGCTCGCCGGACGCTTCACCGCGGCCCGGAGGTCGTCGACATCGACCTGGTCGGCGGCCTGCACCGGCTGGGTGATCCGGTCGTGGACGTAGTCATAGGTGTCGCCGTCGAAGAGCGCGAAAAGCACATCAGTGGTGAGTTGCGGCGCCCACTCGGCCATCTCCAGCAACTGCGCCTCGTCGGCCAGTTGCCGCACGTGGGGCAGCAACGGCTCCGCGACTCCCAGGGCGATCAGCTGCTCGTCGGTGTAAGCACCGAAAAGCTGCCCGCTCGGCAGGTGCCTGCCGATGATGCTGACGCCGACGGGCCGGGTGTCGATCGACTTGAGGTCCATCACCTCGATGCCGCCGGTCACGCGGTTGACCCGGTAGGCGTATCGATCGAGGTCGTCGTAGACGGAGCTGCGATGCTCGACGCCGATCAGCAGGTACTCGCTGTGCCCGAGGTGCAGCAGGATCGCACGAACGTCGCGCTTGACCCGGGCGGCCATCAACCGGTTGTCCCCGTGCAGGGTTTTCAGGTCAAGGCCGGGCTGGTCCGGGTTGTTGCGGAACTTGTACATGAACTCGAGGACTGCCCCCTTGTCGGTCCGGGACAGCTTCATGATCTCTTTCTCGGCCTGATCGAAGACGTGCAGCGTCGCCCGGTCGCTCATGCCATCACCCGCCTGCTGATCTCGTCGGCCGTCCAACCCCGGGCCGGACGTGCGACCCAGCCCGCGGCCGCATACGCCTCATCCCGTTGAGTCACCTCGTGGTCGTCCAACGCGCCGACCAGCACGATCGCTGTCTTGCGAAGCGGCCAGGCCAACTCGGCCATCCAGCCCTCGTCGCCCAGCTCATATCCGACCACAGGTGCGGGAGCCCCGCGGTTGGCCAGCTCAGGGACGAGGCCGGCCAGCGCCGGGTCGCTCAGGTCCGCGTAGCGCAAGACCTCCTGCCATCCCGGAGCCATCGGCAGAGCCTCCTCGTCGGCCTCGACTGCGGCCAGCATCTCCGCGATCTCGTCGACGTCCACGCCGGCATCGCCCGGCACGTCACGGGCATCGTTGAGCAGCGCCTCGAACGTCTCCCTGGCGGCGCGGCGCTCATTCACGTCGCGCTGGAGTTGCCCGATGTAGCGGCGTAGCCGCAGTGCACGAGCGTCGGTGTTGCCGTGCGCCAGGCGATAGTCGGCCAGCAAGCGCTCGATGCGCTCCAGCGCCTGCCGGGTACGTCCCAGCAAGGCATCGCACATCGCGGTCCGGTACCTGCAGTCGAACTCCAGGTCGGACACCCCCGCGTCCACGGTTGAGAGATCCACCGCGAGCGCATGGAAGATCGGCTCCGCGTCCTCGTAGTCAGCCGCCTCGAACAGCTGGGTGGCCTGCTCGTGACGGGCACTCGCAACATCGGCGTCGACCGCGTCGAGGACCTGCCGTGCGGCTAGCACCGCACGGCCCAGCATGGCTGCCGCATCACCGTGGCGGGAGCGCCGCGCAAGGGCGCGCGCCTCCTCGCGCACGCGTCGCAGCTCCTCCCTCGCGAGGAGAGACGCACCGGACTCGATGGGATCGGCCGCCGGAGGGTGTGCCTCTGTCGTTCTGGCGAATACTCGCTGCAGCACGCCGGCGTACATCCGGGCGGGACTCAGCATCGAGGGTGGGTCCAGGGCTCCAGGCAGCGGGCCGAGGTCCACGGAGAACGGCAGAAGCCGGTGATAGACCTCCTCGGCGCTGGCCGGGCGGGCCTCCGGCTTCTTCTCCAACATCTGCATGACCAGCTGTTCCAGTTCAAGAGGCACATCGGCACGGCGGGTCCGCGGTACCGGCGGCGTCTCATTCACCTGCTGGTTCATCAGCGAGAAGGCCGTGGGACCGGTGAACAGGGGCGAACCGGTCAGCATCTCGTAGAGAGTGCAGCCGAGGGCGTACAGATCGGCGGCCGGGCCGGCCTCGCTCGTCTTCACCTGCTCAGGCGCCATATAGGCGGGCGTCCCGAGATAGTCGCCCATCCGGGTGATACGCGCGAAGTCCGCGTCAGACGGCGCGGTAGCCAGCCCGAAGTCCAATACCTTGACCGCGCCGTACGGCTCGAGCATGACGTTGCTCGGTTTCAGGTCGCGGTGGACCAGGCCTTCGGCGTGTGCGGCGGCCAGGACCGAGCAGATCTGAGCGCCGATCGCGGCGACCCAGCCGATCGGCAGCGTGTCCGGATGCTGCTCGACGATGAGGTCGGCGACGGTCAGACCGCGGATGCGTTGCATGACCATGTACGGGACATCGCCGTCGACGCCCACGTCATAGATCGCCGGAACACCCGGGTGCTCCAAGCGCGCGGTGATCATCGACTCCCGCTCGAAGCGATGCCGGATGTGCGCCTCGTCCTCAACGCCCGGCGGCACCCGCAGGAACTTGACCACGACCTCGCGTCTGAGCCGGTTGTCGTGCCCGAGCCACACCTCCCCCATACCGCCGTGCGCCAGTGGGAGCTTCCGCAGCTCATAGCGCTTGCCGTTCAGGCTGAGACCCGGCACGTGCCCTCCCGTCTACACACGAGTGCCGCAATGCCTCTTGTTAACACAGCTTTCGTATCGTAGTGTCGTCCGTGTTGCGCACCGCGAAAGCATAGCGAGCGCTGGCACGGCCGCGGGAGATCAGTCCCGTTTCTGTTTACAACCCGTCGGCAGCTTCCCGGGGAGAAGTACTCGTCCACCGGGGGCAGCCGACCGACGAACACTCTCGGGGCGTGACCGCGTGGTTCCGTGCCTGACCGCCGCAGTGCACACCCGAGGAGGTACGCGGTGAACTACCTGGAGTGGAACAGCAGCCTGCTCACCTACGTGATCGACCGCGGGGACCCCACCCGGGACCTCTACCTCTACGTCGACCGCGATCTCCTCGCCAAGCTGTCCGGGCTCAGCCCGGAACAGGCGGTAGAGGACTTCAGCAGGGCTTTTCAGGTGGGCATGGGCAGCAAGCCGTTCCATCGCGGCATGCAGACGGCGACCAAATGGCGCCTCAGCGGCTTCCCGGGCGCACCACAGTTCGTCATCCATCTCGCGATGACGGTGCTCGCCGTCACCGAGGACCCGATCGACGGCAGCGTCTACAAGCGCCAGAACGCCCTGCTCGGCCTGCCGAGCCTCAAGAGCCCGCCGCTGGGCTACGACACCGATGTCCCGCTGCTGTGGCGGGCGTGGAACATGTGGCTGAAGGGGCCGGGCGCCATCCACGGCCGCCCGACCGCACGGTCCCACGACCTGTGGTCACTGCAGGGCTGGGCGCGCAGCCAGGCACTCATCCGCTATCACGACCGGCTCCTGATCGAGGAGTACCTGGCGGCCGGCGACCCGTCGTTCGACAGCTTCCGGACCTGGCTGGCCCTGCACCGCCCGCACGTCTGGGATCGCTTCCGCGAGCAGCCGGCCATGGACATCCTGCGCGCCGTCTTCGAGGAGGAGGAGGCTCGCTTCGGGGTGCACGAGCCACGCTCCCGGCCGGCAACCGGCCCCTCGCAGCAGCAAGGCCTGCTGAGCTACGACCCTATGACAGGCGCGTTCTCCGGCATCGTGCTGATCGACGAGGAGTGGGTCGGACGCACGGTCGACCTGGGCCAGGGCGAGAAGCACACTGTCGACGGCTACGACCCTGTGCTCCAGATCCAGCCCGATGTCTCCGAGCTGGAGATGCTCACCACGGGCGTCCAGCACCGGCTCGCCGATGACCTTGTCATGCGCTTCGGTGGCGAGAGCCTCTACGCCCTGCGCGACGACGCCCGCGTGGACGCCCAGCTGCAGGTCCGGAGCGTGGACCATCCCGCTGTCGTCGATCTCCTGGTTCGCGCCGACCAGGTTGCCCGGGTGACCTCGATCCTGCAGACGGCCGGGCTGGAGCCCCGGCAGACGCCCGCCGGGATCGGGGACTGGGCCCGGTTCCGCGACGTCAGCCTGACTCCGGCCCAGCCCGCTCTGCTCACAGGGCTCGGCTTGGGCAGGGCTGCCCGGGCCGAGCAGCAATGCACCTTCTTCGGCGGGCTGCGGGTACGGACGGGCCTCTACCTGGTCGGTGGGGAGCCCGACGTCCATCTCACCGGCGACGAGCCGGTCACCGAGGTGATCGTGGACGGCGTGCCGCATCCGGTCCTGGCGGACGACCGGCGGCTCGCGCTGTCCGACCTGGCACTCTCGCCGGGCCAGCACCGCATCGAGTCGCCCTGTGGCACGCGGACCCTGCGGACCGAGGACTACGTGCACGAACGGCCTGTGCACAGCGAGATCGCGCGGCCGATCGTGCTGCTCCCGCACGGCTATGCCGTCAAGCCCACCGAGGTGCGCACGTCAGCGGCGGCGACACTGGCCGGCGCCGCCCTGGACGGCGTCCAGGTCTACGACCCCGTCATCATCGGCAAGCGCCCGGGAACCGACACGCTGATGATCACTTACTCGGGCGACGTCAGTGAGGTCTTCCCGACCACTCCGGTCTGGGTCAGCGAGGCGGGGATGCAGCCCAGCACCATCGATGTGCTGGCCACGGTGCGAGACAACTCAGCGCCGGTCGCGTGCGTGCTTGTCCGCAGCCGTGCCAACGAGCGTGTCCAGGCCATCGCAGTGCCGTCGGAGGCGCCGCGCTTCGAAGGCAAAGCACCGAGCCGTCCCCGGCCGGACCTCATGACCTCCCTGGTGCTGAGCTTCCGCAAGTGGTCCTGGGTCGGACAGCGCCACCCCCGGGTCGACAAGATCATGAGCACCGCCCTGCGCGCCACGGAGCGCGCCTCCTCGACGGCACCATTCGTGCAGCCGAGCCCCGGCCCGGAGGTCTCGCGGGTTACCGTGGCCGAGCGTCTCGTGGCCGAGAACCCGTACGACGACGTGCTGACCTGGCTCTCCGAGCGGGAGAATGGCATGGCCTCGATCTCTGAGCTCGCCGACACCTGGAGCTGGCTGTGCCGGCGCTACGGGCTCACCGATCTTGCCTTCCGCTGGCGCGGAGCGCTGAAAGTCCTGGAAGACCTGGGCCACATCGAGAGGCACTACGACTCGGCCCGGGTCGGCGTCGCGCCGTCGACCTTCGTCGCCCTGCCGGCCTCTGCCGGGCTCTATGCGCTGGCCGGAGCACGACCGCAACAGCTTCTGGAGCGGCTCAACAATCCGGATGATCCGGACGCGGTCGTCGCCGAGGCGGCCCTGTACTGGCAGGTCCACCACCGTACCCCGGTGGACGTCCAAGGCAGGCCGAGCGGCCCGCAGGCCATCTACCTGGAGTCCGACCCCGCACAGCGAGATGTCGTCCAGCGCGGCCTGCAGGGTCTCGGCGTGAAGATGCGCGGATTGGTGGCCGATGCCCTGCTCGCACTGCAGCCCGCCATCACTGACCTCGACGCCGTCGGCACCCGGCAGACCATGTCGCCCGGCACCGAGATCCACCGGCGCACCAACCTGAACGGCGTCTACGACTGGAAGCCGGTCCGAGACGACGCACGGCCTGGGCTCTACTCCTACCGGCTGCGCAGCGGCAGGGCTTTCGCCTGGCGCCAGTCACCGGGCGACTCTCTGGTCGAAGTCGAGTTCGGCGTCGGCGAATGGCTGCTGCGTGCGGCAGAGGGAGAGACCAGCCTCTTGCACGCCGACCAGGGCACCCGTCGCCGCCTGGCGGTTCCCGAGGCCGTGCAGCTGCCCCGAATGATCTCCCGCGCGCTGGTGCTGCGCAGTGGGCTTCCTCCACGGGTGAGCCGGATCGGACCCGGCCCCGCCCTCTACCTGGTCTACGAGAACGTCGACAGCTCCACCACCCGTAACGTGGCTCAGCTGCTCGCGCAGGAGCCGGTTGCGGGGACCATCATGACAGCACGACAGGGGTGACACAGCACATGAACTCTCCGGCCCTGACGCTCGACGGGCTTCAAAACTATCTCGAAGACGCGTTCCTGCGGTACTACGAGACCGCGTACGAGCTACGCGACAGCGCATTGGAGAAGGAGCGCCGCCGACTGCTCAGCCAGCGCGGAACGGTCTTCGTCGACCCCTATGTCGAGCTGATGCCGTCGTACCCCTCGTCGCGGTCGACCACGGGGGAGATCTTCTTCGATCTCGGCATGCCCGAGGCTGCCTCGCTGGTCCAAGCCGGCCTGCTGCCGCATCCTCGTCCATACGCCCACCAGGAGCAGTCGCTACGGGAGTCGTTGAAGGGCCGAAACGTCATCGTCGGCACCGGCACCGGCTCCGGTAAGACCGAGTCGTTCCTGCTGCCGGTGGTGGCGGGGCTCGTCAAGGAGTCGAAGAGCTGGGCGACGCCGGCCGACGCACCGGCGGCTACGCCGTGGTGGCGCGCCGGCGGGGCGTTCCAGCCGCAGCGCGACAAGGAGCAGGGCCGACTGCCGGGCATCCGGGCGCTGCTGCTCTATCCGATGAATGCCCTGGTGGAAGACCAGCTGGTACGCCTGCGCACCGCCTTGGACTCGCCGGCCGCGCGTGCGTGGCTGGACAAGAACCGACCGGGACACCGCTTCTACTTCGGGCGTTACACCGGGCGCACGCCCCTGCCCGGCACGCGCGAGACCGCCACCCCGGACAAGGTCAAGCGGCTCGCAAAGCTCATGCGCACAGCGGAGCAGCGCCAGCAGCGTCTGGCGGAGGGCATCGCCGAGGGATCCATCGACGACAAGTGGCGGTACTTCCTGCCGTCGCTGGACGGGGCGGAGATGAGGTCGCGCTGGGACATGCAGCACGCTGTCCCGGACATCCTCATCACGAACTACAGCATGCTCTCGATCGCGCTTTCCCGCTCGGACGAGGCGCCCATGATCGAGGCAACCCGGCGCTGGCTCGAGGCCTCCCCGAGCAACAAGTTCAACCTGGTCGTCGACGAGCTGCACATGTACCGCGGCACGTCCGGCACCGAGGTCGCCTACCTGCTGCGACGGCTGATGAGCGCGCTCGGCCTGGACCAGCGCCCCGACCAGCTCAAGATCATCGGCACGTCGGCGAGCATCCAGGACGACGCTGAAGGCCGCGCTTTCCTCAGCGAGCTCTTCGGCCGCAAGGACAGCTCGTCCTTCACCTTCATCAAGGCCAAGGAGGAGGAGCCGGAAGGCGCCGACGACCTGCGCGAGCTGACCGCTCCGCTGCTCGAGGAGCAGCTGACCGCGGAGAGCCTGCCCACCGACGGGACCTTGCCGCGGGCGATGCTCCGGGCGATGACCGAGGACGGCGAGCTCCGGCCGCGTGCGCTGTCCACCGTTGCGGGCAAGCTGTTCCCCGGCGTCGGCAACGAGCAGGCGCGGAAGGCCTTCGACAACCTGACGAAGCTGCTGGAGATGCAGGACTCCCCGGCCGTACGCCTTCGTGGGCACCTCTTCGCCCGCACCCTGCAGGGCCTCTGGGCATGTGCTGACCCGGAGTGCTCACAGGTGGCAGCCGACGAGCAGTCTCCGCAGCGCCGCATCGGCAAGCTGTACGCCACCCAGCGCTTCACCTGCGATTGCGGTGCCCGGGTACTGGAGCTGCTGTACTGCCAGTCCTGCGGGGAGAGCATGCTCGGCGGCTACGTCGCCCGGAACGCCGGCAAGGAGTTCCTCGTCTCCGCAATCGGCACGCTGGACAAGCTGCCAGACCGGGCACCCGCCGGACGCGACGCTCACGACTATCGCGTCTACTGGCCGACCGACCGTGAGCCGGTGGTCAAGGGGAAATGGCGACGAACCGGCACCCGGACCAGCAAGGACGCCAAGCCTCCGGCGTACGAGATGGAGTTTGTCAAGGCCCGTTTCTCGCCGGGTACCGGCCAGCTCGAGCGCAGGTTCACCAAGCCGCGCACCGGCTTCATCTTCAGCCTGACGGCCGGTGGCGCCGAGGATCGGATGCCCGCGTTCCCCACCCGGTGCCCGTCCTGCAAGGACGACCGTGAGCGCCCGACGAAGAGCGACCGGGTCGAAGACCAGCGCCGATCCGGCTCGCCAATCCGGACCCAGGGTGTCGGTTTCGAGCGAGCCAACCAGGTGCTCACCGGCGCGCTGAAGCGCCGGCTCAAGTCGCGGCTTGTCACGTTCTCCGACAGTCGCCAGGGCGCGGCTCGCGTCTCGGCAAATCTCGAGCTGGCGCACTACCTCGACCTGATCCGCGCGTTGCTTGTCAAGTCGGTGAAGGCCAAAACCGGCGATGGTGTGCTGTTGCAGAAGCTGCTCGACGGGGACCGGAGCCCCGAGGCGAAGGAGGCCCTCGGCCGGCTCAAGGCCGTCAACCGAGAAGCGTTCATGGCGATCTCCACCAAGATGAACGGCTTCGACTTGGACAGCGCTGACGAGCGCGCGCTCGCCGGCGCCCTGGAGTCCCTGAGCGGGCGACCCAGCCTCGTTGACATGGTCAACGAGCTGCAGCCGCGGCTGCTGGAGCTCGGCGTCAATCCCGGCGGCCCGGGGCCGACGTTAAACAAGGTGCGTGACGGGCTGTCCTGGACGCGCCTGTTCGACTGGGATGTCAGCCCGGTACGCGACCGCGGCACCTCCCTCGACGCCGACGACCGGGAGTTGCTCGCTGAGATCCAGCGTGCCCTCGGCGCCCAGGTGGTCAAGACCGTCTTTGCCGGCGGCGATCGGGACATGGAGGCTCTCGGCCTGGGTCACGTCGTGCCTGGTGCGCCGATGACCCTCGGCTCGCTCGACCCGGCCGCCGCCAACGAGTTCGCCTGCTCCGCGCTGCGCATTCTGGGTCGCCGACGGCGAACCCCGTGGACGAGCGAGTATGCCGAGAAGGACTGGCCCCGTCAGCTGCGCGACTTCGCGGATAAGGTGGTTGAGCGACACCCCTCATGCGGGCTGGACGGGGAAGGCTTGATCGAGGCCTTCGGCCGGAAGCTGAACGCCGGCGAGCAGTCAGGCCACCGTGTCGATCCGGCCGAGATGCGCGTTGCCCTGGTCGACAAGCCGGCCTTCTGGCGATGTGGCACCTGCCGGACCAAGCATCTGCACCGCAGCGCCGGCATCTGTATCACCTGCTTCGCCCGGCTGCCCGAGGAGCCGGAGACCGCTGAGTCGGTCGCCCAGGACTACTACGCCTGGCTGATCGATGAGGACGGCGGCTTCCGTCTGCACTGCGAGGAGCTGACCGGCCAGACCGACCCGCTGGAGTCCCAGGCCCGCCAGGCTCGCTTCCAGGACGTCTTCCTGGGCGACACGGAGGTGCCCCGAGTCGACGGCATTGACATCCTCTCGGTCACCACGACGATGGAGGCCGGCGTCGACATCGGTGCGCTCAGCGGCGTAGTGATGGCCAACATGCCGCCGCAGCGATTCAACTACCAGCAGCGGGTCGGCCGGGCCGGCCGGCGCAGCGAGCATCTCGCCATCGCGCTGACCGTCTGCCGGGGTGCGCGCAGCCACGACGAGCACTACTTCGCCAACCCGGCCGCGATCACCGGCGATAAGCCGCCGCAGCCGTTCCTCGACATGCGCTCCGAGCCGATCCTCAAGCGCGCCTTCGCCGCTGAGGTGCTAACTCGCGCGTTCCGCTCAGTGTCGAAGCGAGTGACGTTCGCCGTCGGCCGCAGCGTTCACGGTGAGTTCGGTTCCACCGACGACTGGATCAACCTCCCCGAGCTCAGCAGCGCCGTCCGCGACACTCTTGCCATCGGCCACGCGACGTGGCTTTCGGTCGCCAACGGCCTGCTGACCGCGACCAACATGGATCCCAAGGTGGCGGACCAGCTCGCCGACTGGGCGGCAACCCAGTTGGCCGATGCCATCACTGACGCCGCTCGCACGGCCCGCACCCAGTCGCTGGCGGAGACCTTGGCGCAGGCCGGCCTGCTACCGATGTTCGGCTTCCCCACGCAGGTTCGCGTGTTGTACACGGAGAAGCCCAGGGGTGTCGGCGAGCCGAACACTCTTGACCGGGACTCCAGCATCGCTCTCTCCGAGTTCGCCCCGGGAGCCGAGGTCGTCAAGGACAAGTCGATCCATGTCGCGGTCGGCGTGGTGGACTACCGGCAGGCCGGCAACGGCACCTGGATACAGAGCGGTGAGGACCCTCTTGGCCCGCGGGACAAGGCGGGTGTGTGCCAGCAGTGCCTCGGCATCACCCTGGCGGAGACCGAGACCTGCCCGGACTGTGGGGCAGGCGCTCCCAGCTTCGCCCAGGTAACCGTCGCGCAGCCGCTCGGATATCGCACCTCGTTCGTGGCGCGCGACTATGAGCAGCTCGGCGAGCCGACCGCCCGGGCGGCGCAGCCCCGGTTGGTCATGGGTGTGTGGACGGAGAAGCACCATGCGAACGCCCGCGTCCGCTCGACCACCGGCAAGATCATGTCGGTCAACGACAACGACAACGAGCTGTACCAGTTCACCGCCGCGACGTTCAAGAACAGCTCGCGACAGGCTGACGGGCTCATCGAGCTGAGCCTGCTCACCGAGAAGGAGCGCCAGAAGCGGGCGAAGCTGTCCAACCAGGTGCCGGAGGGCACGCCACGGGAACCGGTCGCGCTCGCTGCTCAGCGCCACACGGATGTGCTCGTGGTCGGCCTGTCCAGCACCCCGCCCGGGTTGACGATCGACCCGCAGGAGCCGGCCGGGCGTGGCGCCTGGGCGTCTCTGGGCTATCTGCTGCGTGACGCCGCCGTGAAGTGGCTGGACATCGGCCCGGCGGAGATCCAGGTCGGTGTGCACCCTCGCCAGCACGAGGGCCGGCTCACCGCTGAGCTGTTCATCGCCGACAGCCTGGAGAATGGCGCCGGTTACGCCACCCGGCTGGCCGACAAGTTCGAAGACCTCGTGGGAGAGGCCGAAGCGTTCGCACATGGCCTCAGCAAGCACAACAGCGGAGCACCCTGCGACTCGAGCTGTCACAGCTGCCTGCGCGACTACGGCAACCGCGCCTGGCATCCGCTGCTCGACTGGCGCCTCGCCACCGATCTGCTGGGCCTCCTGCAGGGCTGGCCGTTGGACGTCGACCGGCAGCGTGAGCGTGATGTTCGGGCAGCGCGGCGATTCGCCCAGGACTTCAACTGCTCGGTGGTCGAGGATGAGATCCTGATCATCGACAAGCCTGGCGCGGGCCGTCTGGCGATCCTCCACCCGTTCGAGGACCGCTCGGGCACCTCGGCCAACGCCCGAGTGACCTCGCTGCGCAATCGGGACAGCGAGGTCAAGCTGGTGACCTCGTACGACCTGATCCGACGCCCGGGAGCCTTGATGGCCGAGCTGGCGGCGCGATAGTCGTCTCGACCGGGGATGGGCGCATCACTGCGGAGACGTGCCCATCCCCCGCTCTCTGGCCGCGATCAAGCGATCCACCACTTGCCGAGCCGGCTCGTGTTCCCAAGAGCGAATCACCCGCCAGCCCTCGTCGGTGAGCCGAGCATCGGTGTCCCGGTCACGCAGCACGTTCCGGGCGACCTTGACCGACCAGTATCCCGAGTTCGTGGACGGCGACTTGCAGTGCTCCGGACAGCCGTGCCAGAAGCAGCCGTCGACGAAAACCGCAATCTTGTCGCGGGGAAACACGAGGTCAGCGCGATGGCGAAGCCACGCAACAGGTTGAACATCCACGCGGTAGCGCAATCCCCGGCGGTGCGCCTCGCGTCGTACCGCCAGCTCGGGGCGGGTGTCTCGACGCCGATTGCCCTGCATCACCTTCCGGGCCGCCGGAGTGCTCGCGCTTGGTGGGGTGGGGAGCTCCAGGAGCCTCCGGCTCCTGATCCGCTGTCTGCGACACTACGCACTCCCCGGCGATTGTCTCCATCGGCTGTCTACCATCCGCAAGAATGCGCCCTACCATACGGCATGGCGCACCCCCAGAGATCCATTATGCGCTGGTTTAAGGCGCAGCCAGAGACTATTGTGTGATTCCACAGTGGCCGATGCTCGCGTGAGGGAACAAATGCCTGCGGAGACGAACCCCTTAGCAATCTCCAAAGGGGTCGCGCGTGCCCAATTTCGGCGCGCCCACAGCATCGCCGAAAGCGACGAGGCCGTGCCTGCACAATGGGCACAGCGAGCCACCAGGACAGGCGAGTCCCGCAATCGGACTTATACCCCTGTCCTCGGGACAGTGCTTCTGGCCAAGGCTACCAACCCAGCCGTCGACGCCTTCGCACTCAAAGCCGGCACAGGGCCTCGCGGATACTCGCCAAGGTCCTTGGCGAAGGAGGTCTTCGTCCCGCTCTGCGCGGAGAGCGACGTCGACATCCGGACCCATGGCGCGGAGCCTTTCAACAACCAGCCCTTCTTCGGCAAGGACGAGATCCACCGTGACCTCGTGCCGGCAAACAGCCCGGACCGGCCGGATCTCGACTTCCTTGTCGAGTCTCTGGAGCACGCCGACCTCCTCTCCTCCGAGCAGGCGGTTCTCGCGCTTGCGGCATTCCTGCGGGTGCGCCTCGCGCTGAGCCGGCGCGGAGGCAGTTCAACCGCCATGCCGACATCGCTCACGCAGCGGGGCCTGGAGCGTGCCGCCGCTGCGCTCATCAGCTCCGGCCCAGGAGTGGGACGCCGGGGAAAGGCGCTACTCGCTGGATGCCTCGACCTTGCCTTCCCGCGCCGAGTCCTCGACCATTACACCTCCCCTGTCGCCTGCGCTCTCGGAGACCTCGCGATCTCAGCCGCTCCCATTCGGCAGGGAGATCCGGGCGGCGAGGTGCAAGTGACGCTGGCCGCCGCAGTGAAGGCAAGGCCGGTTAACGCCCCGGAGATACTGCAATTCGCCGAGACAATGGCGAAAAGGGGCGTCGGCAAGGGCCTTTACTTGGCTCTCTCCACCCGGCAGTCAAGGATGGAGCTGGACGAGGGCGTGGCCAGGGCCGCTGACCGCTATCAAGTCACCGTGGAGGTCTACACCGACCCACAAGCGCTCGTGAAGGCCGCTGTTCTGTGGTCGTCATACCCGCTCGAGGAATGCCTGTCTCGGCTTCCCCACCTTGTCACACAGCGACTGACTGAGCTCCATTGCGACGACGCGGCCCATGAGCAATGGAGTGGCCTGCTTTCCATGGATCCGGGAGGCAAGCCCGAGCAGGCACTACTTCCTCTGTTCGGGGCTTAGCGCGCCCGAGGTGAGACCGTCACGTGCCAGGTTGATGAGATCCATACCGATCCGGCTCAACTCGCGCATAGCCGCCTCTGCGCTGTCCAGCGCACGGAAGGCCTCTGCGTACCGCCGCTGCTCGTCGATGCCCATCTGCGGAACACGCGATCCCCGAACATCAGCTCGGTAGGTACCGCTAGCGCTGGTCGAGCGGGACATGTTCGAGCTGCTGCGCAAGAATCCCCGCAAGAAGTCGGTGTCGAGTTGGTCGCTGACGGAGGTCGCAGTCCGATCCGTTATCTCGACGATTCCCGCGCGAGCCAGATCAGAGAGTCTTAGCACGCCACCATCGATAGACCCAGATCCGGGCGATAATCTTGGAACAAGGTCACGAATTTGATCCAGTGCCGCCAACAATGACTCCCGCGCATCGGAGTATTGGATGGCTTGGTCATCTTGACGATTTGTCAGGTAAGCCGAGGGCGTCAGGTCGACCGCCTCATCGAGCAGGTCAATCACGGGCACGTCCACCGATCGACCCGCAACCAGCTCCGGTAGATCCATCGGATCACCGTTGGTCAGGTCGACCATGCGAACGGTCGCGGCGGACCGTTGCTGACCCGTCGGCTTGGCCAGCACCCAGACGTGCACCGGCTGTTGATGCGAAGAGACCATTCCCGCGGGTAGTGCGATGATCTGCTCCAGGACTCCACGCCGCACCAACTCCGCTCGAATGCGCTTACCCGCCCTGCGATAGGCGACAGAGGGCGGCATCACCATCACCACTCGTCCGCCGGGCGCGACGTGGGCATAGCAATGCTGCAGCCAAGCAAGCTCCCCTTCCGCCTTGGTCGGGAGCCCGAACTCCCAGCGCGCATCAAGCAGTAGGTCGTCACGCCCCCAGTCGATCAGCCCGACCGGGGGATCACAGACCACCAGCTCCGCCCGAACCTCCGGCCAAGCGTCTCGCTGCAGGGAGTCCGCGGCCTCGGCATCCAGATCGAGGCCGAGCAGAGCGCACCTGGCTTGAAGGAGTCGGACAGCCGCGGGATTGATGTCCTGCCCGACCAGCTTGGCCGGGCCTGCGGGCTCCATCGCCAACAGCAGCGCTCCCGGCCCGCATGCAGGGTCGAAGACCGTCCCGCTGAAGTTCCCCGCGATGCGGGCCACAGCTCGTGCGAGTTGACGTGTGGTGTGCGACCCGCCCGAACTCACCAGTCGGTCGGTAAGGCCTGACACGACGTCGGCCGGGGACGACTGCTCAGCCATGCGCCGAAGCCGCAGCCTGGTCGACTCATCGAAGCAATCCAGATCACCGTCAAGGAACATCTCCGCAACCTCGGCGATGCCGGCGACCATGTCGTCGCCGCGTGAAGCCCGAAGCGTCTGCCACACAAGGACCTCGTCGGAGACATCGCTGCTCTTCCGCTGTCGCTCCAGCCAGCCAGTGACCTCGGAGAGCGCGAACAAGGCATTGCGGCCACCACCGACCGCTTCCGGAAAGTCAGCGTGACGACGCCTCCAGTTGGAGACCGCGGCACGCGTCACGCCAGCAAGGCGTGCCACCTCGGCAGCCGAGATGAGCGTGCCGTCGGTGTCCAAATCATGGGCATTCACAGGCCGACAGTACACGGCAGCCACGCCGCAAGCACCTGTCACGCAATAACAGTGTCAACGGATAATCGACAGGCCAACAGCGGTTCGACCGGGCATTTGTCCCAGTGATGCTCAAATAGGATGGATCCGCCTCGGCGCTGTGCCAGGCAAAAGGCCGTGCGTCTATCTGTTAGCAAAGCTCACGTGTCGGTGTTACCAATCCACACGCCCGCCCTGCGGGACTGTCAACCTCACCAGGCCAACTCCTGCTGGACAGCGTCTGAGCTGGAGACCAAGCCTGCCCGCGATTGGCTGGGTGCGACCTCTCGCGGCTTCGGGCCCTTGCCTGTGCCCGGATGCGCCTTCTTTGCGCCCTTCTTGTCGTGGTACCGCTCCGGAACGGGAAGTACCTCAGCGGGCTTGCGGAGCGGGCCCTCCAGCTGGCCGAGCAGCAGCGTGGGCCTCACCTGCTCCTGGACGTCCGCCGGCACTCCGTTCAGATGCGTGAGCAGTGCGCGCCCGAAGACCTCGGCGAGCAGTGGCGGCGTGGCATTGCCTGCCTGTTTGATCTGCTGCCGGAAGGGGCCGGCCAAGTTCCAGGAGTCCGGGAAGCTTTGCAGCCGGAGGCTCTCACGAGCGGTCAGCGGGCGGTTGTCCCAATGAAAAGGCCCTGTCGAAGGGCCGGGGCTCGCGGCGAGCGTCCAGGCCGGCTGGTCCCTTGCGAGCTTCAGCAAGAACGACCAGTACCGGGTTCGGTAGCCGAACAACTCCTCGCCACCGCCGCGGGCCGTCAGGTACTGGTAGTTGCTGCCCTCAGGAATTGACGGCAGCAGGCCGGCCCAGTTGCCTTGGGGCACCGGGAGGTCGGCCTCCGCCAGGTCCCCGATCGCGTCCCAGGCCCGGATGGGCGCATCGGCGTGGGTCGGCACCGGCAGCTCCATCAGCTTGCCGTCGCGGGTAGCGATGCCAATCACCCGATTGCGACGCTGCGGTACGCCGTAGGCCGCCGAGTCGATGATCTGCGCATGCAGGCTATACGCGGTGCCATGCTTTGCGTTGATCTCAGCGAGACGCTCGCGGATGAACGGCGAGGCCGAGATCTCGCCGCGAAGAAATCCGGCAACGTTCTCGATGAGCAACGCCCTGGGCTGAAAGACCTCAACCAGGTCGAGCATCGCGACGACAGTCTGTGCCCGATCGTCGTCCATCCCCCGCCGGCCGGTGTTCGCCCACTGCGCAGCCATGGAGAACGGCTGGCAGGGCGGCCCACCCGCAATTAAGTCGAGGTCGCCGACCTTCAGCCCGAGGTCCTTCGGCTTGACTGTCTCGGCGGCGACGGTCACATCACGGCACTTAAGCTGCTCCCACTCGGGCCTGTTGTTCTGCAGGGTCTCGGCACAGAAGGGGTCGATCTCCAGACAGGCTCTCGTCTCGAACCCCGCGGCTTCCAAGCCAAGATCCAGGCCTCCTGCCCCGGTGAAGAGCGAGAGAACCGAGCCTTGGTGACCCTGCACCGTGAACCGCCTTTCGAACAATCTGCGCTAACGGCATGAGCTCACGCCACCGGGGATGCCCTGTCAAGCACCAAGGCCTCAACGACGCCCGCGTGTCACGGCTGCCGGAGCATCGCAGCTTAGCCGGGGTCTCCGGCGGCCAGAGTCGCGGTGTCGCCCGGTGGCCGGAAAGCCGCCACGGCTCCGCAAGGCCTCGCTAGCCGGCGCCGACGTGCCGCGATCGACGAAGGTCAGCACCCGGGCGAGCCTGCCGTTGCCTGCGAGCCTTCTGTCAAGCGCGGAAGGCCCTCGCCAACGGGCTCATCGCCGTCGCGCTGTCCTCCACATCTGAGGACAGGCGCACCGTCCAGCTCAAGTTCACGATGCCGTCGGGCACCTGCGGCTGGGGCACGCTGGAGAAGTCCAGAATCCGGGCGGTGATCAGTGCCTGAGTCTCGTCGAAACGGCGCGGCGAGTTCAACGTCTCCCCCGCGACATTCACCGCTCGGTGCAAGACTGCCTGGCGCAGATCGGGCCGGTCCCGGAGCCGGCGGTCGATGCGGTCCAACAGGTCGAGCACACTCGTTCCGGAACCCACGTCCGAAGTCACGATCGAGACCACCACGACATTCGAGGTCGCCGACTGCTCCAACTGGGGCAGCGAGAAGATGTGCTGGCGATATGCGCTGGCGGTCGTCTTGACCTCTAAACGGTCGTTCCCCACCGCGAAGTCGAATACCCGTAACGGGTCGGATCCCCAAGCCTCGGCAAGAAGGATCGGATCGGAGGCATGCGCGATAACGAGTAGCTCGCCCCACAAGCCGATCTCCTCGCGTTGCGTGGCGTTACGCATCGCGGCGAACAACGACCGGAGCGCTTCTACCCCTCGCCCGATGGCTTCAACATCAGCTCCTTGATCCAACTCGTTGACGAGATGGGTGAAAATTCCCAGAAGTACGTGCTGCTCGGCATTTGTGGCGACGTTACAAGCCACCAGCCCCGTGGTCTCCTGCCAAGTCGCTCCGCTGTCGTCGCTCATCGTCAGCAGAACCCGAGGACGGTATTCCAGGCGGCGCAATCTCAGGGCGTGCCGCGATGCGGCCGGGACGACAAGGATGACCCGTTCCTCAGCGTCCCGCCCGATCCGGCAACCACTGCGACCGAGGGGCATGGAAAGCACCACGCCACCGGTCTGCTGGGCAATGGCGGGATCAACCTTCTGCAGGGCGGATCGCAGAGCGACATCGTCAATCATCTGGGAAGCTCCCAGTAGACACGGCGCTCCCACCCGTCAGGAATGCCGACGGCCAGTGCCGGCACGGGACCGGTGCCCGAGCCCTGCGGATCGACCATATGAACCTGCACGGTGATTGCGGTCGGCTCACGAAACGCCTCATCGCCCGGGTACCTGTCTTGCGTCGAGGCACGGCCCTGGAAAAGGCGAGAGATGCTGAGTGAGTTGGACACTGAGCGTGATCGATTACGGGGCTCGAGGTTGTCCATCCCCATGACGACCACCTGGAGCGGCTTGTCGACTACACCGTCCTGAACCGCGGCGATGAGGAAGAGAAGACGGTCGAGCTGCTCGCGCTCCACCGGCGAGCACGCCCAGGCCTCGATGAGCTGCATGGCTTCTGCGTAGTTCCAGGGAGCGATGTGGTGTCGGCCGTGCTCCGGGCCAGGCCGCTGATCCCTCTGATCGGGCGATCCGAGCCTTTCCAACAGCTTGCTGACCTCAGTCAGCAGGCCAGCGTTGTCGGTGGCCAGGCCCTCAAAGTAGAGATCTTCCTGGCGGAACGGGAACTTGCTCTTCCCGACGACCGCGGTCTCCGACGAGAGGGTGATCACCTGTTGCCGGGTCGGCCGCAGATCCGGGTCGAGAAGCAGCTTCCGGCGCCATTCCTTGAGTGAAGATCCCTTCTGGTCAACCTCGCGGAGCTGCGCCTGCATGGAATGCTCATGCTCGACATATTGCTTGAAGATGCGGGCCAGGTCGGCGGAGAACCATCCACGCAACAGGTCGAGATACGGCCGCTTGTAACCGAAGAACCTCCCTCGCTGCTGGATGGTGTCCGCATTGCCCACACCCGGGCCGCGCGGCATATAGGTCACCGCGAGGCTCTGCACGGTGAAGCCCCGGTCCAGCTTGTTCCCGCCGATCACGATCCAGCCCGGGAACGTCTTCCACTCCTCCTCGGGGATCTCCGCCGCTGTCTCGCTGTTGACGACGCGCTGCTCGACCCGATTCAGATACACCCGAGCGGTACTCAACATGCTTCTCAGGTGTGTTGGCTCCTCCTGGTAGGACGGAAGCTCGGGCACCGTCCGCGCAAGGTCCTCATACGCCGGCACGAAGGTGTCATCCAACAGCTCACCGTAGGCAACGTCGTCCTCGTCGCGCAGCACCTCACGCCAGTCGTCGAGGATCGCCTTGACCCACTCGTCGTACTTCTTGTGCAGGTCCTTCGTTGATGCCGGGTGCACCAGCATCGCCAATGGCCGCGGGCCATTCCGCCGCTGAGCGACCACCAGCGCCAGCGCCCAGAAGGCCAGGGCATCGGCGAGCGATCGAGGCGCAGCCTCGGCGGACGGGTCGAGCGCCGCGACCATGTCCTGCTCGGTGATCTGCCGCACGAACTGTGAGGACTGGTCCGCGAAGAGATCCGCACCGCCTACGTAGTCGTGACCCGCGGCAAGCATGGTCACCTTCTCCGGGGAGAGGGCATCCGCAATCGAGATGAGCAACGGCGCTTGCGGCGTCGCCGTGTACATCAAGTAGACGTGGCGAGCCAGCGCAGCCCGCATTCCCTGCACAGCGGCATAGACGGTGCTCTCCTGCCCCTTGGCCGCTTTGATGTTCAAGCTCGCCTGGTCGGCCTCATCGTCGATGACCAACGCCCGCACCGGACGCGCCATGCGCTTGTCGAAGACCTCGTTCAGCAGGTTGGTCAACGCATCCAGACGGCCTGCGTGCTTGAGCACGAAAAGTACGGCCGTCTGTCGCTCATCGGCCGAGAACGCCGGGTCGGACCACTCCTGCAGCAGTCGTAGCAGGCTGTCGGTATCCGCAGCGGTAGGGTTCGTCCACGTCCGCCACGGGTTCAGGCCGCCGTCACCGTACACATTGAGATCGCGCTTGAGCCGCTTCTCAGTCTGCGTGAGTAGATTGTTCTTGGTCCCGGCGAGCACGACGATCAGCGGGTAGTCGTTGTCACGGGCGAGAGCCATCACGGTGGTGAAGGACAGCGTCTTGCCGCTCTGCACCTCCCCCACCACCAGCTGAGCAGCGGACCACTCATCTCGTGCGCTTCCGCAGCGTGCGAGCACACGCAGCGATTCCTCGCGAATGCTTAGCTGTGCCTCCTCCGGAAGCCCGGAGAGCACCCGTTGCGCCTGCTCACCGACGGCAGGGAGGAACTCTCCATTGTCATCGGACGACACGATGGCCTTGACATAGCTACTCATAATGCGGTCGGAATCCTTTGCGAAAGCGGGCCTTCAAGAAGCTTGTTCAGCGCTGTGCGCAGCGTCGAAGCCCGGCCTTGGGGAGCATTGCGTGCCTGGATCTCCGCGAGCGCGACGGCGAGGCACAGGCGCAGAATCGGCTCTATGTCTCCGTCCGGCAGACTGGCGAAGGATCGCATGAACGGCGCCGCCCGATTCACCCTGATGACCTCCGTTCCGTCCTCTCGGACGATCCGGATCAGGCTGGTGTCAAAGGGCTCGTTCACGACCTCGAATCGTGCCGAGACGCCGAAGGACTGCGGGATGACGATCTCGGCCGAGATCGGACGGTCGGGCTCATTGCCGTTCGACACAGCGCGCTGCATCGGCAGGTCGAGGCGGGCGATGTCATCGCGTTGGGATGGTGCGGTCAAGGACTGCGCGGCAGCTGAAGCACTGGCATTGACCGCCCGCTGCACCTCAGCCTCGACGTCGATCTCCTCGCGGCCGTGCTCCGATTTCCGGAAGCCGTTCGCCATACGAAGCAACGGAAGCGGCTCTGCGTCGAGGGCATCATGCAGTGACTCGATAAAGGCATCCTCGTCACCGCCCCAGATGACGTCGTCCTTTGAGTACGCAACACCCAGCTCGGAGACGTCGAGCTCGCCAAAGATGCGCTGATAGGCAAAGGAGTTCGACCGGCCGAAGATGCTGTCCGGCCGATAGCTGCCCTCCGTGTCCTTCGCCATGCTTCCGGCGCCGACCACAACTTTGCCCCGGTAGAGCAGGGAGAGGCCCGCTTCAATCGTCGAGCCCTTCTCCCGGATGGCGACCCAGCCTGTGATTTGGCGGCCAGAGCCCAGGAGCACGTCGATGTCTTTCTTCCAGACTTCCACCGGCCCTTTCGGGGTGTCCCAGCGGGGAGCGGCGAGAATAGTCGGCTCGCGATACGCGAGGGCCTCGTTGTGCACGATCAGCTCGATCTCTCCAGAACGGAGAAAGGATCTATAGATGCTGCCGAGGTAGCTTCGAATCTTGCCAAGCGTGCGTCCGGTAGGTGTGGGCTGATTCAGATGGTGGAGCGTGACAATCGTCCCGTGCGTACGTGGATCAGCAGGAAAGACCTCGACCCGCACCTCGTCACTTCGCGTCTCGAGGATCTTCGGGATGTCGATCTCCACGACTCGTTGGGTGCTCTCGCCGAGGGCAGACGTCTGCACCGTGAACTTCCGGGCGTACCAGCACGCAGCGCTCTTCATCCCGATACCGAACTGCGACAGGCCAGTTCGGTCCGGCGGAGGCTGCGCTGGCGCGAACGCTCGGGGGATGTCGGCGGCTCGGATACCGGCCGCATTGTCCCGGACAATGATCGAATCGTTCACGACCTGGATCTCGATGCGCAACCGGAAGGCCGGGTAAAGACTCTGGAGAGCGTCCTTGTTGGCTCGATAGCTCTGAATCGCGTTGTCAACGAGCTCGCCCAAGGCGTACCAAGCCTTGTACTTCATCGACGGGAAGAGGGCAAGCATGCCGACTCCCGGGCGAACTGAGACGCTATCCGAAGAGACGGTTGCCGAAGCCATAGAAATTGTAATCGCCCTCCCCCAACGGCGAACCCACCGCAGGACCCTCGCTTTGACCCCAACAGCACTGCAATAGGGTCATTCCACTTCCAAGGCAGTCTCTAGGACGGCCCCGGGCGTCGGTAGCGGCTGAACGGATGAACACCGCGGACGTGGGAATAGGTCACGTCTGGAGCAAGACGTTCCTCCCCTCGCACTACGCGATGTTCAGGCAGCGGCGTCCGCGGCCAGCCGGTTGCGGCCGCCGCGCTTGGAGACGTAGAGGTGGGCGTCCGCCCGGTCGTAAAGATCCCGGCCCGGCACGCGGCCAGGCCCATGCTCAGCGTCACCGTCAGGCCCGGCATGATCGTGCTCCAGTCCCGGGCCAGGATCACCCGGCGGATCCGCTCCGCGATCTGGCGGGCCTCCTCCTCGCCGACGGCCAGGAACACCGCGAACTCGTCGCCGCCGAAGCGGATCGCCACCTCGTCGTGCCGGCAGTGCGAGCGCAGCACCGCGGCGATCTCGCCCGGCACCCGGTCGCCGACGCCGTGCGAGTAACGGTCGTTGATCGCCTTGAAGTGGTCCACGTCGATGAGCAGCAGCGACCGCCGGTCGTGGCCGTGGTGACCCGGCGGTCGAACATCCGCTGGTTGCCGAGCCCGGTCAGCGCGTCCGTGGCCGCGGCCAGGTCGGCGGTCGTGCGGGCGGCGCGGTAGGCCTGTCGCAGCATCGTGCGCCGGTCCATCCGCAGCTGCCACAGCGCCTCGACGTGACTGCGCAGCGACTCCAGCACCGCCTGGGTGACCTCGCCGGGAAACTCCAGCGCGGCCGTGATCGTCAGCTCGTACTGGAAGAGGAGCCGCTGCGAGCGCAGGACGGCGAGTTCCACGGCGGCCCGGAACTCGCGGCGGGCGGCCCGCCACTCACCGTTCGCCCGCAGGGCAAGCCCGTGCGCGAGGTGTAGCAGCCGGGCTTCGTGGCTCTGCTCGGCCGCGCGCAGAGGAGCACCGTGAGTTGCCGGTGCTGATCTGGACGGTCACGTCACGGGCGCTGATCGGTCACGCGGAACTGTGCGAGGTGGATGCGGGTCCGGGACGGCGGGTGTTCACGGCGTGGGCGGATGCGTTGCCTGCGGGCGAGGGCTGTGATCCGGTGCCGGTGCTCGACGATGACGGTGTGACCCGGTTGCGGGCGGTCCGGCGGTGCAGCGGGGTGCCGGTCGTGTTGACCGCTGCGGTGCACCCATTCTGAGCTGGGCGGCCGGTCAGTTGTCGTGTTTGGCGGCGGGGACCCGGCCCAGATCGCCGCGGTTGCGTAGCCGGTAGCTGTCGCCTTTGAGGGAGACGACCTCGGCGTGGTGCACGAGCCGGTCGATCATGGCGGCGACGACGTCGTCGCCGAAGACCTCGCCCCAGCGGCCGAAGGGTTTGTTGCTGGTGACGATGAGGCTGGCGCGTTCGTAGCGGGCCGAGACCAGTTGGAAGAACAGGATGGCGGCTTCGGGTTCGAACGGGATGTAGCCGACCTCGTCCACGATCAGCAGCGGGGTGCGGCCGAGTTTGGTGATCTCGGCCTGGAGCCGGCCTTGCTGGTGGGCGGTCGCGAGCCGGGCGACCCAGTCGGAGGCGGTGGCGAACGCGACCCGGTGCCCGGCCTGGCAGGCCCGGATCCCCAGCCCGATGGCCAGCATCGTCTTGCCGGTGCCAGGCGGCCCGAGGAAGATCGTTTCGCCACGGTGGCGACGAGCGCGCCGGCGTCGTCCACCACGTCGATCCTCACGGTGGTGTCGTCCACCCGGGAAATCCGCGCCCGCGCCCGGCCGCTCCCGGAGCCGAGCAGCACGCCGGACCACGAGAACGGCAGATCGGTGGCCGATCCGGCCTGCTTGTCGAGCAGGGCTCCGTGCAGCGCCACGTCGAGCAGCGCCGGATGCACACCGAAACCGGCGCCGGCCTCGTCCGGCACGGTCAGCTCGGTGTAGACGTCGGCGCCGTCGCGCCACGCCGCCCGCACGCCCTGGAAGATCGGCCCGTACTCGCATCCGGCCTCGGCCAGGCGCCCGTACAGGGCGTCCACCGGCACCGGGGTGGCGCCGGCGGGCGGCCAGGACGGCGGGAACGGCAGCGCCGCCGCCGGGGCCGTGCCGAGCCAGCCGCGGGCGTGACAGCTGACCCGGGAGGCGTCGGCCACCGTGGCGTGCGGCTGCCGGGAGTAGATCGCCACCTCGCGGCGGCCGTCCGGGTCGACCTCGCCCACCCGGACCTGCAGCAGCCGGGCCTCGTCGGCCGCCAGCACCAGTGGCGCCTGCAGCACCAGCTCGTCCACCACCGGCGCGCCGAGCTGCTCGCCGGTCGCCGCGGCCAGCTCCACCAGGGCGGCGCCGGGCATCACCACGGCGCCGAACACCGAGTGGTCGGCCAGCCACGGCTGCGCCTGCGCCGACACCCGGCCGGTGAACATCCACTCGTCGCGGTCGCCGAGCGGCACGACCGCGGCGAGCAGCGGGTGGTCGAGCCGGCCGGGTGTCGGCGGCGGCCACGTCGCCGGCCGCCGCGCGCAGACCGGGTCTCGATCATCCAGGACTGGAACATCTCGACGTGATGCTTCTTTACCACGGTCGGGTCGGTCGCGGCGCCGGAGGCGGCGTACTCGGATTCCGGTGAGCGCAGATACCGGGCCAATTGTGTTGCGGCCAGAAGATAGTTGTATCGGGTCGTTTCCGGGTGATTCGCGGCCCGAAGCGTGCGGTCCCAGTCGCGGATGAAGTTCGCCCAGTCGGTTCCCTCCAGGCCTTTGAGGAGGGAGCTGAGGTTGAATAGGGGCATCTCTGGTCACCTGCCGAGTCAAGGGGTCTACAAGCGGCGTGCTCGACCCGGCAAGACGTACCAAGACAACAAAAGAGGGCCTCTGACCTGCAGAGACCCTCTCGATGTCGGGCTGACAGGATTTGAACCTGCGACCCCTTGACCCCCAGTCAAGTGCGCTACCAAGCTGCGCTACAGCCCGATCCCGCCCGGAACCTCAGCCCCGCGCGACATCTCCTAAAGCTTACCAACCTCACCCATGCGCTTTCCCGCGACCCCCCGGCCCGGTCTTCTTCCTCGGCTTCACCGAGATCTCGATCGGCGTCCCCTCGAACCCGAACTCCTCACGGAGTTTGCGCTCGATGAACCGCAGGTACCCGGCGTCGAACGGCCCGGTCGTGAACAGCACGAACCGCGGCGGAGCAGCTCCCGCCTGGGTCGCGAACAGCACGCGAGGCGCCCGCCCACCACGAACCGGGTGCGGCGTGCCCTGCGTCAACGCGGTCAGCCACTGGTTCAGCGCGCCCGTCGGAACCCGCTGCTCCCAGCCCGCCAGCGCACGGCGGACGGCAGGCGCGAGCTTGTCGACCGCGCGGCCCGTCTTGGCCGAGATGTTGACGCGGATCGCCCAGGTCACTCGTTTGAGGTCACGGTCGATCTCTTTGTCCAGGTAGAACCGGCGGTCCTCGTCGACCAGGTCCCACTTGTTGAAGGCGATCACCAGGGCGCGACCGGACTCGATCACCTGGGTGATCACTCGCTGGTCCTGCTCGCTGATCACGTCGCCGGCGTCCAGCAGGACGACGGCGACCTCGGCGGCCTCGACGGCGCCGGCGGTACGCAGGGCAGCGTAGTACTCGGTGCCGGATGCCTGGTGGACGCGCTTGCGCAGGCCCGCCGTGTCGACCAGCTGCCAGATCTCGCCGTCCATCTCGACCAGACTGTCGACCGGGTCGACGGTGGTGCCGGCGACCGAGTCGACGACCGCGCGCTCCTCCTTGGCCATCCGGTTGAGCAGGCTGGACTTGCCGACGTTGGGCCGGCCGACCAGCGCGATCCGGCGCGGGCCACGCGGGGCGCCCTCGATGATCGGCGGGGTGGGCGGCAGCGCGCGGAGGATGTCGTCGAGCAGGTCACCGGAGCCGCGGCCGTGCAGCGCCGAGATCGGGTGCGGCTCGCCGAGACCGAGCGACCACAGCGACACCGCCTCGAGCTCGAGGTTCTGGTTGTCGGCCTTGTTGGCGATCAGGATGACCGGCTTGTGGCTGCGCCGCAGCATCTTCACCGCGGCCTCGTCGACGTCGGTGGCGCCGACCGTGACGTCCACGACGAAGATCACCACGTCGGCGGTCTGCACCGCGATCTCGGCCTGGGCGGCGATCGCGCCGGCCCGGTCCTTGGCGTCGGGTTCCCAGCCGCCGGTGTCGACGACGGTGAACCGGCGACCGGTCCACTGCGCGTCGTAGGGCACCCGGTCCCGGGTCACCCCGGGAACGTCCTCGACGACCGCCTGGCGGCGGCCGATGATGCGGTTGACCAGCGTCGACTTGCCGACGTTGGGGCGGCCGACGACGGCGACGACCGGCACCGGTCCGGTATGGGACTCGTCATCGATCGGCGATGAGGAGTCAGAGGCGTAGTCGATCCCGCCCTCGAAATCATTGATGTCGAGGCCGGCGGGGAATTCAGTCACTTACTTACCTTGCTGTCGAGCAGACTCAGGAGGTGCTGCACGACCTCGTCGATACCCATTCCGGTGGTGTCCACCTCGAGGGCGTCGGAGGCCTGGCGCAGCGGGTCGGTAGCACGGCTGGAGTCCAGCTTGTCGCGGCGCGCCAGGTCCGCTTCGGTGGCCGCCACATCGGTGGCGTCCTCGGCGCTGCGCCGCGCGGCGCGGGCGGCGGCCGAGGCGGTCAGATAAACCTTCAGATCAGCGTCCGGCGCGACCACCGAGGCGATGTCCCGGCCCTCGACGATGATCCGCGGCTGCGACGCGATGATCGCCTGCTGCAGCGCGACCAGGTGTTTGCGGACCGCCGGCACCGCGGCCACGGCGGAGACCGCTCCGGTCACCTCGGCGCCCCGGATGGGTTCGTCGACATTCGTCCCGTTGGCGGCGAAATGCGGTGCCGCCGGGTCGGTGCCGATTGACAACTCGGTCTCCAGCGCGATCTTCGCGATGGCGTCCGGATCGGTCAGATCCACACCGGCCTGCAGCACCGCCCAGGTCACCGCGCGGTACATCGCGCCGGTGTCCAGATACACGCCGTCGACCGCGGTCGCCAGACGACGGGAGACGGTGGACTTGCCTGAGCCGGACGGGCCGTCGACTGCGACGACGCACTCCTTCGGCCGTACCTCTAGCGCCACCGTTCCTCCTGACATCCCCACGGCAACAACCCTCCCATTGTGCCCGCCGTCGCGGCGCCCGACGAACCTGGGGCACCCCGCGACCTGCGGGTGATCACCACGACACGCTCACGCAGCACCGGGACCGGACCCGGGCGACGCTGCGGAGAACGGCCGCTTTCACTCCGTACAAAATCGGGGTTGAGACCGCTGCGCCTGCGGCGCCGAACCAACCGCATCGCTTGCGGCCGACGGTGGTCCTTGTTCTTTCCCGGGTACGACGTGAGCCTCCCCCGTCCACGACTGAGATCCGCCGTGGGGGATTTCGGATGCCAGGTCCAGCCTACCGGACCCGCCAGACCCGCGACGATCGGGCGAAAAGCCCTCTTGACCAGCACTTTCGCCGCCTTACGCTGGCACTCACGTCGATCCGTCAGGGGGCCGGATGCACGCGGGTGAGGCCTGGAGCCGTTCGTCACACATGAAACGCCACTGGCCGGCCCTGCCGGAGCCGGACGCCGTGCTGGAGGGCCTCGCGGTGAATCCCGCGTTGCCCGGCCCTCTGTTGCTCCGGCTCATCGCGGAGCACAGCGGGGCCGCGGCCGACGGGCTCGCCGAGCGCGAGCCACTGCCCGCCACGGCCGTCACCGCGATGGCCGGGCACCCCGATCCGTGGGTACGCGCCGCTCTCGCCGGCAACCGATCGGTCGCCGCGGAGATCCGGCTGCGGCTGCACGACGACCCGGACCCGCTGGTCCGGCAATGGATCCAGAACGTCCGCGACCTGCCCCGCCCGGAGTCCGCGTTGTCGCGGATCCTGGAGCGGTATCTGAGCTGGAGCGAACGGGGGATGCTCACCGACCCGGAACTGATCGGCGAGCTGATGGAGGAAGCCACCCGCGACCGGCGGCTGGTGGCCCTGCTCACCCGGCACCCGGACGATCGGTTCCGGACAGCGGCCTGCGTCTTCGGCAGTGTCGACCCCGACCTGCGGGAGATCCTGCTCCGGGACCGGTCCGCGACGGTCCGGTCCCGGATGGCCGCCATCCTGACCGAACGGGCCCGGCCGAGCACGGCAGCCGACCTCGACGGCATCCGCGGGATGCGACGCGGCAGCGTGCTGACCGCGCCGCTCTCCCCCGAGCTGCTGGCCCGGGTGCTCGCCGAGGGTGACGAGGATGACCTGGCGGTGCTGACCTATAACGATCACCTGCCGCCGGAGGCGGTCGCGGCTCTGCTCGCCCATCCGCTCCCGGCCGTCCGGCGGGCGTTCGCGGGCCGCCGGCAGCTGACCGCGGCCCAAGCGGTCCGCCTCGGCGCGGACCCGGACCCGTCGGTCCGGACCGCGGTCTCCCTGCACCCGGTGCTGACCGAGGAGCAGTTGTCCGCCATCGACATCGACCCGGGCAGCGCGGGCTCCGACAGGCACTATCCGAAGCCGTCCCGCGAGGTGCTCGCCCGCTGGGCGACCTCGGTCAACCCGCTGCTGCGCCGGCGGGCCGCCGAGGACTCCCGGCTGCCGGCCGCGCTGGCGGCGGGGCTGGCCGGCGACACCGACCGCGAGGTCCGGATGCGGGTGGGCCGGTTCCACCCCGCCGTCGTGCCGCCGGCGCTGATGCTGGAGTCCTACCTGGATCGGCCGCATGCCGGGAGGTGCGGCTGCGGCATCCGGATGCTGCGGCACGCGGACTTCCCGGTGGCCGGGCTGGCCCGGTTCGCCACGCATGACTCCCCCGCCGTGCGCCTGCTCGCCACCTACGATCCGCAAGCCGATCCGGCCCTGCTGGAGGACCTGCTCACCGACCCGGACCAGGAGGTCCGCCGGGCCGCGGCCCGGTCCCGGCACCTTCCGGTGGCCCGGATCGTCGCCCTGCTCGACGAGCCTGAGCTGCGCGGCTTCGCCGCCGCCAACCCCGCCCTGCCGGTGACCGAGATGGCCCGCCGCCTCGAGCTCCCCCGGCTGGTTCCCAGAGGTGCCTCCGCACCTCCGAGACACCCCTAGCAACCAGCTCGAACCCAACGCCCCGGCCAGCGACGCTGGTGCTACCAGACGTCGCCGTCGCGCCAGTCGCAGATCAAGAGGGCGGCCTCGTTGAGCGGGGTGCCGTCGGGGACGGGGCGGACCAGGGTGCTGTCGTCGTCTTCCTCGGTGCGGCGGATGCCGGTGGGGGCGACTACCGCCGTGCCGCCTGGCCACAGGTGCCAGCCTCGGGTCAGATAGAGCGCGCGGCCGGCCCGGGACGCTGACAGGGCGCCGAGGGCGTAGCCGTGGTCGATGATGCGTTCGGCCTCGGTCATCACCGCGGTGGCGAAGCCGCGGCGCCGGTGGGCCGGGTGCACGGCGACCGCTTCGACGTAGCCGCACCGCCAGGAGCGGCCCTGGTGCAGGAAGCGGCGCTGCACCACCGCGCCGTGCGCGATCAGGGTGCCGTCCACAGAGATCAGGATGTGCAACCCGCCGAGGGTGTGCTCCCAGTCGTGGTCGTCGAAGTTGCCGGCGAAGGCGTCGTCGAGCAGGGCGCGCAGACGGGCACGATCGCTCGATGTGAGATCGGCGGTGGCCACCGTGCGAAGGACAGTCATGCCGCATGGTCCCAGAATTCCGGCACCATTTCGGTAATCGCCACGGATACGCACTGTCACTTTTTCGCACAGAAGCGGGCCGGGTCGCGCACAGGGCCCGCCAAGATTGCATTTCTAGGTTCCTGACCCAGGGATTCCGGGCCGTTCCGGAAACGAAAGGGAAACTGTGCCGAAGGAACCGAGGAGAATTCACCGGCCGCGTCCACGATGGATCGTTTTCGCCGTGCTCATCAGTTTGTTCGCGAGCATTCTTCTGGTGAACGGACTCGTTCAGGGTGAATTCACCCAGGACGGGGCGACCGCGGCCACCACGCAGACCTCGCAGGTGCCGGCCGAGGCGCTCACCGGCGGGCCGATCATCGCGACCGACGGGACCACGACCACCAGCGTGTCGGTGCCGGACAAGCAGATCGTGCTCACCTTCGACGACGGGCCCGACCCGGAGTACACCCCGGAGATCCTCGAGGTGCTCGCCGAGTACGGCGTCACCGGCACGTTCTTCATGATCGGTTCACAGATCAGCGAGTACCCGGACCTGGTCAGACAGGTCGCCGAGGCGGGCAACGAGATCGGCATCCACACCTACACCCACCCCGAGCTGTCCGGGGCGAGCGAGTGGCGGCGCACCGTCGAGATGCGCGAGACCCAGCTCGCGCTGGCCGGCGCGGCGGGGGTGACCAGCGTGATCTTCCGGCCGCCGTACTCGTCGACGGTGGCCGCGCTGGACGACGACAGCTGGGCCGTCATGCAGGACATGGGTGAGCAGGGCTACCTCACCGTGGTCAACGACCTGGACAGCCGGGACTGGGAACAGGACGTCACCGTCGACGACATCGTCGAGGCGGTGACTCCGGACGACGGCGCGGGGGCGGTGCTGCTCTTCCACGACGGCGGCGGGGACCGGTCGCTGACCGCCGACGCGCTGCGCGAGGTGATCCCGGCGTTGCTCGCCGAGGGGTACACGTTCACCACGGTGGCCGCGGTCTCCGGGATGGCGACGGTCAACCCGGACGCGACAGCTGGTGAGCAGGCGCTCGGGCTCGGCCTGGTCAGCGCGGTGCAGATCGCCACGCACGTGTCGGCGTGGTTCTCCGGGCTGCTGCTGATCTTCGGGGTGCTGACCGTGGCGCGGCTGCTGTTCATGCTGGTCCTGGGCCGGCGGCACGCCCGCCGCGGCCGTTCCGGGCACCGCTGGGGGCCGGCGTTCACCGAGCCGGTCACGGTGATCGTGCCGGCCTACAACGAGAAGGAATGCATCGCCGACACTCTCGGTTCGCTGGTGGCGAGCACCCATCCGGTACGGATCATCGTGGTCGACGACGGGTCCACGGACGGCACCGCCGAGATCGCCGAGGCCCTCGGGCTGCCCGGCGTGACCGTGCTCCGCCAGCCGAACAGTGGCAAGCCGGCCGCCCTGAACGCCGGCATCGCGGCCGCGGACACCGACGTCGTGGTGATGATGGACGGCGACACGGTGTTCGAGCCGGACACCGTACGCCTGCTGGTCCAGCCGTTCGCCGACCCCGCGATCGGGGCGGTCGCCGGCAACGCGAAGATCGCCAACCGGACCGGGATGATCGCGCTCTGGCAGCACATCGAGTACGTGGTCGGCTTCAGCGTCGACCGGCGCGCGCAGGACGTGATGGGCTGCATGGCGACCGTCCCGGGTGCCGTCGGCGCGTTCCGGACCGAGGCGTTGCGGCAGGTCGACGGGCTCAGCGACGACACCCTGGCCGAGGACACCGACCTGACCATGGCGATCGTCCGGGCCGGCTGGCGGGTGGTCTACGAGGAGCGGGCGCGGGCCTGGACCGAGGCGCCGGCCACCGTCGGGCAGTTGTGGCGGCAGCGCTACCGGTGGAGTTACGGCACCATGCAGGCGATGTGGAAGCACCGCCGGGCGGTGGTGGAGAAGGGCAGTTTCGGACGGCGGGGATTGCTCAATCTCGCGTTGTTCCAGACCCTGATGCCGTTGTTGTCGCCCCTCATCGACGTTTTCCTGATTTACGGTCTGCTGTTCCTTAATCCGGCCGAAACGGTGCTCGCCTGGTTCACCGTGCTGGCCGTCCAGGTGCTCAGCACGGTCTATGCGTTCCGGCTCGACGCGGAATCGCTGCGGCCGATCTGGCGGGTGCCGCTCCAGCAGTTCGTCTATCGCCAGCTGATGTATCTGGTGCTGATCCAGTCGACCCTCGCGGCGCTCGGTGGCATCCGCCTCGGCTGGCAGAAACTGCAGCGGGCCGGCGGCCTGAGCGCCCTGCTCGGCGCCCGCGCCCGGTGATCCCCGGCCGGCGTCGCGATACTGCGGCGACGGCCGAACTGTTCCGGCTCTACGGTGACCCCATGTCCGTCCCCGCCGTGTCCGACACCCGCGTCCGCCCGCCCGTCACCGTGCTCGTCGCGGTCCTGATCACCATCACCGCCTGGGCCTCCGCGTTCGTCGCGATCCGCGCCGTGCACGCCCACTTCGACGCCGGCCCGCTCGCGCTCGGCCGCCTCGCCACCGGGACGATCGCGCTCACCCTCGCCCTGCTCGCCACCCGCAGCTGGGTGAAACCGACCGGGCGCGAGTGGGCTCTGGTGATCGGCTGCGGGATCGTCTGGTTCGGCTTCTACAACGTGGCGCTGAACGCCGCCGAGCAGCGCCTGGACGCCGGCACCTCGGCCATGCTCGTCAACGTCGGTCCGATTTTGATCGCTCTGCTGGCGGGCGCGTTCCTCGGCGAGGGCTTCCCGCGCAGCCTGCTGATCGGCATCGGCGTGGCGTTCTGCGGCGTGCTGCTGATCGGCTTCGCCGGGCACGGCGACACCGCCGCCGACCCGCTCGGCGTCGCGCTCTGCCTGCTCTCGGCCGCCGCCTGGGCGATCGGTGTCACCCTGCAAAAACCCGCGCTGCGCCGGCTGCCCGCGCTGCAGGTGACCCAGATGGCCTGCACGGTTGGCATGATCACGACGCTGCCGTTCACCGGCGGGCTGATCGACGACCTGCGCGACGCGCCGGCCGGCTCGATCGCCGGGGTGGTCTATCTCGGCGTGGTGCCGACCGCTGTGGCGTTCGGCACCTGGGCGTACGCGCTGACCCGGATGAACGCCGGGCGCCTGGGCGTCACCACCTACCTGGTGCCGCCGCTGACCATCCTGATGGCGTGGCCGCTGCTGTCCGAAACTCCCCATCCCCTGGCCCTGGCCGGCGGGGCGATCGCCCTGGTCGGGGTGGCGCTCAGCCGCCGCCGCTGAGCACGGTCAGGCCGCGGCCGTCAGCCACCCGCACCTACCGGACATGATCACGGCTAGTCCGCCCGGTACCCCTCGAACAGCGGGCCGCCCGCGCTCGCCAGCACCTCGACGGCGAGCGCGGCCGGGTCGTCCCGCGCCGCGAGCCAGCGCTCGGCGAACTCCGGGTCGTGTTCGCGCAGCTCACGCAGCAGCCACTTGCCGGAGCTGACCCACCGGCCGGCCAGCGACAGCACCGCCTCGCCGGTGCCGGTCCACAGTCCAGCGGCGATCACGGTGCGTTCACCCGGGTCGGTCGCGTGCTGGAGGTCGTCCAGGCCGTCGGTCAGGCTGTAGCGCAGCCAGTCGTGCTGGGCGCCGGTCAACCGGCCCGGGCCCTCGGCGAGCACCCGCGCACACCGGGCCGGCAGGTCGCCCGGGTCGCCGAACAGGACCACGCCGTGCGCCAGCATCCGGTGCGCGCTCGGCTTGCGCTGGGCCTTCTCCCGCTCCAGGAAACCGTCGAGCCGTTCCCGGGTGTGCACGAACAACTCCACCGGCCAGCCCCGGTAGCGCAGGCTCTCCCGATGCCCCGGATCGGACTCGTCCATCACCACGATGTCCAGATCGGAACCGGCGGTCCGGTGCGGTCCGACCACACTGCCGGTCAGCAGCGCCCACGCGGCGTCCGGGAAGCGATCAGCGACGAGTTCACGGGCGACATCCACCGGTTCCATACCCGTGATCATGCCGGAGTGACCGGTTCCGGTCGCCGCGGACGGAATCCGGCGTATCGCCACCACCCGTTCGCTCGAATCCGGCAAATTTTTTCAGCGGTTGCGGAACACGCCTCTGACCTGCGCTTTTGTGACCGCTTCGAGGGGCTCCGGGAGGGCCGCCGGCGAAACCGCGTTGAACCGCCCACGCCGCAGGCCCCGTATGGCCCCCCAACCGGTGAACATCGACGGCCAACGACGAGGAGTGATCATGAGGTCGCGCACGTACCGACGCAACCAGGGCAACCCGGGGAACCGGCGGAAGACGATCGGCGCGGTAGTGGTCGCGGGGGTGCTGGTGGCCACCGGAGTGGCCGGGGTTCAGCTCGCGAACGCGAGCACCCAGCCCAAGGCAGCCAACCTGGTGAGCGTGGACGGTCAGCAGTTCGACGTCTCTCAATGCCAGGACCTGCAGGTGAACGCGGGCAGTGTGGTCTGCGACGGCGAGGAGCTGAAGCCGGTCGCGGCGGAACAGGACGCGGGCCAGGCGGCGGTCGCCTCGGCGCAGGCCCTGGAGGCGTCGTGCGACCAGTTCGCGCTGGACGCCGCCGCGGCCGCCGGCGAACAGGCCGGGGCTGCCGCCGAGCAGAGCGCGGCGGAGAACAAGGCCGCGAACAAGAAGCTGGCGAAGAAGTACGTGAAGTCGCTGAAGGGCAAGGCCGGCAAGGCCGCGGACAAGGGCGCCGCCGCCGAGCCGTCCGAGGCTGCCGCCGACGACGCGGCCGGTGCCGCGGAGGAGCAGGGCGCTGCCGGCGAGCAGGGTGCTGCCGAGGACCAGAACGCGGGCGACCAGGGTGCGGCGGCGAACGACGCCGCGGCAGCCGCGGTGACCTCGGCACAGGCCACCCTGCTGCAGGCGTGCCTGGCCCTCGCCGACGCGAAGGCCGTGGTGGCGGCCGGTGCCGGCGCCGCTGACGACCAGGGCGCCGCCGAGGACCAGAACGCGGGCGAGCAGGGCGCGGCCGGCGACGACGCCGCCGCCGGTGACGACGCGGCCGGTCAGGACGAGCAGGGCGCGGCCGACGAGGCCGGACAGGAGAGCGCGGCGCCTGCCGCCCACAAGAAGTAACCGGAGGCAGGCGGGCCGGGGCGACCGGTCGGCTGTCCTTCGTACCAAAGGCGGGGTGAACCGATGCCCCGCCTTTGGGTGCGTCGCGGCATGGGCCGCGACCCACCGCGGTCCCGGCGATTCTGCTGCGGCGACCGGTACCGCATTCCTACAGTCACAACCTATGCGTCGAATCACCCGCCTTCTCGCCACCGCGACCACCGGCATGGTGGCGGCCGCGCCGATCCCGGCACCGCCGCCGCTGCACCAGGGCTGGATCGTCACCCGGGCGGACAGCGCGCGGTGCCTGACCGGCGGGACGATCGGCACGGTCGTCAGCACCCGGCCCTGCGGCGGCGACACCCCCGGGCAGACCTGGTTCCAGGCCAGCGCCGGCACGTTCTACAACGGGGAGAACTGCGTCCGCGCGGAGCGTGCGGTGATGCGGGTGGCGGCGTGCGACGGCGGTGATCCGGCCCAGGAATGGTCGTTCGTGACGGTGCTGCGCAGCGAGGCCTCCGGCGCGTGCCTGACCGAGGAAAACATAAATTCTCTGGGGTACGGGACGGTGCGCCTGCGCGACTGCACCTGGCAGCGCAACCAGAAGTGGCGCTCCACCTCTTAATCGGTTGACCGTCCGATCCGGCGCTCCCTACCGTCGCGTGCCATGAAGGCACTGGTAGCCACCGACTACGGCCCGCCCGCGACGTTCACCGTCGCCGACCTGCCGATCCCGCGGCCCGGTGACGGCCAGGTGCAGATCCGGGTCGCGGCGGCCGCGCTCAATCCGGGCGACCTGGCACTGCCCCGCGGCGACCTGCGTTCCATGATCGAGCTGACGTTCCCGCACGTGCTCGGCAACGACTTCGCCGGGACGGTCACCGAGGTGGGCGACGGCGTGACCGGTTTTGCCGTCGGCGACGAGGTGTTCGGGCATGCCGTGCCCCGGGTCATGCGCCCGCTGGCCGCCACCGATCGGCCCGCGCTGGGCACCGGCACGCTCGCGGAATACGTCGTGGTCGAGGCCGGCACGCCGTTCCTCGCGCACCGGCCCGCGACCCTGCCCGCCGCCGACGCGGCCGCGCTGGCCACCAGCGGCCTGACCGCTCGCGCCGTGTCGATCACCGCGGGGGTCGCGGCCGGGGAGACGGTGCTGGTGGTGGGCGCCAGCGGGGGGATGGGCACCGCGCTGATCCCACTGCTCGCCGCGGCCGGCGCCAAGGTCATCGCCACCGGCGCGCCGGACGACGAGGCGGTGCTGCGGGAACTGGGCGCGGCCGAGGTGATCGGGTACGGGGACTATCCCGCCGGGGCCGACGTGGCGGTCAACTTCGCCGTGCCGGGCACGGAGCTGGGGCCGATCGCGGGTGCGCTCCGACCGGGCGGGCGGCTCTACACCGTGACGTTCCCGGTTCCCCGACCGGAATGGATCGGCCGCGACGACATCTCCTGTCAGGTGGTGCTGGACAAGGACGCGTCCCTGGGCGGGATGGCCGAGGTGGCCGCCGACGCCGTGGCCGGGCGGCTGCGGCCGTACCTCGCCGCGAGTTATCCGCTCACCGACGGCGTCCGCGCCTACACCGACCTGGCCGGGCGGCACACCCTCGGCAAACGGGTCATCAGGTGCGAGGAATGAGCCTGGACAGCGCGTGGGTGCGGCGGTGGCGGGACGATATGCGGGCGCTTGCCGAGCGGATCAACGGCGGGTTCCAGGAACGGTACGGATTCGCGCCCGGGGAGCACCGGATAAGCGGGCCGGCTGCCGATGAGGAATGGCCGGGCGTACCGGAAGATCTGTCGATTTTTTATTCCGTCGTCGGGGAGGTGAGCCTTCCGGATGTGCATGTCGGGTATTGGGTTCACCGGCCGTCGCTCGACGGTTTTCCGGAGGCGTTGAGCGACGGCCGGCGCATCGTGGTGTTCGGCACCGACGGCGGTGGCGGGATGTTCGCGCTGCCGGACGCCGGCCAGCCGGTGCTGCACCTGGTCGAGGGTGGTCTGCACGACGGTGTCCACGACGCCGACCACGTCACCGAGGTGGCCGCTGACCTGCGCGAATTCCTGGTCTTCCTGCACCGGCAGGCCGCGGACACCGCCGGGGACTAGGCGGCGAAACCGCCGTCGACGTTGAGCGTGGCGCCGGTGACGTAGCGGCCGTCCGGGCCGGCCAGGTAGGCCACGGCCGCCGCCACATCGGCCGGGTCCGCGTAGTGGCCGAGCGCGGTGAACCCCTTGATCGTCTCGGCCATCGGGCCGTCGGAGGGGTTCATGTCGGTGTTCGTGGGACCCGGGTTGACCAGGTTCACGGTGATCGCGCGCGGGCCGAGTTCCCTGCCCAGGGCCGTGGTCAGGCCGATCAGCGCGGTCTTGCTCAGCGCGTAGAGCGAGAAGCCGGGGAACGGCACCCGCTCGGTCATGTTGCTGCCGATGTTGATGATCCGGCCGCCGGTCGTCATGTGCCGGACCGCGGCCTGCGCGGCGACGAACGGTCCGCGCACGTTGACCGCGACCATCTGCTCGAAGTCGTCCGGGCTGACCTGCTCGATCAGGCCGGTATTGAAGGCCGCGGCGTTGTTGACCAGGATGTCCAGCCGGCCGAGCTCGGCGACCGTGCGGGTCAGCGCGGCGACGAGCGCGTCCGGGTCGGCGCTGTCGGCCTGCACGGCGATGGCGCGGCGGCCGGTCTGGTGGATGCGCTCGACGATGTCGTCGGCGTGCGTTTTGTTCTGGTGAAAGGTCAGCGCCACGTCGGCGCCTTCTGCGGCGAGGCGCCATGCGATGGCGGCGCCGATTCCCCGGCTGCCCCCACTGACGAATGCGACCTTGCCCTCGATCGTGTTTCCCATGCCGACGATCCTGCCGTCGACAATGGCGGCGGTCTGGCGGCGATCGGACTTCGCATTCACACACGGAAAAGCGGCCCGCGATTTCACACGGGCCGCTCCTATCCGCTTATCAGGCTGCCCGTCGGGTCAACACCACCACCCCGCCCAGCAGGGCCAGCATCAGCACCACGAAGCCGGTCATCGCGGCGAGCGCGGTGAACGCCTGCGTCGCGAGTCCGAGACCGATCACCGGGGCGGTCAGGCCGAGGTAGCCGATCAGGAACAGCCCGGCCAGGGACTCGCCACGGCGTTCCGGGGCGGCCAGCGCGGTGACGGTGCCGACCGCGGTCTTGAACAGGGTGCCCGCGCCGATCCCGGCGATCACGCCACCGGCCACGAAGACCGGCAGGCTGGTCAGGTACATCCCGGCGAGCAGGATCAGCACGCCGGCGCCCTGTCCGACCAGGCCCAGGGTGAGCTTGGCGCTCGCGGTGAGCCGGCCGGTCAGCGCCTGTGCCACGGCGGCCGCGCCGAAGACCGCGAAGACCAGGCCACCGGCCAGCGCGCGGGACGGGTGGTGCAGGGTGCCGGCCACGAAACCGGGGGCGACCGAGGTGAACAGGCCGAACACCGCGAACGCGGCGAACCCGGCGGCGAGGTAACCGGCGACGGCGCGCTCCGCGGTGATCCGCTGCGGGCGGTAGGCCGGCTTGACCGGGCGCTCCAGCACCGTCTCCGGAGTGAGCGCGACCGCGACCATGGCCACCACGAGCAGGACCGCGAAGACCACGTACGGCGTACGCAACGGGGTGTGCACAAACGAAGCGAGCAGGCCGGCGACCAGCGATCCGGCACCGAGACCGCCCGTGTTCGCCGCGGTCGAGACCACCTCGAAGCGCTGACGCGACGCCCCCGGCCGATGCGCCGCGTGCAGTTCGTGCAGGTACGCGGTGGCCGTCGCGGTGATCATGCCGACGCCGAGGCCGGTCAGGAACCGGGCGGCTAGCAGCACCGGCAGCGTGGTGCCGGCCAGGAAGAGCGCCGCCGCGGCGAGCTCCAGGCCGAGCGCCGGGATCAGGATCTTCTTGCGGCCGACCCAGTCCGAGACGTGCCCGGCGAGCAGCAGGCTGATCACGACGCCGACGGCATAGACGGCGAAGACGACGGTGACGGTGAACGTGGAGAAGCCGTCCCGGGCCACGTAGAGCGGGTAGAGCGGTGTCGGGACGGTGGAGAACGCCATCGCGATCAGGAACGCCGCGGCGATCATCCAGAACCCGGCGCCGTGCCGGGTCTTCACAGGTGTCGCGGTGAGACGCGGAGCGGAGGCCAGAAGTGTCATGCCTTGAGCATCCGCACCAGCAAGCATCACGTCCAACGAAAGAATCAGCTCACAATCATCAGCATCGGTGATACTTGCGGGCGTGGAGCTACGCCAACTCGAGTACTTCGTCGCCGTCGCCGAGGAACAGCACTTCTCCCGGGCCGCCGCACGCCTGCACGTCGTCCAGTCCGCGGTCTCCGCCGCGATCAAGACCCTGGAACGCGAGCTCGGCGCCCAGCTGCTGGACCGCAACGCCAAGCGGGTGCTGCTCACCGACGCCGGCGCCGCTCTGCTGCCCCGGGCCCGGATCGCGCTGGACGCGGCCCGCGACGCCCGGGACGCGGTCGACGAGGTGCGCGGCGGCCTGCGCGGCACGCTGCGGCTCGGCGTGCTCACCTCGATCCGGTTGCTCGACCTGCCCGCGCTGCTCGGCGAATACCACCGGCGCCACCCCGGCGTGCTGCTGCGGACCAGCGCGGCGCCGTCCGGGTCGGCCGGGCTGGTCGCGGCGCTCACCGAGCACCGGCTGGACCTGGCGTTCGTGGCGCTGCCCGGCCCGCCGCCGCCCGGCGTCCGGCTGATCGACCTGGCCCGGGCGCAGCTCGACCTGGTGGTGCCGGCGGATCATCCGCTCGCCGGGCGGGGGACGGTGCCGATCTCCGAGCTGGAAGGGCTGGACTTCATCGACTCGCCGGTGGGGTTCGGGAACCGCGGGGTGGCGGATCGGGCGTTCGCGGCGGCAGGGGTGCGGCGGCGGGTGACGATCGAGATCAGTGACATCGGGACCGGGGTGGCCTATGCGGAGCACGGGCTGGGGATCGCGTTGCTTCCCGGGTTCCTGCTGGCCGAGGCGACCGGGGTGGCGGTGCTGTCGGTGACCGGGGCGGACCTGAGCTGGCCGCTGTCGCTGGCGATCCCGGCGGATCGGGCGGTGGGTGCGGCTACCCGCGCGCTGATCGATCTCGTGCTGGCGGTCTTTCAGGTCCGGGGGTAGCACTGGCACTACCTTGGGTTCTGAGGCTGGCAGGATCGAAGTTGACCTCTGGGGTGCCTAGCGTTTCTCCCATGCGGACACTTCGACGAATCATCGCGGCGGGCCTGCTCACCGCCGTCGCGGCAGCGGCCATCGGCGGGCCAGCCATCGCCGCACCACCCGCACCCACCCGAGGCTCACTCGTTGCGGAAAACCCGCTGGCGACGTATGCCACCCCGGGCGAGGTCGACACGCTGCTGGCGGACGGCAGGTTCGATCCGGCCACCGACCGCTACGGCGTCACCCTCCACCAGCTGATCTACCGCACCGTCGACACGCGCGGAAAACCCACCACCGCCAGCGGCCTGCTCGTGCTCCCGATCAACGGCGACCGCCGGCTGTCCACGGTCTCGTTCGCCCACGGCACCTCGGTCTACCGCGGCGATGCCCCGTCACTCGGCGAGGACACGTTCCTGACCGGTCCCGCGATCACCTTCGGCTCCGCCGGTTTCGCCGCGGTCGCCCCCGACTACCTGGGCCTCGGCGCCGGCACCGGGCCGCACCCGTGGATGGACGTGCCGAGCGAGACCAGCGCGTCGCTCGACCTGCTCCGGGCCGCGCGCACGTTCGCCGCCCGGCAGGGGCGCACGCTGGACCGGGACGTCTACGCCTCGGGGTTCTCGCAAGGGGCGTCGGCGGCGCTCGGCCTGGCCCGGGCACTGCAGGGGGGTGCCGACCCGTGGTTCCGGCCGGCCGCGGTCGCTCCGATCAGCGGGGCGTATGCGATCCGCCGCGCCGAGATCCCGGCCGTGTTCACCCCCGAGGTGCAGCCGAGGTTGGCGTCGATCTACATGGCGTATTTGCTGACGTCGTACGACCGGCTGCACGACATCTACCGCGACCCGGCGGACGTGTTCCAGAAGGACTACGTCGGGATCGGTGACCTGCTCGATGCCAGCCACCCCGGCGTGGAGGTGCTCGAGGGCGCGCCGGCGACGGTCGGTGACCTGCTCACCGAGCGGGGGCGGGAGCTGCTGTTCCACCCGACGCCCCGGTTCGCGGCCGCGCTGCGCGAGGCGGACAGCGTCTGCGAGTGGCGGCCGGGCGTGCCGGCTCGGCTGTACTTCAGCCCCGGCGACGAGCAGGCCGTGAACGCCAACACGACGGCCTGCCGGGACTCCTTCGCCACGCACGGCGTCCAGGTTCCGGTGGTGGACGTGGGGGTGGACACGTCGTACAGCGGCATGGTCCACGAAGGGTCGGAGCTGCTGGCCGTGCCCCGGATCACCCGTTGGTTCACCGAGCTGGCCGGCTCACGCTGACGGACTACCGGCTGTCCACCGGAGGGATTAGATCTCTCGGGTGGACAGCCCTATCGGCACCTTTAGCCACTAGACATCTCAATACGGACAGAACTAGCGTGATAGCTGAAAACGGAGATCCCGCTAGTTCTGAGGAAGAAGTTCATGCACCCCCGCAATCCGTCCTGCCCCGCCGCGACCCGGCGCCGGTGGGCGTTCGTCCTGCTGCTCGCCACCACCGCCCTGCTCGGCGACGTCCAGAACGCCGTGTCCACCCCGCGCACACCCCCGGCGACCAGCGCCGCCCCGTAATGTGAGTCCATTCCGGATTCGGGGTGGGGGCACGCATGGGTTACGACCTGCACATCAGTCGGGCGATCTTCGATCCGTACGCGGAGCGGTACCCGATCGCCATCGAGGAGGTCCGGCTCCTGGTCAGCCGGACCCCGTGGCTCTCCATGCCGAACAGCACGGTCATCGTGCCCGACGACAGCGACACGCTCTGGATGTTGTATTCCGGCGGCCTGATCTACGCCAAGAACCCGTCCGATCACCTCACGCGCCGGATGGTGGAGATGGCCGGTCTCCTCGACGCGTGGGTCACCGGCGACTACGGCGAACTCTACGAACTCCACGACGGCGAGATCATCACGCGGGAGGCGACCCCGGACGAGCGGTTCGGGCCGTCAGGCCGTCTCACCCGGCGCCCCGGCCAACCCGGCATCACCGAACAGGAGTGGCTGCGCCTGGTCGCCGAGCAGCCCGACTTCACGCTGATGACCACGATCACGGCTCGGCTGCCGTCCGGCCCGAAACAGATCCCCTGCCCACCGGTGCCCTGCTGGACCGCCCACCCGTCCGGCCAGCCGATCCCGTTCTTCTACGACGACCCCGACATCCAGGTCCACCGCCCGGACCCGCCGATCATCCGCCGCATGCGCGACCTGGCCACCCACCTGAACGCCCGCGCCGTCAACGACTGGGACCACGACCTCACCCCCTGACCGCTGTCACTCCTGGTCAACCCGTTTGGCGCCTGCCCGCAGGCCAAGCCCGCCCGTGAGGCCGCGCAACACCGCCCCCACTCACCGCCGCCACACGCCTCCCGCCAGGCCGGCTGGCTCCCAGCGGTGTCTCACCACACCGGACACACCCCTGACAACCAGCCCGGCGCCGGCGGCTGCCTACAGGCTCGGCGGCTGACGACCAGCTGACCACCGGCGGCTGGCTCCTGGGGGTGCCTCACGGGGGCGGAGGCACCCCTGACGACCAGCCAGCCACCGGCGGCTGGCTCCCAGCGGTGCTTCGAAGGCCCGGACACACCCCTGACGACCAGCCACCGAACGGCGGCTGGCTTCCAGAGGCCTGACGGGGCTGGAGGCACCCCCGATGGCCAGCTGGCTTACGGCGGCTGGCTCCCAGCGGTGTGTCACGAGGGCAGGGACGGGCCCGACCGGCCAGCCGGCTACCGGCGGCTGGCTTCTGGGGGTGTCTCACGGGGGCGGAAGCACCTCTGGCAGCCAGCTCGCGGGTGGGGGCTGGCTGCCAGGGGTGTGTCCGGCGTGGTGAGACACCCCTGGGGACCAGCCGGGGGAGGGAGACGGGAGCGGACGGTGGTCTGCGTGGCGGGCGGTGGTAGAACGGCTTGGTGGGTTATGAACTGCACATCTGCCGGTCGGTGAGTCACAGTCACTCGCTGCGTTATCCGATCTCGGCTGCCGAGGTGGAAGCCCTGGTCCAGCGGTCGCCGGATCTGGGATTCACCGACGACCGTCAGGCGATCACGGTGGCCGGGACCGACCGCGTGCTGCACTTCTGGGAGAACGCGCTGGAGGCCAAGCACCCGCCGGATCACCTGATCCGGCGAATGGTGGCGATCGGCGCGGAGCTGGACGCCTGGGTCACCGGGGACGAGGGCGAGATCTACTCCTGGAACGGGCAGGAGATCGAGACCCGGGATCCCGCCGAGGACGACGAGCCCGGCGAGGGCGCGGCTTGGATAACCCGGGGTTGCGCGGCGGCCGGGCGCAACGACTTCGCGCCGATCGTCGAGGCGGAGTGGCTGGCGTTCGCGGCCGGGTTGGACGGCTTCGAGGTGCGGAGCGAGATCGGGGCGCGGTTGCCTTCCGGGCCGCGCCCGATCCCCTGTCCGCCGATCGCGATCTGGACCGGTCACCCGTCCGGCGAGCCGGTGCCGTTCTGGTTCGACGAGGACCTGCTCGAGATCGACGTCCTGGACGAGCCCACCCTGCGCTGCATGCTGCTGGTCGCCGCCGGGCTCGACGCCGAGGTCCAGGACCGCGACGACCAGCCACTCACGGTCTGAACGCCGGTCGGCCGCAGGTCACGATCTGCGGACCGGCCGGGGGGCGGGTCATGGCCGGAACACGCGGGCGGGGTCGCCGCGGATCAGGTCGTCGTGGATTCGCCAGCGGGCGGTGACCGTCTCCTGGCCGGCCGCCGCGTCGCCGGCTTCCAGTTTGCGGCGGAGCAGCTGCATGGCCAGGCTGCGGTTCAGGGTCAGCTGGCGCTCGGTGTCGACCACCACCACCAGGCCGGACGGGCGATGCGTGGCCCGGACCGCGGTGCTCGCCTTGTTGCGGTGCTGGCCGCCCGGGCCACCGGTCCGCACCGCCACCACCTCCACGTCGGACTCGGCGAACGTGGTCCGCGGTGCACCGAACGAGCAGGGCTGTGCCGTCACATACCAGTTCTTGCGCCCCGGCCCGGTCCGATACGGGCTCGGCGCCTGCCAGCACAGCGTCCCGGTCCAGGACGCGGCGAACGCCTCCGCCTCGTCACCGGTGATTCGCACCAGCACGGAACGGAACGTGCCGGGCCGCTCCCCCGCGACGGTCTCCACCCGCTCGACCGTCACCGAGCGACCGCGGGCGTCCGCCTCCAGCCGCTTCGCCAGCTGGGCGAGCGCCCACGAGCACTCCTGCGGCCCCCGACCGGCCGACATCAGCAGATGCACGCTCATCGCCGACGCTTCCGATCCCGCGACGCGAGGTCACGCGGGGCGAGATCACGCGACGCAAGATCACGCGGCGCAAGATCACGCGACGCGAGGTCGGGCGACGCAAGACCGCGCGACGCAGGGCCGCGCGGGGCGAGGCCGCGCGACGCAGGGCCGCGCGGGGCGAGGTCGGCCGTTTTGTACGTGACCAGCGGGACCGTGCTGGCCACCCGGGTCGCCAGGCCGTGGTCGACCAGGTCACCGACCACCTGCTCGATCCGTTTGTACGCCGTCGGCGCCTCCTCGAACAGCAGCTGACGGTCCCCGCAGACGACCAGCGACCCCACCGGCGTACGACGAAGCTCCTCGACCGTGTGTTTGGCCTTGCCGCGCCGCAGGGCGTCGGACCGGGACATCTTGCGTCCGGCCCCGTGCGCGACCGAGAATCCGGCGTCCGAACCGGCGTGCCCGGCCACCAGGAACGACGGCGTGCCGCGGGTGCCGGCGATCAGCACGTCCCGCCCGTCGCCGTTCGCGGCGCCCTTGCGGTGCAGGTAGAAACCGTCCCGGATCTCCACCGAGTTGTGGCACTCGTCGACGATCGGCGCCTCGGCAGGAGCGCCCAGCGCGTCGGCGACCCGGGCGGCCATCAGCCGCCGGTTGAGCGAGCCCCAGCGGACCGCCTCGTCGTGCGCGGCCAGGTACGCCGCCGGGTCGGCGGCCGGCCCCGCGCCGTGCACTTCGGTGTGCGCGCGCAGGATCTGCTCGCCGAGACCGCGCGAGCCGCTGTGCACGATCAGCACGAGGTCACCGGCGCCGAGCCCGAGCCGCTCCGCGTGCGTGGAATCGAAAACGGTCGCGACCCGCGCCAACTCCACGAAGTGGTTGCCGCGGCCAACGGTGCCGAGGCTGTCGGTGTAACCAGCAGGGATATCGACGTCCAGCGCAGCCGGGTCCAGCGGGACGTCCAGATCGGGGAAGCGGGCGGCGATCTTCTCCGGTACCGCGCGCTTGAGACGGAAAGGGAAGACCGCGATGCCGCAGCCGATGTCCGAGCCGACCAGGAACGGGTACAGCACGGACGAGGTCATCGCCGCGCCGATCGGTGCGCCCTTGCCGGGGTGCAGGTCGGGCATGCCGGCGACGTGCCGCATGCCGGGCAGCGCGGCGACCTGGTGGCACTGGTCGAGCGCGCTGGACTCGATCCAGCTGGAGGGGGAGGCAAAAACGGACACAGTCGCGGAGGTGGACTGAGAAGACAAAACGAATGCTCCAGGGTGAACCGGCGGCGGGCACAAGCCATCGCCGACAGAGAGAAACAGGACCCGGGGTGGAGACATCAGTAATTCGTCATGCCCGGAAGCCTGCCGGACGGCCCCGATAATCGGCAACCGATTTAGCGCCCATGGGTCAGAATCGATCCCATGGAAAACGCCACCAGGTTCACCGACCCCGGCTACGGGCTGTGGCCATTCACCGCGGAGATCCTGGTGCGCTGCCCGGCCTGCGAAGGTCTCGCCACGGTCACCAAGGCGCCGGATTCCGAGAACGGCAGGACCCGCCGGCTGACCTGCACCGGCTGCGGCCACAACACGTCCTGGACCGCACCCACCCTGCCCGGCGGCAACAGCTGGTCGATACCAGGGGCGCGCGGCCCTTACGACCCGTACTTCCACCGGCCGGTGTGGCTGCGGGCCGGCTGCTGCGGCGGGCACTCGCTGTGGGCGTACAACGTCGCGCATCTGGACCTGCTGGACCGTTTCATCGGGGCTGAGCTGCGCGAGCGCGGTCAGTGGGCGAGCTGTGGCGAGTGGACACTCATCGAGGCGCTGCCGTTGTGGATGAAGGCGGCCAAGAACCGCGACGAGCTGGTGCGCACGATCCGGCGGCTGCGCGCCACACTCCCGGGGTGATCGATTCAGGTCGCGCTCAGCAATCCCTGGCATGATCCACACATGCCGTTGCTCGCAGCGCTGCTTCAGGACGCCGACCTGGCCGACTTCGTCGTCACCCCGGACCGGCGGATAGGCCGCCACGAACTGCTCGGCTGGGCCTGCGGGCTGGCCGCCGAGATAGCCGGGCGGCGGATCGTCGCGGTGCACGCCGCACCCGGGTTGCCGACGATCGTGGCGGTGACCGCCGCACTGCTGGCCGGGGTCCCGCTCGTCCCGATCCCGCCGGACGCGGGCGCGCTGGAACGGGCGCACATCCTCGACGACTCCCGCGCCGAGCTGGTCCTCACCGACGATCCCGCGCCGTATCGCGATCACGGCGTACCCATCATGAAAATCAGCGGAGTGCGGCCCGGCAGTGTGCCGCCGGACCCCGGCCCCGAGCGGCCCGGTCTGGTCCTCTACACCAGCGGCACCACCGGCGCACCGAAAGGCGTGGTGCTCTCCCGCGCCGCGCTCGCCGCCGACCTGGACGCGCTCGCCGCGGCCTGGCTCTGGACCCCGGACGACACGCTCGTGCACGGCCTGCCGCTCTACCACGTGCACGGCCTGGTGCTGGGGGTGCTCGGTCCGCTGCGGCTCGGTTCGCGGCTGGTGCACACCATCAAACCCACCCCTTCGGCGTACGCGGGGACTGCCGGCAGCATGTACTTCGGCGTGCCCACGGTCTGGTCCCGGATCGCCGCTGCCCCCGCCGAAGCCCGCGCACTGGCGCCGGCCCGGCTGCTCGTCTCCGGCAGCGCACCCTTGCCGGTACCGGTCTTCGACGCGATCGCCGAGCTGACCGGCCAGTCACCGGTCGAGCGCTACGGGATGACCGAAACCCTGATCACGGTCAGCGCCCGTGCCGACGGTGACCGCCGCGCCGGTCAGGTCGGCCTGCCCCTGGACGGTCTGCACACCCGGATCGTCGACGACATCGGCGACCCGCTGCCCGACGACGGGGTGAGCATCGGCAACCTGCAGGTCTGCGGCCCCACGCTGCTCTCCGGATACCTGCGCGACGGCGAGGTGCGCCCGCCTGAGCTGGTCGACGGCTGGTACCCGACCGGCGACGTGGCGACCATCGGCCCGGACGGCTGGCACCGGATCGTCGGCCGCGCCTCCACCGACCTGATCAAGAGTGGCGGGTACCGGATCGGCGCCGGCGAGGTCGAGGACGCGCTGCTGCTGCACCCCGCGGTGCACGAAGCGGCCGTGATCGGCACCCCGCACATGGATCTCGGTGAGCAGGTCACCGCGTTCGTGGTGGCCGACCCGGTCACCGCCGAGGAGCTGATCGCGTTCGTGGCCGAACGGCTGGCCGCGCACAAACGTCCCCGTCTGGTGCACCTCGTGCCCCGCCTGCCACGCAACGCCATGGGCAAGGTCCAGAAAAAGCTGCTCACCGCCGGTTAGCGTTTGGCCCGTGAGTCTTACGGTCGACGAGTTCAGCGAGTGGAACCAGAAGCTCCTCGCCAGGCAGCCGGTGACCCGGCGGTCGCTGCTGCTGGTGGCGATGGCGGCCGGCCTGGGCGGGTGTGCGGACCAGCAGCACCGGCTGGCCGAGCGGGCCTTCACCGCCGGTGGTGGCACACCCGGCAAGACCGGCGTGGTGATCTCCGGGCGGCACCTGTCGTTCGTGCCGGGCGCCCGTGACGTGCCCCGGCACGCGATGGCGGTGACCGCGCAGCTGGCCAGCAAGACCGGGTCGCTGCCGGCGAAGCTGCGCGCGTTCGTCGACGTCGGCGACGCGCCGGGCACGTACGGCACCCAGGTCGAAGCCGGCATCAAGCACCTGGTCGGGTTGTACGCGATCCCCGGGGGCCCGGCCGGCAGCCAGTTCTACGCCAAGGCGAAGCTCACCGGGCTCAAGCCGGACACCGTCTACCACTACCGGGTCCGGCTCTCCGACGGCACGGTCAGCGGCGACGCGCACTTCACCACCGCGCCGGAGGCCGCCAAGGCGTTCACGTTCACCGCGTTCGCCGACGTCGGCACGCACACCGCGCCGACCGACCCGAAGGCCGCCTGGCACGCCGACCCGGCCACGGTCACCAAGGCCGGCGGTAAGTGGCCGAAGGGGATCTTCGACAACAACGAGTACAGCGCGAGCGACCCGATCGGCGGCAAGGGCGGCACGGATCGCAAACCGGCGGCCAGCATGACCAAGCTGATGAGCACCCAGCGGCCGGCGTTCACCCTGCTCGCCGGGGACATCTGTTACGCCAACCCGTCCGGGACCGGGCTGCCGGCCGACGACACCACGGCGCTGACCACCGGGCGGGCGCCGGCCGGGAAGAACCTGTACAACCCGTACGTCTGGGATGTGTTCCTGAATCAGATCGAGCCGCAGGCGGCCTACACGCCGTGGATGTTCGCGACCGGCAACCACGACATGGAGCCGATCTACGGCGACACCGAGTACCTGGGCGGCAGCCCGGCACACGGGTACGGCGGGCACGTGCAGCGCCTGGACATGCCGGGCAACGGGCCGAAGGGCTGCCCGTCGGTCTACAAGTTCGCCTACGGCAACGTCGGGGTGATCTCGCTGGACGCCAACGAGCTGTCCTGGGAGCTGCAGTCCAACACCGGGTACTCCGGCGGGGCGCAGCTGACCTGGCTGACCGACACGCTGCGGGGCTGGCGGGCGGGCGGGTCCGGTGTCGACTTCATCGTGGTCTTCTTCCACCACTGCGCGTTCTCCACCGCGCACAACCACGCCTCGGACGGCGGTGTGCGCGCCGCGGTCGAGCCGCTGTTCACGAAATACCAGGTGGACCTGGCCGTGCAGGGGCACAACCACCTGTTCGAACGTACCGACCCGATCCGGCACGGCAAGCGCACCAAGGCCGCCCCGGACGGCGCGACCGTGCACCCGGCCGAGGACGGCGTGACCTACATCTGCGTCGGCTCCGGCGGCCGGCCCCGCTACCCGTTCCGCCCGGCCCCCGGCGCGGAGGCACCGGCGCCGGCCGGGGTGGTGCCGAAGGGTGAGCAGAAGCTGCGCGAGGGCCAGCGCTATCGCGGCTACCGGCCCGACGGCAAGGAGAACACCGGCTCGACCGTGGTGAACAGCTACTTCTGGGAGAAGGAGAAGGACAAGCCGAAGAAGGGCAAGGGCGCGCCGACCGGTCAGCGGGTGGCCGAGGCGGTGGAGTGGTCCCAGGTGCGCTACGACGGGTACGCGTTCATCGCCGTCGACGTGGCACCGGCGCTGGCGGCCGGGGGCAACACCACGATGACGGTCCGTACGCTCGCGGACGCGCTGCCCGGGAGCACCGAGCCGTACACCGAGATCGACCGGATCACGCTCAAGCGCCAGGCCGGGCTGATCGTCGCGCGCTGAGACCGGATCACGCTCAAGCGCCAGGCCGGGCTGATCGTCACGCGCTGAGATGGCCACAGCGGCGACATTGGATCTTCACAACCGCGTCCCGGATTCCTACCGTGTCAGCATGACGCGCACGGCAGAGGTCAACGGGATCACGGTCAGTTTCGACGACACGGGCGACGGGCCCGCGTTCGTGCTGGTGCACGGCCACCCGTTCGACCGTTCGATGTGGTGGCCGCAGGTGGCGGCGCTGACCGCCGAGGGCTACCGGGTGGTCACCGCCGACCTGCGCGGCTACGGCCGCAGCACGGTGGTGCCCGGGCTGACCACGCTGGAGACGTTCGCCCGGGACACGTTCGCCCTGGTCGACCACTTGGAGATCGACGACGAGGTGGTGCTGGCCGGCTTGTCGATGGGCGGGCAGATCGCGATGGAGTGCTACCGGCTGTTCCCGGAGCGGATCGCCGGGCTGGTGCTCGCCGACACGTTCCCGCAGGGCGAGACCCCGGCCGGGCACGCGCACCGCAACCAGGTCGCCGACCGGCTGCTCGCCGAGGGGATGGCCGGGTACGCGGCGGAGAACCTGCCGAAGATGATGGCCGCGTACAACGTCGAGAAGATGCCGCAGGTGGCCGAGCACGTGCACGCCATGATGGCGCACACCGCCCCGGAGGGTGCCGCGGCCGCGCTGCGCGGGCGGGCCGAGCGGCTCGACTACCGGGAGCTGCTGACCACGGTGGCGGTGCCGGCCCTGGTCGTGGTCGGCCGCGACGACGAGTTCACCCCGGTCGCCGACGCCGAGCTGATGCACGGGCTGATCCCGGGGTCGCAGCTGGCCGTGATCGACGGCGCCGGGCACCTGCCGAACCTGGAGCAGCCGGCCGCGTTCAACGCCGCCCTGCACGACTTCCTGGACCAATGACGGTATGGTCCCTCGATCATGAGCGAATCTCCTGACCAGCCGGCCGCACCCGCCCGCTCCCGCCGCGGTGTGCCGCCCGCCCTGGCCGCCGTGGTGGCGCTACTGGTCGGCGCGGGTGGCGCCGCCGGCGGGCTCTACCTGGCCGGCTGGCGGGAGGTCCCGGAACAGTCCTACAACGTGATGGTCATCCTCAAGCAGGAGGCCACCCCGGAGCAGAAGGCCGCGGTCAAGGCGGTGCTCGAGAAGCTGCCCACCCCGACCGGCCTGCACCTGGCGACCCGGGCCGAGGCGTACGCCGAGGCCAAGCAGGCCTACGCCGGTGTCGACTCGGACGCCGTGGACGCGCTCACCGAGGAGAGCATGCCGGAGTCGTATCGGGTGACCACCTCGAGCCGGGACTTCGACTGCGCGCCACTCAAGCCGCTGACCAGCCTGCAGGGCATCTCGAAGCTCTCGATCGTGCGGCCGAACACCGCGGACTCCCCCGGCGCTCAGATCATCTGCTGAGCCGGGGGATCGGCCCGGCGCGCCACCCCGGGCGCGCCGGTCAGATCACTTGCGGTCAGACCTCGTCGCCGACGGCCTTGAACAGGGCCGCCTTCTCCGCGTTCGACAGGTGCCGGAAACCGCCGGGACGCAGGTCACCGAGGCGGATCGGGCCCACCGACGTGCGGATCAGGCGGGTGACCGGGTGGCCGACCTCCTCCATCATCCGCCGCACGATGTGCTTGCGGCCCTCGTGCAGAGTGATCTCCACCTGCGCGGTCTTGCCGATCGCGTCGATCAGCTTGAACGTGTCGACCTTCGCCGGGCCGTCCTCCAGCTCGACGCCGCTCTGCAGCCGCCGGCCGACGGTGCGCGGCAGCGGGCCGACGACCTCGGCCAGGTAGGTCTTGGCGATCTCGTAGGACGGGTGCATCAGCTTGTGCGCCAGGGTGCCGTCGTTGGTGAGCAGCAGCAGACCCTCGGAGTCGGCGTCGAGCCGGCCGACGTGGAACAGCCGCTGCTCGAAGTTGACCTGCAGGAAGTCGGCGAGCTCGGAGCGGCCCTTCTCGTCGTCGAGGCTGGAGACGACCCCGCGCGGCTTGTTCAGCGCGACGTAGACGAGCTTGGTGTTGGTGATGATCCGTGAACCGTCGACGTAGATCTCGGCAGTGGCCGCGTCGACCTTGTCGCCGAGCTTGGCGACCCGGCCGTTGACCATCACGCGCTTGCGGAAGATCAGGTCTTCGCAGGCACGGCGGGATCCAACACCGGCCAAGGCCAGGACTTTCTGGAGGCGTTCGGCGGTGTCAGCCTGAGGCATCGAGTACTTCTTCCACATCGTCGGGCAGGAACGGAGCGAGCGGCGGCAGCTGATCGACCGAGTTGAGGCCGAGCTTCTCCAGGAACAGAGCGGTGGTCCGGTACAGGTATGCCCCGGTTTCCGGCTCGGTGCCACACTCCTCGATCAGGCCGCGAGTGACCAGCGTACGCATCACGCCGTCACAGTTCACACCGCGGATGGCCGAGATGCGCGACCTGGTGACCGGCTGCTTGTACGCGACCACGGCGAGTGTCTCCAGCGCGGCCTGGGTCAACCGCACCGACTGGCCGTCCAGGACGAACCGTTCGACGTACTCGGCGTACTCCGGACGGGTGTACAGCCGCCAGCCACCGGCCGCGCGCCGCAGATCGAAGCCGTGCCCGGCCGCGGTGTAGCGCGCGGAGATGTCGTCGAGCGCCCGCGCCACCCGCTCCACCGGCTGCTCCAGCACCTGAGCGAGCTGAAGCTCGCCGGTCGGCTCGTCGACGACCAGCAGGATCGCTTCCAGGGCCGCGGTCAGCTCGGCGTCGTCAAACACCTTTTCGGTACGGTCGGAGTCGTCCACGACCGGCTCCGCGGCGCGCTCCTTGGCGCGCTCCTTGGTGCGCGGGCGGACCGCCTGCACGGGCACCGCCGGGGCGGGCGGTTTCTCCGGCGTGACCTCCGCAACGTTCCCGCCGAGCGCGACGGCCGTGTCCGCGTAACCGGACAGATAGGCCGTCGTCTCGGCCTCGGTGCCCTGCTCGATCGGGGCGGGCTCGTCGATCGGGGCGGGGGCCTCCCCCGGCTCGACCGGCGCGGCCACCGGGGCTTCCTCGATCGGCTCGGGCAGCGGCACCTCCGGCTCGACGTCGAGCTCGGCCGGCTCCACGTCGTCACCCGGAATCTCGAGCGGGGCGTCGATCGCCTCCGGAGCGCGCTCGGCCGCCGCCGCCGTCTGCTCCTCGGCCTCCGCCGCGTCCTGGAACTCGCGGTCGGGCTCGTCGCGCTTGCGCTCCCACGGCGGCACCCACGCGCCCATCTGCGAGGCCAGGGACTCCGAACGCTCGTCGCTCACTGCTTCTCCTCCAGGTCCACCGGCTGACCAGCCGTCGCACCCTCGTCATCGTCGGACCCGGCACCCTCCGGACGGTCCGGTTTGTCGGTGATCTTCTCGGGGCTGCCCTCGTAGTCGTCGACCTCGATCTCGGCCGCCACGTCCTCGCCGCCGATCCACCGCACGGTCAGCTCGTCCAGCGACACCGGCTGCTCGAAGTCGATCAGGTCCTGCCGGTACAGCTCCAGCAGCGCCAGGAACCGGGCCACCACCTCGAGGGTGTTCTCACAATCCGCGATGAGCAGGCTGAACGTGGCGACACCGGCCCGGCGGATCCGCTCGCGCAGCAGCTCGGCGTGCTCGCGGACACTGACCCGGGTCTGGTGGATGTGCGCGATCGACACCTGCGGCGGCCCGGGCCGCGGGCTGAACTGCCGCAGCGCCAGCTTGAACAGTCGCTGCGGCCCGATGCCGAGGACCAGCTCGGGCAGCGCCTCCGCATACTGCGCCTCCAGGGTCACCAGCCGTGGCCAGCGGCGCGCGCCGGTCCCCTCCAGCTCGGAGAGGTGCGCGGCGGCCTCCTTGTAGGCCTTGTACTGCAGCAGGCGGGCGAAGAGCAGGTCACGGGCCTCCAGCAGGGCCAGGTCCTCCTCGTCCTCCACCTCGGCCGAGGGCAGCAACCGAGCCGCCTTGAGATCCAGCAGCGTCGCCGCGACCAGCAGGAACTCGCTCGTCTCGTCGAGATCCCAGTCGTCGCCCATGGCCCGGATGTAGGAGATGAACTCGTCGGTCACCTTGTGCAGCGCGACCTCGGTGACATCCAGCTTGTGCTTGCCGATCAGCTGCAGCAGCAGGTCGAACGGACCCTCGAAGTTGTGCAGCTTGACCTTGAACTTGCCGGAGTCGGCCTCCGCGGACGTGTCGGCCTCGGCCTGCACGGCCACGCCGACGGCCGCATCATCGGATGCGGCAGGCTCCAGCTCAGGCTGAAGGTCGTCGGCGAACCCCGGCTGGGCAGGCTCTTCAAGCACGTGCCGACCGTAGACCATGCCTATGACACCGTGCTCCGCGCTCACGCCCGTACCAACGGCACAAGTGATCAAGGGTTGCTGTCCGGACGGAGGGTCGACACCCGGGGTGCGTGCCCCGTCCGGCCCGCGGACCACCGGAATCCGCCAGATCCGCGGCCCTGATGATTATCGGTCAGATCTTTTACGGTACGAATGAGAGCACCCTGATCGATCGACCACGGCCATTGTCCCGCCGCCGCTCTCGCCGCCGCCCCGCCATTGTCCCGCCGCTGTCCCGCAGCCGCGACCGCCGATGTCCCGCAGCCGTCGCTCCGCGCATGGTGCAGCGCGTTGCCGCAGGAAGATCGGGCCGCCACGCTCGAAGCGTGGCGGCCCGGAAAGTCACTTCTTCTTGGCTTTCTTGGACTTCTTGTCCTTCTTGTCCTTCTTCGACTTCTTAGCCATAGCCGACCTCCCTCTCGTCAGTAACCGAGCCTGGACGCCCTAGACATTAGATGACCGGAGAGTGAATTCCCCGTTATCGGACCGTAATTGAGACGTTTACCATCAGTGAATCCGGGCATCCCCGAAAACCCCTCACCGCCCCGGCCCAAACGTAGATACCCGCCCAAAACCAGACACCACCCCAAGCGTGTGAAGTTTCGGCGCGCTCCGCACCCAAACTCCCCACGCAACGCTCAAAACCACCGTGTGTGTGAAGTTGTGGTGCGGAGCGCACCCAAACTCCCCACGCAACGCTCGAAAACACGATGCGTGTGGAGTTACGGCTCGCTCCGCACCCGAAGTCCCCACGCAACGCAACGGGGTGGCCGCGGGTCTCGGCACGTCTCGCGGGCGCCGCGACCAGCCGGGTCGGCGACCGGCGCCACGAACCGCGACCGGCCGGTTCCCTCGCCTGGCCAGCCAGCCCCGGCCAGCCATCAACCGCTACCGACCGGGGGGACCGGTCAGGCGCGCGGTTCGGGGTTGTCCGGATGTGACGGGGCGGCATCAGGAAGCGGCGCGGGAGCTTGCGTGCCCGGGGCGGGAGCTCCGGAGGTCGGCACGGTGGACGGGGAGCTGGGAGTGCTCGGCGGCGGCGCGAATGCGGTGGGCGCGTGGCCACCCGGCGCGGGCGGGGCCGAACTCGGCGGCGCGGACGCCGGCACCCCGCTGACCGGGCCGGTGGGCGCGTAGCCGGGCTGGGGGCCATACCCCGCCTGCGGGCCGCCGGGCGGCGGGCCGTAAGCGCCGCTCGGATCGGCGTAGCCGGTGGGCGGCGGGCCGTAAGCGTTCGGGTCGGCGTAGCCGGTGGGCGGCGGGCCGTAACCGGCGGGCGGGGGGCCGTAGCCCTGGTGGACCGCCTGCGCGCGCAGGTCCTGGACCGGGACCTCCTGGCCGAAGGCCGACGCCACCGGGACCACGATCCCCTGCGTGGCCACCTCGGCGCCCTCCCGGACCGCGGAGTGCACGGCTTCGCGCAACGCCCGCACCCGCTCGGTGCGCAGCATCGCGAGCGCCGGTGTCACGCGGCCGAACATCCCGCCGACCAGATCCTTCAGGAAGTGACCGATCAGGATCACGCCGCGCCGGCTGCGGGTCAGGGTCCAGCCCAGGTAGAGGCTGCTGCCGTACGGGAAAATGGTGATCTGGATCTGGTAGCCCCGCTCGTGGATCAGCAACCGGTTGTTGACCGCCTCCGGCGGGAGGAGGTCGCTGCGGAGCCGGCCCGCGGTCGTCTCCACCGGGACGCCGCGGCGGCGCAGCGTGCCGTAGACCGCGGCGTAGGCGGAGTCGGCGCCCTGCCAGCGGTCCTCGAGCAGGGTGTGCCAGCCGGCGACCGGCTCGTCGATCCGGGCGGCCAGCAGCACCACCCAGAAGACGATCACGCTGAGCAGCGAGCCGACCGAGAACACCCCGTCGCCGGGGGTGTCCGCGCTGAACAGGGTCGGCTCCGAGGCGGCGTGCACGAGCAGCGCCAGGAAAACGAAGAAGGCCCAGAGCACAAACGCCGGTACGGCCGCCCACAGCCACAGCCGGATCAGGGTGCTGACCGAAACCGACTCCTCCGCCCCGATCTCCTGCGGGCCGGCTTGCAGGCCCTGCATCCGGTAGGCGACGTCACCGTTGCCCGGCCCCATGGCCGCCCATTGTCGTTGCGGCTCGCCGGTCACGCTCATTCGTCCTCCATCGATCGTCAGGTCAGGGACACCTGGATGCCGTTCGGCGCCGCCTGGGCGCTTCCGTTGATCCGGAACGGGGTGTCGCCGCTCTGCGACTTCGTCGTCCCGCTGTAGTCGGTGTAGCCGGCGCTCCAGTGCACCCGCCCGGCACCGTCGTCGGTGAGCTGCACCGCGCCGGCACCGAACCACATGGTGCTGTCGGCGCGCGCGCTGACCGCCGGGTACGCCGTGATCGACCACCGCACGGTCACCCCCGTGCCGGGCACGTTGAGCCCGAACGGGCAGCCGGGCGGTTGCGCCTGGACACTCGTCGCGCACTGGTCCAGGGCGGCACGCACCTGGCCCTGAATGGCCTGCTCCGCCCCGGCGGCCAGCTCCGGCGCCCCGAACTGGAGGGACGCGGCATACCCGGAGAGCCCGTTCGGCTGGGCGACCGCCGTGGTGCGGCTCTCGGCCAGCAGGGTGTTGGCGGCCGCGGTGGCGTCGTACGTCCCGGGGAACGCCACGGTCGGCTGGGGCGCCGTGCCGAGCGAGACCCCGTTCACCCGGATCTCCCGGCCGCGCTGCCCGTCCACGCCGAGCACCACGAACGGCAGCCGCAGCCGGAACTCGCCGTCCTCGGGCAGCAGGATCACGTCCTGGCTGACCGTCTGGTCGCCGGTCCGGTACCGCACCTCGACCCGCTGGGCCTGGGAGCCGTACTGCACGGCGCTGCCGGCGTCGCCGACCCGCACGTCCCGCGGCCGCCACCGGTCCTCGGCCAGGGCCGCCGCGGTGAGCAGCGGGTACGGTGAGGGGTCGAAGTGGTCGGCGGTGGCGATCAGCTTCAGGGCCGCGGCGGCGTCGCCGTCGGTGAGCGCGCCGAAGTAGTCCTCGGTGGCCGACTCCGGGGTGCTGCGGGTCAGCCGGGCCACCCCGGCGACCACCCCGGCGGAGAGCAGCAGCAGGCCGACCACGGCGGCCGCGATCAGCGCGGGGCCACGGCGGTGTGCCGGTGCGGGTGGCGGTTCCCAGGGCGGCGGCGGACTTGCCGGCTGCACCCGTGGCGGGGCGCCGACGACCGGCGTGCCGCAGTAGGGACACCACTCCTGGGCTGCGGGGATGTCACCCCCACAGCGGAAGCAGAGGCCGTTCTCCATATCCGCAACTCCTGGGACGGTCACCGCAAGACACCGGAACGGTACCCGAATCGGCGGGTACCGGATACCAGGATCAAGATCGCTCAACCGTACGGGAACCGCCCGCTCCCTACACTGGCGGGCATGCCCGAGCGTGTGTTCCTGGTCGTCGCGTACGACGGCGCGGAGCTGCTCGACATCGCGTGTGTCACGTCGGCGCTGGACATCGCGAACCGGATCGGCGCCGACCCGCCGTACCGGACCGTGCTGGCCACCCTGGGCCGCCGCACCGTGGCCTGCGACTCCGGTCTGCGCCTGGAGTCCGGTGCCGCGCTGGAACGGGTGAACGAGCCGCTGGACACCGTGCTGGTCACCGGCGGCCTCGGTCACGAGCGGGCGGCCGCGAACGTGCACCTGGTCGGGCACGTCCGGCGGCTCGCCCCGCTGGCCCGCCGGGTCGCCTCGGTCTGCACCGGCTCAACGGTCCTGGCCGAGGCCGGCCTGCTCACCGGCCGCCGCGCCACCACCCACTGGCTGCACGCCGCGGCGCTGGCCGAGCGGTATCCGGACGTGCTCGTCGACGCGGAGCCGGTGTGGATCCGGGACGGTCACGTGATCACCTCCGGCGGCGTGACCAGCGCCCTCGACCTGACCCTGGCCCTGATCGAGGAGGACAACGGCCCGGCGGTGGCCCGCGGGGTGGCCCTGGGCACGGTCGCCTACCTACAGCGGCCCAGCGGGCAGGCGCAGATCAGCATGTTCCTGGCCCGTCGCGGCACCGACGACTTCGTGGTCCGCCGGGCCACCGACCACATCGCCGGGCACCTCACCGACGACCTGACCGGCAGCGCGCTGGCGCACCGGTTCGGGGTCAGCGAACGGCACCTGTCCCGATTGTTCCGCACGTACGTGCAGCTGACGCCGGCCCGGTACGTGCGCCGGGCGCGCACCGAGGCGGCCGCCCACCTGCTCACCACGACCGTGCTGCCGCTGCCGGCGGTGGCCCGGCGCTGCGGGTTCGGCTCCACCGAGTCGCTGCGGCAGGGGTTCCTGGAGCGGTTCGGGGTGCCGCCGTCGACGTACCGATCGCAGGGATCCGGCACGGCTGCCCACGGTTCCGGACCGGTGGCCCGCTAGGCGGTGCCCGGGGCGCGTCACGGGCGGCAGCATCGGCGCCATGCAGATCGCGATCGTCCTCTATCCCGATGTGACCGCCCTGGACGCGGTCGGCCCGTACGAAATCCTGCGTTTCCTGCCGGAGGCCGAGGTGCGCTTCGTCGGCGCGGTGACCGGGCCGCTGCTGACCGACAGCGGGGTGCTGACCCTCGGCGTCACCCACACGTTCGCCCGGACGCCCCGGCCCGATCTGGTGCTGGTGCCCGGTTCCGGGCCCGGCACCGCCGCCGCGATGGCCGACCGGGAGCTCACCGGCTGGCTGGCCCGGGTGCACGACACCACCACCTGGACCACCTCGGTCTGCTCCGGCGCGCTGATCCTGGCCGCCGCCGGCCTGCTCGGCGGACGGCCGGCCACCACGCACTGGATCGCCCAGGACACCCTCGGCCGGCTCGGCGCTCAGCCGCGCCGGGACGAGCGGATCGTGCGCTCCGGGAGGATCGTCACGGCGGCCGGGGTGGCGGCCGGGCTGGACCTGGCGCTGTGGCTCAGCGGTGAGATCGCCGGCCGCGACCACGCCGAGGCGATCCAGCTGTGGACCGAGTACGACCCGCAGCCGCCGTTCGACGCCGGCCACCCGGCCAAGGCCCGCCCGGAGATCCTCGACCGGGCGAAAGGACTCGCCCCGGTCAGCCCCACACGCGCAGGAAGAAGTTCCCCAGGACGTCCAGGATCAGCGTGATCAGCGGGTAGCCGCCCGGGAACAGGCTGAAGAGCAGCAGCAACAGCACGCCGATGTTCTTGTCCTCGAACCACAGCCGCATCCACTGCATGCCCGCGCCGGGCTTGCGCAGCGCGCAGTAGAGGATGCCGAAACCGTCAAGCGGCGGGATCGGGATCAGCGCGAGCAGCCCGAACGCGAGCAGCCCGCCACCGAAGGCGAGCAGCGCCTGCTCCCAGTACGGCTCGATGGCCACCCCGTGCAGCACGTCGCCGACCCGGATCGCCTGGAACACGTCGGCGTACGGCTCGGTCAGCGCCAGCGCCGCCAGCATCAGCTCACCGGCGAGGATGCAGGCCACCGGCCCGGCGGCGAAGACCGCGGCGGCCCGGCCCCGGCCCCGCCAGCGCGGCACGTCGTCGACACTGAGCTGCTTGCCCCAGCCCATCCCGCCGAGCGCGGCGCCGACCGCGCCGAACGGGTCGATGTCGTTGCGCAGGGTGGGCCGCAGGGACTCGTTGCGCTCGGCCAGGCCGACCGTCCGTGCGGTGAACCGGATGGCGACCGCGCGCAGGAGCAGGCCACAGAGGAAGGAGACGACCAGCGCGACGAACGCGACCGGTGTCCCGAGCGCGAAGAGCACGGAGCCGGAACCTACCCTCGTTCAACCTTGGCGGCGATGACCTCGCGAGCGAGCTGACGGTAGTTGCGGGCGCCGGACGACGCCGGGTCCAGCGTAGTGATCGGCGCACCGGCCACGGTCGACTCCGGGAACTTCACCGTCTTCGTGATCACCGTCTGGTACACCTTGTCGCCGAACGCCTCGACCACCCGCTGCAGTACCTGGCGGCAGTGCGTGGTGCGGGAGTCGTACATGGTGGCCAGGATGCCTTCGAGCTCGAGGTCGAAGTTGAGCCGCTCGCGCACCTTGTCGATCGTGTCCAGCAGCAGGGCGACACCGCGCAGCGAGAAGAACTCGCACTCCAGCGGGATCAGCACCGCGTTCGCGATGGTCAGCGCGTTGATCGCCAGCAGGCCCAGCGAGGGCTGGCAGTCGATCAGGATGAAGTCGTACTCCTTGCGGACCGAGCGCAGCGCCCGGGCCAGCGCCATCTCCCGGGCGACCTCGTTGACCAGCTGGATCTCGGCCGCGGAGAGGTCGATGTTGGCCGGCAGCAGGTGCAGCCCGGCGATGTTGGTCTTGATGATGACGTCCTCGGTGGCGACGTCGTCCTGCATCAGCAGGTTGTAGACGCTCAGGTCGAGGTTGTGCGGGTTCACACCCAGGCCGACCGAGCAGGCGCCCTGCGGGTCGAAGTCGACGAGCAGCACCTTGCGGCCGTACTCCGCCAGCGCGGCACCCAGGTTGATCGTGGTGGTCGTCTTGCCGACGCCACCTTTCTGGTTGGCCAGCGCGATGATCCGCGCCGGGCCGTGCCGATCGGTCGGCATCGGCTCGGGGATCGGGCGGCGCATCGTGTACGCCGTGGGGTCGGCCGGACCCAGTTCGGCGCCGAGGTCGAGGGAGTTCTGCTGGTCGCGGAGCGCGGTGGTCCAAGCCTCCGCACGCTGGCCGTGCCCTGACATCGCCCTCGCCCCCCATCCGACTCTAAGTCGGAACCGAAGCCCGACTGTACGCCACCCACGCCGCGCCAACGGGGTCAGCCGTTCGGCGTGTCGCACCTAGGGATGCGTACCTTCTAACGAGCGCGCGGGTGAGAAGTCGCGTAGACCTCCCGCAGACGCTCGACGGTCACCAGCGTATACACCTGCGTCGTGGTGACCGAGGCGTGTCCCAGCAGTTCCTGCACCACCCGCACATCGGCCCCGCCGTCGAGCAGATGCGTGGCGTACGAGTGACGCAGCGTATGTGGACTGACCGCGTACGGGCCGTCGATCGGCAGGCCGGCCACCGTGGCGCAGCGGTGCAGGACGGTCCACGCGCTCTGCCGGGAGAGCCGGCCACCACGGGCGTTCAGGAAGATCGCCGGGGTGCCCCGGCCGGCCTCCGCGAGGGTCGGCCGTGCTCGTACCAGATAGGTCTGCACGGCGGTCCGGGCGTAACCGCCGACCGGGACCAGCCGGGTCCGCCCGCCCTTGCCGCGCAGCAGCGCGGCGCTCTGCTCGCCCAGGTCGAGGTCGTCGATGTCGGCGCCGACCGCCTCGGAGATCCGCGCACCGGTGCCGTAGAGGAACTCCAGCAGCGCCCGGTCGCGCAACCCCAGCGGGTTGTCCGCGGCCGGCACCGCGAGCAGGCGGCTGACCTGGTCGACGTCGAGCGCCTTGGGCAGGCGTTTCGGCGGGCTGGGCGGGCGCACCTCGGCGGCCGCGTCGTGGGTCACCAGCCGTTCGCGCAGCGCGAACCGGTGCAGCCCGCGCACCGCGCTGATCGCCCGGGCTGCCGACGACGACGCCAGGCCCTCGGCCCGCAGCGCCGCCAGGTGCCCCGTCACGTCCTTCGGGCGCACCTGCGCCAGCTCGGCGATCCCGGCGGCGGTCAGCTGCCCGGCGTAGCGGTCCAGGTCGCGGCGGTAGGAGGCGAGCGTGTTGCGGGACAGGCCCCGCTCCACGCTCAGATGGTCCAGGTAGGCCTGGATCGTCCGGTCGAGACTCAGCTCAGGACCTCCTCCAGCGATGTCGCCGTCATGCCGTGCGCCTCGGCGACCGGGCCGTAGATCACCTGCCCGCCGTGCGTGTTCAGGCCGGCGGCGAGCGCCGGATCACGCCGCAGGGCGTCGCGCCAGCCGCGGTTGGCCAGTTCCAGAGCGTACGGGAGTGTCACGTTGGTGAGCGCGTAGGTGCTGGTGTGCGGCACCGCGCCGGGCATGTTCGCGACGCAGTAGAACATCGATCCGTGCACCCGGTAGGTCGGATCGTCGTGGGTGGTCGGCCGGGACGCCTCGAAGCAGCCACCCTGGTCGATCGAGATGTCCACCAGCACACTGCCGGGTTTCATCCGGGACACCAGGTCGTTGGAGATCAGCCGGGGCGCTTTCGCGCCGGGCACCAGGACCGCGCCCACCACCAGGTCCGCGTCGAGCACGGCACGTTCGATTTCGTACGCGTTGGAAGCGATCGTCTGCAGGTGCCCGCGGTAGTCCTCGTCGGCCGCGCGCAACCGGGCGATGTTCTTGTCCAGCAGCAGCACCTCGGACTGCATGCCGAGCGCGATCGCGGCTGCGTTCATCCCGGACACGCCCGCGCCGATCACCACGGTCTTGGCCGCGTACACCCCGGGCACCCCGCCCATCAGCACGCCGCGGCCACCGCCCTGGCGCATCAGGTGGTACGCGCCGACCTGTGGCGCGAGCCGGCCGGCCACCTCGGACATCGGGGCCAGCAGCGGCAGCGAGCGGTCCGGCAGCTCGACCGTCTCGTACGCGATCCCGGTGACCTTGTGGTCGACCAGCGCGTCGGTGCACTCCTTGGACGCGGCGAGGTGCAGGTAGGTGAAGAGCACCTGACCCGGGCGCATCCGGTGGTACTCGCTGGCCACCGGCTCCTTGACCTTGAGGATCAGCTCGGCGGCGGCCCACACCGCGTCGCCGTCCGGCAGGATGGTGGCGCCCGCGTCCCGATAGTCGGCGTCGGTGATCGACGATCCGAGCCCGGCGCTGCTCTGCACGAACACCTGATGTCCCGCGCGGTCGAACTCGAACACGCCGGCCGGGGTGATCGCGACCCGGAACTCGTTGTTCTTGACCTCGCTGGGAATGCCGACCTTCACATCATTCTCCCTGCGTCACCGCGACGTTGCGCTGCGCGATATGTCCCTATCTGCCGCAGACTACCGCTGAGCAGCGCATCTTTCCCGTCTGATGGGGCCTGATCCCCTCAATGTCGGCGCAATGCCGACTTACCGGTACGGTCGCCCGATGACCGGCTTCCCCTGGCTTCTCGTCGACCAGAACGTCGACGACGACGACGCGGTGGTGGCGGCCTGCACCGACATCGACGGCCTGTTCACCGACCCGGGCGAACCGCCGGTCGAGCGGTACACGCTGCACGGATGCGCGCCGGCCGGGCTGCTGCGCGCGGCCTGCGACGGCTTCGGCCCGCCGTGGCTGGGCAATATCGGTCTCGAAGCGATCCACCGGCCGGAGTCCAAGCACCCCCGCGAGTGCTGGGAGTGCACCGAGGAGCTGCTCGACCTGACCGTGGTGGAGGCCCGCCCGGCCGGGTTCGGCGTGTTCGACGTGACCGTCGAGGGCCGGCTGCGGATCGACCCGGAGCACCGCAAGCGCCGCCGCCGGCCGTCCCGCGCCCCGGAGGCCGACGGGTACGTGCTGACCGGCATCACCGGCGAGGGCGAGGAGAAGTTCGGCACCTGCCAGGACGTGTCCGGCGTGTTCCGGCCCCGGCCCGAGCCGATGCCGAAGCCGGCCACGCTGATCGGCTGCCGGCCCGAGCCACGGCTGCAGCGGGCCATCGACGCGCTGCAGCGGGGCGCCGCCAAGCACCGCCGCATGATCATCGCGTCGATATACAGCGTCGCGCACGACGGCACCGCCACGCACATGCTGGACAGCGGGCTGGGCGCCGAGGTGTCCGGGGTGCAGCCCTCGGTGCTCGGCGACGGGCTGGTCGACGTGACGTTCGAGAGTTCGTACGGCGACGCGATCAAAGGCGGCCGCTCGACCGGGGCCCGGGAGATCTGGGAGCACTGGCGGGCCGGGCGGCCGACCGAGTCCGGGCTGTGGGCGGCGTACCCGCCCGCGCTGCGGCACGAGTGGGCCGGCGCGGCGCTGGCGCACCACCGGCCGGGACCGGACCGGGCCGCCGGCACGACGTACCACCTGGACGGGCGGCACGTCACCGACGAGGACAGCTTCTACTGCGCGATCGGCGAGGCGATCAACGGGCCCGGCGGGTACTTCGGCTGGAACGCCGGTGCGCTGCACGACTGCCTGCTCGGCGACTGGGGCGCGGCGACCGGGTTCCGGCTGGTCTGGCACGACGCCGAGGTGGCCGCGCGGCACCTGGTGCCCGGTTACGATCAGCGCGACTGGTGCCCGGCGGTGACCATGGACCATCTGCTCGCCTGGCTCGCCGAGGACGGGGTCGAGGTCGAACTCCGTTGATCCGCTGACTACATTGCACCCATGGCCGTCGAGCTGAACACCGCCGTCCCGCACTCCGCCCGCATCTATGACCACCTGCTGGGCGGCAAGGACAACTTCGAGGCGGACCGCGCCGCCGCCGCCGAGATCGTGAAGTCCTCCCCCAGCCTGCCGATCTCGATGCGCGCGAACCGCAACTACCTGGCGCGGACGGCTCGCTATCTGGCCGCGGACCTGGGCATCCGGCAGTTCCTGGACATCGGCGCCGGGCTGCCCACCGCACCCAACCTGCACGAGGTGGTGCAGGGCGTCGACCCCACCTCGCGGGTGGTCTACGTGGACAACGACCCGATAGTGCTGGTGCACGCCCGGGCGCTGCTCACCTCGGCGCCGGGGGGCTCGACCGCCTATCTGGACGCCGACCTGAACAACGCCGAGCTGATCATCAACGCGCCGGAGGTACGGGCGCTCGACTTCAGCCGGCCGATCGCGATCAGCCTGATCGCGGTCCTGCAGTTCGTCACCGACGAGGACCGGGCGCACCGGATCATCGACACGCTGATGGCGCCGCTCGCGCCGGGCAGCGCGCTGGCGATCTCCACGGTCACGGCGCACAACGAGCAGGCGGTGCAGGGCGCGAAGGTCTACACGTCCCGCGGCATCCCGGCCAAGCCGCGCACCGACGACGAGGTGGCCGGCCTGTTCCGCGGCCTGGAGCTCGTCGACCCGGGTGTCACGCTGGTCAACCGGTGGCGCCCGGACCCCGCCGCCCCGCCCGTCGACGACTCCCACGTCCAGATGTCCGGCGGCGTAGCCCTCAAACGCTGACCCCACCACCCCGCAGACTCCGCACCCAAACCCCCCACGCAGCAGGCAGAACAACCGAGTGTGGGGACTTTCGGCGCGCTCCGCACCACAACTCCCCACACAACGCTCGGAACGGCGGAGTGTGGGGACTTTCGGCGCGCTCCGCACCCAAAAACCCCACGCAACGCTCGGAACGGCCGAGTGTGGGGACTTTCGGCGCGCTCCGCACCACAACTCCCCACGCAACGCTCGCAACGACCGAGCGCCGGCCGGACCTGCGGGTCGAGAGGGAGCTGAGTGCTCCGCGAGGGAACCGGCCGTGGGGTGCCGTCTCCCCACGGCCGGCCGTCTCCCCTTCGGGGCGTGTTCCGGACGCCGGTCGGGGCTCCGTCCGGCGTCCGGAAAGCCCTAGTCGGACACCCGAGCCAGGCGGTCCTTGAGGCCCTGACCGAAAACGGTCGGAGTGCCGTTGTGGTTGCTGATCAGGGACGGGCCGGTGGCGCAGTCCCAGGTGTTCCAGGTCCAGCCCAGGTAGCCGACCCGGTTCGCGTCCGCCCAGTCCATCAGGCCGTCGATGAAGCCGTGCGCGCAGTCGTTCTCACCGATCTCGCTGAGCGTCAGCGGCACCTGCGCGGCGACCGGCGCCAGCTGGCTGGTCCAGCAGGACGTGTTCGCGCAGGTGTTGAAGTTGTAGATGTGCGCGAACGCGGCCAGGTTGTTCAGCGGGTCGCTCGGCTTGTAGGTGAGCCACTGGCTGAGGTCGTTCGAGTAGGCCAGCCCGCCGATCATGATGATGTTGGTGGCGCCGGTGGCCCGCACGGTGTTCACCAGGCCCTGGAACCCGGCCACCTGGTACCCGATGCCGGCGCAGGTGCCGCCGTCGCGCCAGCACTTCCAGCCGCTCGTCGCGTCGCCGGTGGCCCGCTCCGGGTAGGGCTCGTTGAACAGGTCGAGGATGACCGCGTCGTTGCCCTTGAAGGCGGTCGCCACGCCGGTCCAGAACGCCGGGGCGTACTGGGCGTCGGGCATCGGCTTCTGGCAGGTGGCCTTGACGTCGGCGCAGCCGGACGAGGTCCCGGTGTAGAGGCCGTAGTTCCAGTGCATCTCCACGATCGGGGTGATGCCGTTCTTGACCAGCAGGTTCACGTAGTCCTTGACCGCGGCCTGGTAGACGGCGCCACCGTAGGCGGCCGGCACGTCGGCGGTGCCGAGCCAGCACTCCTCGTTGAGCGGCACCCGGACGGTGCGGATCTTCCAGGAGCGCATGGCGGTGATCGAGGCCTGGTCCATCGGGCCGTCCCAGATGCCGTTGCCCTGGATGCAGGCGAACTCGCCGCCGGAGCGGTTCACGCCGTAGAGCCGGTGCTCGGCGCCGGCCGTGGTGACGAACTTGTTGCCGGACACCCGCAGGACGGGCGCGGCACCGGTGGGCGCCGGGGTCGGCGAGGACGTCGGCGAGACCGTGGGGGACACGGTCGGCGACGAGGTCGGCGCTGACGTCGGTGCGGACGTCGCCACCGCGCCGGTGCAGGTCACGCCGTTGAGGGTGAAGGCGGCCGGCACCGGGTTGGCGCCGGTCCAGGCGCCGGTGAAGCCGAGCCCGGCCGAGGCGTTCGTGGCGAGCGCGCCGTTCCAGCTCATGCTCGCCGCGGTGACCCGGGTGCCGGACTGGCTCCAGGTGGCGCTCCAGCCCTGGGTGACCTTCTGCCCGGCGTCGGCGAAGTCGAAGCCGAGGGTCCAGGAGCTGAGCGGGTCACCGAGGTTCTTCACGGTGACGTCGCCCTGGAAGCCGCCCTGCCACTGGCTCGCGACCTTGTACGTGACGGTGCAGCCGGCACTGGCCGCGGACGCCGGGGGCAGCGCCGTGACCAGCGTGCCCGCGGCGGCGAGGGAACCGGCCGCGAGCAGCGCCATGGTGCGAAGTCTCATGGGGATGACCAATCGAGGGAAATGGATTGGGAGCGCTCCCATTCTGTCCGCCGGTCACACCCGTGTAAAGAGCCGGAAACATCAGCCGGTCAGTCGCGCCCGCAGCACCGCCACGCCACTGCCCTCGAGCTCGGCCAGCACCACCGGGCGGCCGGTCAGCGCCAGCAGCAGCGCCTCACCGGTCCCGCGCACGGTCAGCCCCTGCCCGCCCTCCCAGTCCAGGTCGGTGGCGATGAACCGCAGCCCGTCCAGCCTGCCACGCGGCACGAACGAGCCGCGGGCCTTCGGGCTGACCAGGAAATCCAGCGACAGCAGCACCCGCGCACCGACCAGCTCGCGGGTCAGCCCGAGCGGTCGGCGGATGTCCTGACCGTGCACCTGCAGGTCGGTGAGCTGCCCGAACAGACCGACCACCGGCGGCGAGAACGGGAACTCGGCGCGCGCCCGCAGCTCCTGGCCGATCTCGGCGGCGCTCAGCTCGACGGCCAGGTCCTGCACCAGCTCGGCGTTCGCCCGGTGCACCCGGAAACCGTGCCGGATCAGCGCCGGCACGATCCGGCCGGCGCCCATCATCCACGGCGAGCACAGGTGCGCCGCGACGTCGTGCACCGTCCAGCCCCGGCACAGGCTGGGCGTCTCCAGCTGGGCCGGTGTCAACGACTCGATCAGCTCCGCCATGCCGCGGCGCTCGTCAGCGATCATCGACAGCATGTCCACGATGGACAAGTTACCGCGCGGAACCGCCCGGCTACCGGAATGCGGCCAGATTGCGTTCCAGCCAGCCGTCGAAGCCGCCCGCCGGCCGGCCCAGCACCCGCGCGACGTCCGGGCTGACCCGCTCCTCGGCCGGGGTGGGCGTGCCGATGATGTCCAGCGTGCCGTCGGCCACCGGCGCCGGCATGAACCCCAGCAGCTGCTCCCGGGCCTGCGCGCGGGTCTGCTCGGTGAAGCGCACCGGCTCACCCAGCGCCGCCGCGATCCGGGCCGCCCGCTGCCGGGGCGTGCTCGGCTCGGGGCCGGTCAGCTCGTAGACGCGGCCGGCGTGGGCCGGGTCGCGCAGCGCCACCGCGGCCACCGCGGCGATGTCCGCCGGGTCGACGAGCGGCAGGCCGACGTCACCGAACGGCGCCGCCACCGCGCGCCGCACCCGCACCGGCTCCGCCCAGGCGAACGTGTTGGACATGAACCCGCCGGGCCGCAGCACCGTCCAGCCCAGGCCGGAATCCCGCACGGTCCGCTCCAGGGCGCGCAGCGGGGCGTGCGACGCCGCGTCCGGCCGGGTGCCGGCCGCCTGCGAGGAGAGCAGCACCACCCGGCGCACCCCGCCGGCCCGCACCACGTCCAGGATCGCCGGGCCGTCCAGGTGCGCGCCGGCCCCCGCGACCAGCAGGAAGAACGCCTCGGCGCCGGCCACCACCGGGCGCAGGCTCACCGGGTCGGCCAGGTCGGCCCGGTGATGTCGCGCCCCGGGCAGCTCCCGCCCGGGATCGGTGCGCGACACCGCCCGCACCTCGGCGCCCGCCGCCGCCAGTGCCGCCACCAGCGACCGTCCGACGTTGCCGGTCGCACCCGTCACCACGTACATGCCGTCTCCCTCCGGGTCCCTTCCGGACCGCTCGGGGAGACGCTAGTTTCCTGAAGACAGTAGGTACCTAGAGGAAAGTGACTCACTTGTGAGGAGTGCCACCATGACGGATCCGGAACAGGCCTGCCCGATCGCGCCGGCCGTCGACATCGTCTTCAGCCGGTGGACCACGCCGATCCTCTGGGCGCTGCACGAGCACGGCCGGCAGCGCTTCGTCGAGTTGCAGCGCCGGCTGCCCTCGATCACGCCGAAGGTGCTCACCGAGCGGCTGCGCCGGATGGAACGCGACGGCCTGCTCACCCGCACCTGGTACGCCGAGGTGCCACCCCGGGTGGAGTACGAGATCAGCGACCTCGGCCGCAGCCTCAGCCCGGTCTTCGCCCAGCTGGCCACGTGGGCCGGTGACCACCTGGACGACGTGACGAAGGCGCGCGACGCCTACGACGCGACGAAGATGCAGAACGTGTGACCGGCCGGGTCGGCATAGACCCGCAGCGGCTCCTCCGGGTCGTGGCTGCGGTCGGAGCGCAGGGTCGCGCCGAGGCTGAGCGCCCGCTCGTGCTGCCGGTCCAGCTCCTCGACCGAGGGCACCGTGGTGTCCAGGTGCAGCTGCTGCGGCACCTCCGGGTCGGGCCAGGTGGTCGGTTTCAGCTTCGGCTCCTGCTGGAACGCCAGCCGGACACCGCCGTCACCGACCAGGACCAGCCAGTCGGCGCCGTTCACGTCGGGCTCACTGGCGGCCGGCGGCTCGTCGCCGGGGCGATATGTCAGCCCGAGCAACTGGCGATAGAACTCGGCCAGGCCACGCGCGTCCGGCGTGTCCAGCACGATCGATTGCAGCTTCGGGAAACTCACGATCCCTCCTCCACTTTCAGGGCGTCGTCACGCTACTACCGGGGTCCGACAGAATTGCTGCCGTGCTGCTCAAGTGGGTGATCTGCGAGGTCGGCGACGCGACGCGGTTCACCGCCGGGCAGTCCGGCTGGGGCTCGCTGCGACGGTGGCCGGGCTTTCTCGGGCAGGCCGGCGGCTGGAGCACGCGGGTTCCGGGCCGGGCGCACATCCTGGGCTGCTGGCGCGACCGGGCCGATTACGGCGCGTTCATGGCCGCCGGGCACGACCGGATCGCGGCCGGTCAGGCGGGCAGCTATCACGGCATCGAGGTGCGCCTGTGCGACGACGCGCGCTCGGTCGGCCGGTCGATTCCGGAGGCGTTCGCTGCGGCCGAGGTGGTGCGGTTGGCGCACGGTCCAGCCCACGAACACACTGCTTATTTCGTACGAAATGAGCAGTCGACCCCGGACGACCGCCTCGTCTGGCGAAGCGCGGACCCGGACCCGAGCGGACCTGGTGACGACATGTTCGCGCTGGTCCCGGAGTGGACCGTGGTGCCGCGCACGGACTGACCGCTGTCAGACAGCGCTGCTGCGGGCCTGCAGCGCGGCGGTACGCGGGGTGCGCTCGATCCACGCCATCACCGGGCCGACCGCGAACCCGCACGCGGCGAAGATCCCGGCGAGCACCCACCAGCCCCAGCCACCGGTCTCGATCACCAGGAACGTCAGGCCCGCCGGACCGGCCAGCCGGGTCACGCCCTGCACCGACTTGTCCAGTCCGACGTAGAGGCCACGCTGGGCCGGCGGCGGGATCTCGGCCTGCACGAACCACTGCCCCGCGGAGATCCACAACTCGGTGCCGGTGAACAGGGCGACGGCCACGAACAGCAGCACCACGGTGAGCCAGCCGTGGGTCATCCCGGTGGCCGCGGCGACCGGGCAGGCCAGCGCGGCGCTCACCGCCGCGGCCCGGGTCAGCCGCACCACACCGGGCAGCGAGTCGGCGCCGCGGGTGGCCCGGACCTGGAACACCACGGCCAGCACGGTGTTCAGCGCGACCAGGCCGCCGAGCACCGGCTTCGGCACGTCGGTACGGGTGATCACCCAGAGCTGCAGCACGTCGTTCCACGCGAACATGTGCAGCCAGAGCACCCCGAACACGGTCGAACCCGCGGTGTACGGCAGGTCGCGCAGCACCCCCCACGGGCTCGGGCGCGGGCCGTCCGCCGCACTCCGCACCGCGGGCAGCCGGGTGACGTACCAGCCGTTGACCGCGGAGGCCCCCGCCGCGACGAAGACCAGCCACAGCAGGCCCGGACGGGAGTCGAGGGCCAGCGCACCGGCGCCGAGCCCGGCACCGACGGTCCAGCCCACGTTCAGGTACGCCCGGCTGAACGCCATCACCCGGACCCGGTCCCGCGCCGGCACCGCGGCGGCGGTGTAGACCACCCGGCCGCTGGTCGACAAAGTCTCCGCGGCCGTCTGAACGCACATCAGCAGCACGAACACCCAGAACTCCCGGCCCAGCGGGTACGCCGCGAACGCCGCCGCCCGCACCAGCGCGCCGATCGTCCAGGCCCGCCGCCCGCCGATCCGGTCGGTCAGGTGCCCGAGCGGCAACGACCCGACCAGCGCGGCGAACCCGGCGCAGGAGAGACCGATACCGATCTGCACCGGGCTCAACCCGACGTAGAGGCTGTAGAAGACCACGCTGCCGGCCAGGAACGTGCCGGTGCCGACACCCCACAGCGCGTTCTGGGCAGCGAGCATCCGGGGCAGTCCGGGCGCCGGCAGGATCTTTCCGAGGACACCCCGCATATCGATCATCGTGATACATCGGACCATCAAGCGCCCAACGGATCAATGGCTACCACGTTGCGCCAAATATCACCAGATGGGGGCCGCCCGGCCCCGTGGATTCGTGTACCGGCCGCAGGTCCCCTGTACTTTCGTTCCTGTGCTGAACGATCTTGCTTTGGTGGACCCTTTCCTGTGTTGAACGATCTTGCGTTGGTGGACTGGGCGGCACTGACCGCGGAGAACGTCCCGGACCTGCTCCGGTCGGTCGCCGCGGGTGACTCCGCCGCGTTCGACGACCTCTTCGGCGAGCTGTGCGACCAGGGCACGCTCGGCGACGCGACGGCGTCGTCGGTGCCGTTCCTGATCCGGATCCTGGACGCGCCGGCCGCCGACCCGCAGAGCCTGCTGGTGCTGCTGACCGACATCGCGAGCGCCAGCTCCCCCCGCGGGCAGCACCTGACGGCCGCCGCCCGGACCGCGGTCACCGTCGGCCTGCCCAGCTACCTGCGACTGCTCGCCGTGCACCCGGACGACGAGGTGCGTGCCGCCGCCGCCACCCTGATCGGCGCGCTCGGCCCGGCGGTCGCCGGTGGCGCGTCCGCGGCGCTGCGCACGGCCTCGGTCACCGACCGGGCCGACCGGGTGCGTGCCGGTGCCGTGATGGCCCTCGGCAGCCGCGGTGACACCGCCGACGACCGGCTGGCCGACCCCGCGCCGCTGGTCCGGCTCGCGGCCGCGTTGGTGCTGGCCGCGGCGGACACCGCGACGCCGCTGCCCGGCCCGGTGGTGCAGATCCTGGAACGGGACGCGCCGGACGCGCTGGAGCTGATCGAGCAGCTGGCCGGAGCCGACTACGACGACGCGCTGGTCTGGGTGCTGCGCCGGCTGCGGCCACGCTGGGAGCTGCAGGTCCGGCTGGTCACCGGCTGGCTGCGGCACCCGGTGGAAGCGGTCCGGGAGGCCGCCGCATACGCCGCCGACGAGCCGCTGCTGCTCTGGCGACCGGCCGCGGCGCTGCTGGCCGGGCCGCTCGCCGACGCCCTCGACGACCCGGCCGGCAAGGTCAGGTACTGGGCCCGGCAGCACGTGGCGGCGGCCGGCTCGGCCACCGCGGTAATCGCCGACCGGCTGTGGGCGGCGCTGCCCAGCGACGAGTACACCGGCCTGCTGACCGCGCTCTGCGCCCTGCACGACCCGCGCGCCGACGCGCACCTCGCGCAGCGGATCGCCGACGGACGCCTCGACCGGCTGGGCGACGCCCTCAAGGAGCTCGGCCCCTGGGCGACCGCCTGCCGCGGCGTGCTCGCCGCGGCGATCGAGGCCACCCCGCCGGGCCACCGGCGGAGCTCGCTGATCGAGGCGGCCGGGCGGACCGGCACCCCGGCCGGCGAGCTGATCCCGGTGCTGCGGCGGCAGGCGGCCACCCACCCGGACGCGGTCTGCCAGGTCCTCGGCGACCTCGGGCCGGGCGCCGCGGCGGCGCTGCCCGAGCTGGCCGCGCTGCGGGCCGGTGACAACCACCGGACCCGGTTCCAGGCGGCCCGGGCGATCTGGCGGATCACCGGCGAGCCGGCCGGCGCGCTCGAGTTGCTGCGGGCCGACGCGCACGGCGCCGACGCCAGGGCGCTGATCGGTGACCTGGGGCCGGCCGGGGCGGAGTTCGCCGGGGCGCTGCGTGCGCTGTTCGGCTCGGAGGACTATTGGGAGCCGACCGAGGCGGCGATCGCGTACTGGGCGGTCACCGGGGACGCCGGACCGGTCGTCCCGGTGCTGCTGCCCCACCTGGAGTGCAACCCGCGCGGGCGCAAGGCGCTGGCCTGCCTGGCCGAGATCGGCCCGGACGCGGCGGCCGCGATCCCGGTGCTGCGCGCCGCGGTCGACGCACCCCTGCGCCAGTGGAAGACGTCGGCGGGCAACAACGGGGTGCGGCAGGACGAGGCGTGGCAGGCGGCCTGTGCGGCCGCCCTTCGCTCGTTAGAGGCGGATCGCTCTTAGAGACAGTGCCGCCGCCGGGCACCTCGTGCCCGGCGGCGTCTTTCAGCCGGCGTCACTTCTCAGCCGGCGCCGCTTCTCAGCCGGCATTGCTTCTCAGGCGGCGTCGCGGAACCGGGCCGCGGCGAGCAGGCCGGCCACCGCGGCCGCATTCGTGATCTCGCCCCGCAGCGCCATGGCGACCGCCTCGTCCAGGTCGACCCGGACCACCTCGAGGTCGGCCTCCTCCTCGGTGCGCCGGTGCCGGTCGGGCGCCGGGACCTCGGTCAGGTCCCGGGCCAGGTAGATCAGGACGTGCTCGGTGCTGAACCCGGGCGACGTGTGCAGCTCGACCAGCTTGTCGAAGCGGCCGGCCGCCAGGTCCACCTCCTCGGCCAGCTCGCGGGCCGCGGTCAGCGCCGGCTCCTCGTCCTCGACGTCGCGCAGCCCGGCCGGCAGCTCCCAGATCTTGGCGCCGAGCGGGTGCCGGTACTGCTTGATCAGCACCACCCGGCCGTCCTCGTCGAGCGCCACCACGACGACCGCGCCGCGGTTGCGCACCACGTCGCGCTTGGCCGTGCCGCCGTCCGACATGGTCACCTCGTCGGTGAACACGTCGAAGATCGGACCCCGGTACCGCTCGGTCCGGGTGACCGTCTCGTGCTCGAACGCCATCAAGAGGCCTCGACCGGCTCGACCGGCAGCTCGTCGGCGGCGGCGTAGACCACGGCGGCCCGGACCAGGCCGTCGAAGAGCGGGTGCGGGCGGGTCGGGCGGCTCTTCAGCTCCGGGTGCGCCTGGGTGGCCACGAAGTACGGGTGCACGGCCCGGTCCAGCTCGATGAACTCGACCAGCCGGCCGTCCGGCGAGGTGCCGGAGAAGATCAGGCCGGACTGGGCCAGCTTGTCCCGGTAGTCGTTGTTGACCTCGTACCGGTGCCGGTGCCGCTCGGAGATGTCGGTCGAGCCGTAGACCTCGGCCACGATCGAACCCTCGGTGAGCGTCGCCGGGTAGGCGCCCAGCCGCATGGTGCCGCCCATGTCGCCCTTGCCCGCGACGATGTCCTCCTGGTCGGCCATCGTGGAGATCACCGGGTACGTCGCGGTCTCGTCGAACTCCAGCGAGTTCGCGCCGGCCAGCCCGGCCAGGTTGCGCGCCGCGTCGATGGTCATGCACTGCAGGCCGAGACAGAGGCCGAGGATCGGGATGCCGTTCTCCCGGGCGTACCGGGAGGTGTTGACCTTGCCCTCGATCCCGCGGACGCCGAAGCCGCCCGGGATGACGATGCCGTCGACGCCCTTGAGCGCGGTCGCGGCGCCGGCCGGCGTCACGCAGTCGTCGCTCGGCACCCAGCGGATCTGGATCTTCACGGTGTTGCCGAAGCCGGCCGCCCGGATCGCCTCGGTGACCGAGAGGTACGCGTCCGGCAGGTCGACGTACTTGCCGACCAGCGCGATGGTGATCGTCCGCTTCGGGTGGTGCACCCGCTCCAGCAGGTCGTTCCAGGTCTTCCAGTTCACGTCGCGGAACGACAGGCCGAGCCGGCGCACCACGTAGGCGTCCAGGCCGCCGTCGTGCAGCACCTTCGGGATGTCGTAGATGCTCGGCGCGTCCGGGCAGGCGATGACGGCTTCGACGTCCACGTCGGTGTAGAGCGACAGCTTCTGCCGCATCTTCTCCGGGATCTCCCGGTCGCTGCGGCAGATCAGCGCGTCCGGCTGGATACCGATGTTGCGCAGCGCCGCCACCGAGTGCTGGGTCGGCTTGGTCTTCAGCTCACCCGACGGCGCGAGGTACGGGATCAGCGACACGTGCAGGTAGAACACGTGATCGCGGCCCACCTCGTGGCGGACCTGCCGGATCGCCTCGAGGAACGGCAGCGACTCCATGTCGCCGACGGTGCCACCGACCTCGGTGATCACCACGTCCGGGACGTTGCCGTTCTCGTCCGGATCCGCCATCGCGAAGATCCGGCTCTTGATCTCGTTGGTGATGTGCGGGATGACCTGGACGGTGTCGCCGAGGTACTCACCCCGCCGCTCCCGCGCGATGACCGCCGAGTACACCTGGCCGGTCGTCACGTTCGCCTTGCCGGACAGATCCCGGTCCAGGAAGCGCTCGTAGTGGCCGACGTCCAGGTCGGTCTCCGCGCCGTCCTCGGTGACGAAGACCTCACCGTGCTGGAACGGGTTCATCGTGCCCGGGTCGACGTTCAGGTAAGGGTCGAGCTTCTGCATCACGACGCGGAGTCCGCGGGCGGTGAGCAGATTGCCGAGGCTAGAGGCGGTGAGGCCCTTGCCCAGCGAGGAGGCGACGCCCCCGGTGACAAAGATGTGCCGAGTGTCGCGCACTGTTGAGGCCAAGGCCCGCTCCCGTGGTCGCCGTATTCCGGTTCGTGCAGACCGGGCGTCAGCGCCCATCCACGGGAATTCACCGTAACACTGATTGCCGGGCGTGCGGCGTTCGGGCTGGTCGGCGCGCGTGTCAGCCGGCCGATTCGGTCACTGTCAGTTCACCCTCGTCGGCTTTGCGCAACAACGGGCCGCCCGGACCGTCGCTCTCGCCGGGTGGCGTGGTTCGATCCGCGGCATGCAGCAATACCCGCAAAGCGGTCAAAACTGCCACCGGGACCGCTGTCGCGGCTGCCGCGCCGGCCACCCCGAGGGCGGTGCCGCCGAGGATCCCGGCCGTGATCGACGCCACCGCGGTGCCGGAGATCGCCGCCCGGACCGCCGGGTGCAGCCCGTAGACCCGGTTCAGGCCGCCCCACGGGGAGAACTGGCAGAAAGCCAGCATCACCGCTCCGGCTATGGCCAGCAGGCTCAGCGGGCTGTCCAGCAGGGCCTGCCCGTTCGCCGCGGCGGCGCGCTGCATGGCCGGACCGGCCGTACCGCTGCCCAGCGCGGACAGGAACCGGCCCAGGGTGCCCTGCTCCAGGGGCGCCCGGTTCAGGTCGAGCACCGCGAACCCGGCGGTCACCGCCAGCCCGGCGACGGCCGACCAGGCGAACCGCGGGAACGTCAGCCAGCCCCCCGAGCTGATCGCGGCCGCCACGCACACCCCGGCGGTCACCGCGATCGCGCCGACCGGGTCGGCGCCCAGGTACGGACTGCCCACCATCACCACACCCAGCCCGCCGAGCAGCACCACCACCACCGGCCGCCAGGTCCGGCCCACGTACTGGGCGACGGAGCCGGCGGTCAGCAGCAGCCCGGCCACGAACACGCCCAGGCCGACACCACCCAGGCCGGTGTAGCGCACCCCGTGCGTCGCCGAGTAGCCGGCCACGCCGTTGAGCTGCAGCCGCGCCCCGGTCAGCAGATCCACCACGATCACGATGGCGCTGATCGCGGCCACCGCGCCCATCGGCCACAACGTCATCCGGTACCGCGGCGCCAGCCGCACCGCCAGGGTGCCGGCCAGCATCAGCCCGAACGTCGCGCCACCGAACATCCAGGCCGGATGCGCGCTGCTCCACCACGGCGCCACGTCGGCGACCAGCGCCGCCGGGATGGCCAGCGCGGCCGCGATCAGGGCCGCCTCGGCGACCGCCACCAGCCGCGCCGGCGGGCCGGGCGGTGCGGCCGGACCGGCGTGCCGGCGGGCCCGCATCAGCAGGGGCACGATCGCCAGGAACAGCAGCACCTCGATGCCGGCCAGCACGGCGAAGAAGATCGACGCCACGCCCCGCTGGGCGATCGCCCGCTGGTCCGCGTCGTTGCGCCCCTGCATCGCGGTGGCCACGTCGGCCGGGCGGCCGGTCGAGACGCTCGCCGCGTACCCGGCGAACAGCTTCTCCGGCGCGGACCGGCTCAGCGCCGCCAGCACGGTCGGCGCCAGGTCGACCAGTTGCAGGTAACCGTCCCGGCCGGTGCCGGCCGAGGTGAGCCAGCCGCCCTCCCAGCCGTCGCCCTCGGCGATCGCCACGTGCAGCCGCGAGGTGCTCTCGGTGTCGGCCACCCCGGCGATCAGCATCAGCGACCGGTCCGGGCGGGCCGCGAGGATCCGGGCCAGGGTGGCGTCGGCGGCGGCGACCGCGGCCTGCCGTTCCGCGCCGGAACCGGTGATGGTGCCCAGGTCGACGAAGCTCAGCACGCACTCGGAGAGCAGCTTCTTCGGGTCGGCGGGCAGCGTCTCGGCATACTGGTCGACCCGGCCGAACGGGCGGGCCGCCGCGATCGCCGCGTTCGCGCCGATCGCCACCGTGCAGCGGACCGACTCGGCCAGGGCGCCCGGGGTCGTACCGTAGGGAAGCTTGTCCTGATTGGTGCGCACCACGGCGCGCTGCGCGGTCACGTTCGCGCCGATGGCGTCCGGGCGGGTCACCTCCGGCACGGCGGCCGGGCACTTGCCGTGCACCGCCTGGGTGTCCCAGGCCGCGTAGTTGCCGGCGCCCAGCGTCAGCCAGCCGTCCGACGGGCAGGTCACCTGGTGCGCCGAGCGCACCGACAGCCAGCCGGTCGAGCCCTTGCCGGCCTCCGCCCAGAGTGCCGGGGTGCGCTGCGGGTCGAGGTCGTCCCAGCGCAGACCGGCCGCGGCGGCGACCACCACGAAGTCCGCGGTGCCACGCTTCGTCTCGCCGGTCGGGCGGATCGTCAGCCCGATCAGGCTGGCCACCGCGACCAGCACGACGAGCAGGTAGGGCACCCAGTCCGCGGCGCGACGATCACGCGGGGCACCCGGCGGGCGGACCCGCTTGATCCGATCGAGGCGGCCGGTCACGACGCGGTCACTTCGGCGTACGCGACCCGGACCGCGGTCACCACGGCCTGCTCGTCCGGCCAGGTCGCGGCCTGCACGGGACCGCGGGCGGCCAGGTCCGCGCGACGCTGCGGATCGTTCAGCAGATCGCGTACGGCCCGGTCCAGCGCGTCCAGGTCCTTCGGTGGGATCAGCACCGCGGCGTCACCGACCAGCCCGGGCAACCCGCCCACGGCGGTGGTGACCAGCGGCACGCCGGCCCGCAACGCCTCCTGGGCGAACAGCTGCCGGGCCTCCCAGTCGCTGGTGACCACCGCGAGGTCGGCGCCGAGCAGCAGGTCGGGTACGTCCCCCCGGTGCCCGAGCAGGTGGAACGGGGCGTGTTCGCGCGACGCCCGCTGCGCCAGCGGCATGTAGCTCGGCCCGGAGCCGGCCACCACGACCACCGGCGACGGGTCCAGGTCACGCCACCGCGCAGCCGCGTCGACGAGCAGGTCGTAGTGCTTCTGCGGGTGCAGCCGGCCGACCGACAGGATCAGCGGGGTGTTCCCCTTGATCCGGAACTCGGCGCGGACCGCCTGCCGGGTGCGCTTCGGCGAGCGCAGCTCGGGTGCGGCCACCGGGCCGAGCCGGGCGTTCTTCGCGCCCATCAGCACGGCCCGCTCGACCAGGTCCTCGGAGGCGCCCAGGGTGAGATCGGCGTTGCGCGCCACGATCCGTTCGACCAGCGCGCCGGCCTGACCCCGAAGACCCTTCGCCAGTACGGCGTTGTGCCAGGTCACCACGAGCGGCACCCCGGTGCGGGCCAGGGACACCACGAAGGCGGCGCGCAGCCCGTGCGCGTGGATGACGTCGGCGTCCCGCCCGGCGATCGCGCGGCGCAGCGCCCGGATCGCGCCGGAGTCCTGCGGGCCGGGGTCGGCCGGGATCTCCAGCGGTGAGTACTCCACTCCGGCCGTGGTGAAGCCGTAGTGTTCGTCGTTGGCGGCCGGGCCGCAGACCAGCACCCGGCAGCCGGCCGCGACCAGTCCGCGGGCCAGCGAGAGGACGTGCCCGCCGGTGCCGCCGGTGGCGGAGCCGAGCACCAGCACGACCGAACCGCTCCAGCCGTCGTCGCTGCTCACGAACGTCATACCCCTCTCTGGGCGGATTTCCGCGTCCCGGCAATCCGTCGGACAACCCTCACACGTCCCCGTCCCCGGCCGTTCCCCCGGGGTCCGTCAACCAGCCCACCCACCGCTAGCCGGCCGGCTCCCAGGGGTGTCTCGACCGCTGTGACACACCCCTGACAACCAGCCCGCCCACCGCTCGCCGGCTGGCTCTCAGGTGTCTATCACGGGCGGGAAAGACCTCTGGAAGCCAGCCGGATCATCTGCGCAACCGTCTCGTCAGCGTGCCGGCCAGCGGGCTGAGGTCCCGCCGGTCCAGCAGGAAAGCCACCGCGACGAAGACCACGACGACCGCGAGGCCGCCCAGCACACCCTCGACCAGGCTGCCGAGGATGCCCGCCGCGGGCCAGAAGGCCGCGGTCAGCCCGGCCACCACACCCCACCCGGCCAGACCGGCCGCAGCGGCTGCGACGACAGCGGCGACGAGCGCGCGCGGCAACCCGGCCAGCGCGGCTGTTCCCGCGTGCCGGCGCACCGCGACGACGAGCAGCACCGCGAGGACGGTCATGCCGATCGCGTTGGCCAGCCCCAGGCCGAACATCTGCCGGGCCGCACCGGACTGCCCGAGCAGCAGCCCGGCCACCGCGGCCACCGCCCAACCGATCGCTGTCGAATACGCCGCGGAGGCCGTCGCGCCACGCGCGTAGAGCGCCCGGGACAGCAGGGCGAACAGGGCGTAGCCGAACAGCCCGGGCGCGAACCCGACGATCCCGGCCGCAGCCGGCCTGGCGCCGAGCAGAACCGTCGCCGGCACGGCAAGCGCGACCAGGGCAGCGGCACCGAGCCCGGCCAGCAGCACGACGGTCCGGGCGGTGCCGGACAACGCGGCGCGGAAGCCATCCTCGTCGCCCTGGGCCGCCGAGGCCGAGAGCCGGGGATAGACCGCGGTCGCCAGCGGGACCGCCAGCACCGCCCACGGCAGCAGGAAGACCGTCTGCGCGGCGGTGTAGTTGGTCAGCCCGGCGCTCGCCGTCAGCAGGACCACGACCAGCGTCATCACCTGTTGCGATCCGACGGTGACCGCGCCCGCCCAGCCGAGCCGGACCGCCTGCCGGCCCTCGCCGCCCGGGAACCGGAACGCCGGGCGCAACCGCAGGCCCACCCGCCGGAGTGGGATCACCAGGCAGAGCGAGAGCACCACCACACCGAACGTGGTCCCCGCCGACAGTGCCAGCTCGCCCGGCGTGCTCAGCCCGGCGAAATCGGTCTTGGCACCGTCGATCACGGCGTAGGCCAGGTAGGCGCCCATCACGGTGACGCTGGACAGCAACGGCGCGATCACCGGCCAGGCGAACCGGTGGTGCGCCTGCAGCACACCGGTGAGCACGATGCCGACGCCATAGAGCGGGAGCTGCGGCGCGAACACCCGCAGCATGCTCGCGGCGACCTCCTGATGGTCCGGCGGCACCTTGGGCAGCAGCCCGGCGATCGGACCAGCCAGCAGCATGACCAGCACGGCCGCCGGGATGAGCAGCGCGAGCACCCAGGTGAGCAGCGCGGAGGCGACCTCGTTGACCCGGCGCCGGTCGCCCGCCGCGACGTGCCCGGCCAACAGGGGTACCACGAGGCTGGCCAGGGCGCCGCCGGCCACCAGCTCGAACACGATGTTCGGGATGGTGTTGGCCGCGTTGTAGATGTCGGCGAGGTTCTTGTTGCCGACCGTGTGCAGGAAGACGAACGTGCGGCCGAACCCCGCGATCCGCGCGACGGCGGTCAGGACAGTGATCAGGACGGCTGCGCCGGCGACTTTGGCCGCCGTACCGGAAACGGAGCGGCCGGGAGCGGCATCGGACCTGGCACCGGGCGACGAACCGGGAGTGGCGGGTTCGGCCGGCGTCGCGGGGGCGGCGTCGGCGTCGTTCGGGGACGTCACGCCTGCGGAGGCCGGCGGCCGAGCTCGTCGAGGCGCCGCAGCCACGGCGTGTCCTGGATGACCTTGGTGAAGCTGACCTTCTCGCTGGCCGCGGTGAGCGCGGCGAGGGCCGCGAGCGCGGTCAGCCGGCCGAGTGTGCCGGTGCGGGCGGTGAACGCGACGCCGAGCAGCGCGCCGAGGGCGTTCGCCCCGGAGTCGCCGAGCATGATCTCTTCGTTCAGGTCGGCCGGGAGCAGGGCGGCGCTCGCGCCGAGCGTGCCGGCGGTCATCGACGCGCCCCGGCCCACCGCGAGCGGCGCGCCGAGCAGCAGACCGGCCTTGATCGCCCGGCCGGGGCGCAGGTCGAGCAGGTTGAGCAGGTTCGCCGTCCCGGCGATCACACCGGCGCCGAGCAGCACGTCGGCGCCGCGGCCGAACCGGCCGGTGCGACGGCTGCCGATCAGCGCGGAGGCCACGAGACCGGCCGCGCCCACCCCGCCGATCTTGACGAGGCCGCTGGTGACCCGGCCGTCGCGGAGCGCGCCGAAGTGACCGGCGAAACCCTTCGCGGTCTTCTGCTCCGGGCGGTTGCCGACGATGTCGTCGTAGAGGCCGACCGCGCCGCTGACCGCGCCGGCCGTCACCGCGGCGGCCGCGAGCCGGCCGGTCGGTGCGCCGGCCGCCGCGCCGAGGGTGGCGCCGGCCGCCAGGGCCGGACCGCCGGCCAGGGTGACCGTCCGCCCGTGGAAGTTGGTCCGGCGCAGGTCACCGGCGTTCGGGTCACGACGCACCCAGCCGAGCACGGCACGTGCCACGAGCGCGCCGGTCCCGAGCGAGCGGAGGAAGGCCATGGCTGGAAGTCTGCCCTACGGGCCCGCCGACGGCACCACCGAGGTGGCTCCCGCGGCGAGGCCGTACTGACCGATCCGGCTCAGCACCAGCCGCTCGTGAGTGGCCATCGCGGTCACCACCTGACCCTGCACGGTGCTCACGTTGTCCACCGTGGAGATCTCCTTGACCAGCGTCGGGTCGCTGCGGACCGCGGCGACCAGGTTGCTGTCCCCGGCGCTGTCCCCGGCCACCACGAGCGGGCGGTGGTTCTTGCTGAACTGGTCGGCCACCTTGACGTTGTTGGCCGCCTTCTTCGAGGCGTCCTGGTCGGTCGCCGGAGCGCCGGCGACCAGCACGACCACCTCGGCGCCGCCGACCGCGTCGTCGTCCACCGAGATGTAACCGGCCTTGGTGAACGCGGTCAGCACCGCGGTCACGTCACCCGGTGCGGCAGGTGTCGCCGGCGCCGTGCTGCTCTGCAGGGTCAGCGCGAGCAGCGCGCTGGCGGTCTCCACGCCGTCGCTGTTCTGCGGCAGGCCCACCGCGCCGATGGTCGGCTGCGACGACTGGTCGGCCAGGTCGAGCAGTTCGTTGGCGAAGTTCGGGTCGATCAGCTTGTCCTCGAAGGTGACCCGCGCGGTGATCGTCGCACCGGCCACGTTGAGCATCTTCACGACGCCCTCGACCGAGTCCTTGGCGCCGGGCAGCCCCACCACCGCGACCTTGCGGGCGGTCAGCTTGCCGGCCAGCACGTACGGTGCGATCCCGCCGGCGAACTCCTGGTTCCGGCTGAGCTCGTCCTTGTACTGGTTGACCTGGTCGCGCTTGACGTTGTTGTCCTTGTTGAGCTCGGTGAGCCGGTTCTTCAGGTTCTCCGAGACCGGACCGTTGAGCGCGGCGGTGCCGACCACCAGGCCGATCGCCAGGGCGAGGAATACCGCGGTGAGTGACACCACGTGGTACCGGAAGTTGATCACGACGCCCTCAGAAAAGATTGCCCAGCTGGAAGACGAGATTGTCCCACCACTCGGACACCACGGTCAGGTAGGCCTTTCCCACCGTGGAGACCGCCACCGCCGAGGCCATCGCGGCCATCGCCGAGAGGACCAGCAGCAGCAGCGCCGAGCCGGAGATGTTCTGCCGGTAGAGCCGGCTGACGCCCTTGGCGTCGACCAGCTTGCCACCGACCTTGAGCCGGGTCAGGAACGTCGACGCCATGCCGCCACGGCCCTTGTCGAGGAACTCGACCAGGTTGGCGTGCGTACCGACGGCCACGATCAGCGACGCGCCCTTCTCGTCGGCGAGCAGCATCGCGAGGTCCTCGCTGGTCGCCGCGGCCGGGAAGGTGAGCGCGTCGACGCCCAGGTTGCTGACCCGCTCCAGACCCGGCGCGCGCCCGTCCGGGTACGCGTGGACGACCACTTCGGCGCCGCAGCGCAGCACGTCGTCGGTGACCGAGTCCATGTCCCCGATGATCATGTCGGGGGTGTAGCCGTTCTCCACCAGCGCGTCGGCGCCGCCGTCGACACCGATCAGCACCGGCTTGTACTCCCGGATGTACGGCCGGAGGACGTCGAGGTCCTCCTTGTAGTCGTACCCCCGGACCACGATCAGCACGTGCCGCCCGGCGATCCGGGTCTCCACGTCGGGCACGCCGACCCCGTCGAGGAGCAGGTCACGCTCCTGCTTGAGGTAGTCCATGGTGTTCGCGGCGAACGCCTCGAGCTGCACCGACAGGCCCTCGCGCGCCTCGGCCATCGACGCCGCCACGGTCTCCGCGTCCTGCCGGATGCCGGTGGCGACCGGCTTGCCGTCGAGCAGCACCTGGTCGCCCTCGATGCCGATCACCTGGCCCTCGCGCAACCCGGCGAAGACCTCCTCGCCGAGGTTGTCGAGCAGCACCACGCCGCCCTGGATCAACACCTCGGGGCCCAGGTTCGGGTACCGCCCGGAGATCGACGGCTTGGCGTTGAGCACCGCGATCACCCCGGACGCGACGAGCGAGTCGGCCGCGACGCGGTCCAGGTCGACATGGTCGATCACGGCGATCTCGCCGGGCCGCAGCCGCCCGGTCAGCCGTTTGGTGCGCCGGTCGAGCCGGGCAACGCCGGAAACCCGGCCCGGCTCGCTGGTGCGCACACGGCGCAAGGTGGGAAGTCGCATCCCGGCCATCCTGACACGCCGCTTCACACGGCCCCCGTTAGACATGCTCTAGCTCATTGACAAAACGGTCTTTTCAACCACGTTTCTCGCGCCCGGCGACGGCCAGCAACTCCTCCGCATGGGCGATACCCAGGTCCGAATCCGGCAGGCCGGCCAGCATCCGGGACAACTCCCGCGCTCGCTCGGTCTCCTCAACGATCCGGACACCGCTCGTGGTGATCGCGCCACCGGTGTCCTTCGCCACCACCAGGTGCCGGTCGGCGAACGCGGCGACCTGCGGGAGGTGCGTGACAACAAGGACCTGATGCGTACGGGCGAGCCGCGCCAGCCGCCGGCCGATCTCCACCGCGGCCGTGCCACCGACCCCGGAGTCGACCTCGTCGAAGACCAGCGTGGGCGGCCCACCGGCCCCGGCGAACACCACCTCGATGGCGAGCATCACCCGGGACAGCTCACCACCGGAAGCGCCCTTCTGCAAGGGCAGCGACGGCGCGCCCGGATGGGCCAGCAACCGCAGCTCCACCTCGTCGGCGCCGTCCGCGCCGGCGGCCAGCTCCTGCCCGTCGACCGTCACCGACGGCTCGTCCCGGCTCGGCGCGCGGGTGATGACCGCCACCTCGACCCGGGAGTGCGGCATCGCCAGCCCGGCCAGCTCCACGCTGACCGCCTCGGAGAACCGGACCGCGGCGTCACGCCGGGCCGCGGTCAACCGGCCGGCCAGCTCGCCGACCGTGGCGGCCAGCCGCTGGCGCTCCTTGTCCAGCTCCTCGAGCAGCTCGTCGGAGTTGTCCAGGTCGGCCAGCTTGGTCTTCGCGTTCTCCGCCCAGACGATCACGCCGTCGATGTCGTCGGCGTACTTGCGGGTCAGGCCGCGCAGCGCGGCCCGGCGCTCGTAGATCGCCTCGAGCCGGGCCGGGTCGGCGTCCAGCTCGCTCAGATACGCCGAGAGCTCCGAGGAGACGTCGCCGACCAGGGTGGCCGCCTCCTCGATCCGCAGGGCCAGCTCGCCCAGTTTCGGGTCGACGCCGGACTGCCCCTCCAGCGTGCGCCGGGCGGTGCCGAGCAGGGTGGTGGCATCCGGGGTGTCATCGGCCGACTCCACGCCGCCGGCGAGCGCCTGAGCGGCCAGGGCGGCGGCAGTGCGCAGCCCCTCGGCGTGCTCCAGCCGCTGCACCTCGGCGCGCAGGTCCTCGTCCTCGTTCGGCTGCGGGTCGACCCGGGTGATCTCGTCGAGCCCGAGTTTCAGCAGGTCGGCCTCCTGCGAGCGCTGCCGGGCGTTACGCCGGCGGTCGGCCAGGTCGTCGACCACCCGGCGCCAGCGGCTGAACGCCTCGCGATAGCTCTCCAGCAGCTTCTCGTGCCCGGCACCGGCGAACCGGTCCAGCGCGGACCGCTGCTCGCTCGGGCGCAGCAGACGCAACTGGTCGGACTGGCCGTGCACGGCCAGCACCTGCTCGCCCAGCTCGGCGAGCGTGGACACCGGCATGCTCCGGCCGCCGACGTGCGCCCGGGACCGCCCCTCGGCGGTCACCGTACGGCTCAGCAGCAGCGACCCGTCCTCGTCGGTCTCACCCCCGGCGTCGGTGATCCGGGTGCGGACCGCGTCGCCGAGGGTGCCGCGCAGTTTGAGCCGGCCCTCGACGACGGCCCGCCCCGGATCGGCACGGACCCGACCGGCGTCGGCCCGGCCACCGAACAACAGTCCGAGACCGGTCACCACCATCGTCTTACCGGCGCCGGTCTCGCCGGTGATCACGTTCATACCCGACGTCAGCCGCAGCGTCGTGTCGTCGATGACGCCCAGTCCGGTGATACGCAGTTCCTCCAGCACAGGGCAGAGGGTAGTGGTGCCCCCCGACAATTGCCCAGCGTGGGTGTTTCTGATCAGCGTCGATTACCCCGCCAGCCGACCACCGGCAGCTCGAACTTCGCCACCAGGGTGTCCGTGAAGGGACGCGGGGCCAGGCGGACCAGCCGAACGGGCAGCTGGCCCCGCTCGACGGTCACCCGCGAGCCCGGCGGCAGGTCCCAGGTGCGTCGGCCGTCACAGCAGAGCACGGCAAAAGACGTGTACGGGTCGACGGTGAGCACGAACGTGGACGTGGGCGCGGTCACCAGCGGCTTGCTGAACAACGCGTGCGCGCTGATCGGCACCAGCAGCAGCGCCTCCACCCCCGGCCAGACGACCGGGCCACCGGCCGAGAACGCGTACGCCGTCGACCCCGTCGGTGTGGCACACACCACACCGTCGCAGCCGTAACGGGACAGCGGCCGGCCGTCCACGTCGACGAGCAGCTCGAGCATCTGCGCGCGCTGCCCCTTCTCCACGGTGACCTCGTTGAGCGCCCAGGACTCGGCGATCAGCCGGCCGTCGTATTCGGCGCGCACGTCCAGGGTGAGCCGCTCGTCCACGTCGTAGCCACCGGCGATGATGTCGGCGATCACCTCGTCGATGTGCTCGACCTCGGCCTCGGCCAGGAAGCCGACCTTGCCGAGGTTGATGCCGAGCAGGGGTGCCTTGGCCGGGCGGGCCACCTCGGCGGCGCGCAGGAACGTGCCGTCACCGCCGAGCGCCAGCACGATCTCCACGCCCTCGGCCGCGTCCGGTCCCTCGACCGCGATCACCTCGTCGGGCAACGCCAGGTCAGCCGCCTCGTCGGCGATGACCCGGACGTCGAAGCCCGCCGCGATCAGGTCGAGAGCGACCGTACGGGCGTGCTGCGTACTCTGCCGGCGCCCGGTGTGCGTCACCAGCAGGGCCGAGCGGGTCATGTCTCCTCCAAGGTGGCCACCACCGGCTGCTCCGTGCCCGGCTCCACTGCCGGCACCGGCTGATCAATGTGCGCCGCGGGCGCGGGCACGGTCCTCCGACCGGCGGGCGCGGTCACGCCGCGGGCTCCGGGCCGGCGGTCGCCGCGGCGGCAGGCTCCGTGCCCGCGGACGCAACCGCTTCGACGGCGCCGGGGCTGCCAGGGGCGGCCTCGGCGGACGGCCCGCCTTCCGGGGTCTCCTCGCCGGACGGGCCGGCGGCGACCACCGCTTCCACGCGTTCCCGGTCGGCGGGCGGGGCGTCCCGGCGGAACCAGACGAAGAACTCGACGTTGCCGCTCGGGCCGGGCAGCGGGCTCGCGGTCACGTCCACCACGCCCAGGCCCAGCCCGGCGGCGACGGCCGCGACGTCCAGCACGGCCTCGGCGCGCAGCCGCCAGTCGCGCACCACGCCACCCGTGCCGACGCGCTCCTTGCCGACCTCGAACTGCGGCTTCACCATCAGCGCCAGGTCACCCTCCGGCCCGGTGCAGGCGGCCAGGGCCGGCAGCACGAGGCGCAGCGAGATGAACGACAGGTCGGCCACGGTCAGGTCGACCGTTCCGCCGATCTTGTCGGGGGTGAGGGTCCGCACGTTGGTCCGCTCGTGCACGTCGACCCGCTCGTCGGTACGGATCGGCCAGGCCAGCTGGCCGTACCCGACGTCGACAGCGACCACCCGCTCGGCGCCGGCGCGCAGCAGCACGTCGGTGAACCCGCCGGTGGACGCGCCGGCGTCCAGGCAGCGCCGCCCCTCGACGGTCAGCCCCTTACGGCCGAACGCGGCGAGCGCGCCGGCCAGTTTGTGACCGCCCCGGGAGACGTATTCGGTCTGCGGGTCCTCCCCGGTGACGAGCACCGGGTCGGCCGGGTCGACCATGGCCGCCACCTTGTGGGCCACGGTCCCCCGGACCTGCACCCGGCCGGCCGCCACGAGCTGGGCAGCCTGTTCCCGGGAGCGGGCGAGCTTACGACGGACGAGCTCGGCGTCGAGACGCGCACGGCGGGCCATCAAGATCCTTTTTTGGTACGTCGGTCAGCGATCGATGCTGGCCAGAGTCTCCTGGAGCACCTGGTGCGCGGCCTCGTATTCGGCGATCTGCTCGCCCGGTACCAGCCGCGCGGCATTGGCGAGCGAACTTAACACCGCGTCCACGGCCGGGTGACCGGTCTCCTCCACCAAGCCGTCCGCGCCGATGCGGTATTGCGGCCCCGGAGCCACCGCCTCAGCCGGCGCATGCGGCATCGGCGGCCGCTGCCCACCCTGCGGCGGACCAGGCCGGAACCCACCACCCGGCTGCCCCGGCCGCACGCCTCCGGGCTGCTGCCCCGGGTGTTGCCCCGGCTGCTGCCCGGGCCGCATGCCACCCGGTTGCGGGCCGGGCCGCGCCCCGCCCGGCTGCGGTCCGGGGTAAGGACCGCCCGGGCGCGGCGCGCCGGGCACGGCGTTCGGGAACGTCACAGGATCACGCCTCCGTGCTCTCGGTCCGGCCGGCGTTCTCCGCCACCGGTTGCGCCTCGGCGGGTTGCGCCTGACTCGGCACCTGAGCTGCCCTCTTGGCCGCCCGCCGAACCGGCACCGCCTTGCTCGGCGCAACCGGCGCGGCCTTGCTCGGCGCGGCCTTGCTCGGCGTCGCCTTGGCCGCCGCTGCCTTGCCCGGCGCAGCCTTGCGCCGGGTCGGCTGGCTCGGCGCCGCCTTGCCCGCCGTGGGCGACGACTCCGTCGCGGCCGCCGCCTCCTTGACCGCCGTGGGCGGCAGCTCGGTCGCGGCCGCCGCCTCCTTGACCTCGCTCACCGGTGACGCCGCGGTCCCCGCCGGAAGCGAGCTGCCCACCGGACCCGGTGAATCCGGAACGCTGGAACCGGCCCGCTGGGCCGCTGTCTTCCGCGGCGCCCGCTTCGCCGGAGCCTTCTCGGCCGGAGTCTCCGCAGCCGATGTGGATCCCGGCGCAGGCGCCTTCACCGACGGACGCGGAGCCGCACTCTTCTTGACCGGCGCAGGCCGCACAGCCTCACCAACCGGCGCAGCCTTCTTGACCGGCGCAGCCTTCTTGATGGGTGCGGCCTTCTTCACCGGTGCGGCCTTCTTCACCGGCGCGCTCGACAGCGCCGCAGAGCCCACCCCAGCAACCGACGCCGCCGCGTTCCCGGGCGGTCCGGCCTGCAACGTCCCGGCCGACGGCATCGCATTAGGCGTCGCCTTCACAGCCTTCTTAGCGATCGCCTTCTTGGCCACCGCCTTCTTAGCAGGCCCAGCCGAAGCGGCACGCCCAGCCGAAGCGGCACGCCCACCCGAAGCGGCACGCCCACCCGAAGCGGCACGCCCACCCGAAGCGGCACGCCCACTCGAAGAGACAGCGCCACCCGACGACACAGAGCCGCCCGACGAGGCCGGAGACGCGGAGGCACCAGGCGACGCGGGAGCGATCGGACCACCGAGCCCACCCCCGTCCACGCGAGCCTGAGCCTCCCGCAGCCGCTTCTCCAGATCGTGGAGGCGCGTGGTCAGCTCGGCCACCTCGTCCGCGGTCGCCAGGCCGACCCGCCCGAGAGCGCGGTCCACCTCGTACCGCACGATGTTGGTCAGCGCCTCACGGTTGGCGATGCCCGCCGAGAGCAGGTCCTCGACCAGCCCCTGCACCTGCGCCGCGGTCGCACCGCCCCGGTTGAGCAACTCACCGGCGACCTTCTGCGCCTTCTTCCGGGGCGTCTCGGTCAGCCCGAGGGCCAGGTCCAGATAAGCCCGCCATGCATCCGGCATGATCTCTCCTCCTCTCGCCACGTCGGGTGCCACGCTACCGGGAGCTCCCGACAACTTCCTGGGGTACGGTGCTGGTGTCGCGAGGGGAGATGCCGATGGCCACCGTGGACGAGTGCCGCCAGGCGTTGCACGACCTGGCCGCCAAGCTCGCGGCGAATGCCGAGGCTCGCGGCCGGCTCGACCTCGATCGCACCCTCGCCTGCCGGGTCACCGACCTGGACACCGCCTTCCACGCCCGGATCTCCGGCGGCCTGCTGGTCGACATCGCCGACGGCGACGACCCCAAGGCGAAGATCGCCCTGATCGCCGGCGGCGACGACCTGATCGCGCTGATCCAGGGCAAGCTGGACGTCACCCGCGCGATCGCGTCCCGCCAGGTCACCGTCAAGGCGAACCCGTTCGACCTGCTCAAGCTCCGCAAACTCCTCTGATCACATCTGCGGAGCTCACTCCGCCGATCGCATCCACGGAGCTCACTCCGCTGATCACATCTGCGGATACGAGCCGAGACCGCAGATCGTTCAGATCAGGAACGGACACCCCGAAATGATCGGGAACGAGGCCCCGGAAATTCGGCTGCCCGCCACGCCCCTCGCCCCATAATCTCGCGGAATGCTGATACGCCCCGAGACCCCCGCCGACCACGCCGCCGTCGACCACCTCGTCGCCCGCGCCTTCGGCCATCGGGGCCGAGTCGTCGCCGACCTGGTCACCGCCCTGCGCCGCGACGACCCGGAGTTTCACGCTTTGGTGGCCGACGACGACGGCGACCTGATCGGGCACGTGATGTTCACCCGCAGCATCCTGGACGCGCCGGACCAGCTCGTCCCGGTGCAGGTGCTCAGCCCGCTCTCGGTCCTCCCGGAGCGGCAGCGCCAGGGTGTCGGCACCGCCCTGATCCGGCACGGGGCCGCCGACATGGACAAGCGCGACGTCCCGCTGGTCTTCCTCGAGGGCGACCCGGCGTACTACGCGAGGCAGGGTTTCGTCGCCGGCGACGGCCTCGGCTTCCGCAAGCCGTCGCTGCGCATCCCGGACCCCGGCTTTCAGGTCATGCCACTCGCCGCACACCGCCCGGAACTCACCGGCACCCTGGTCTACCTGCACACTTTCTGGGACCTGGACTGCGTCGGGCTGCGTGCCGACTAGCCGGCCTTGGCCGCCAGCGCCTCCAGCCCCACCAGCACCTGATCCGCCGACGCCGTCGCCGTGGAGAGCTGCTTGGTCACCTCGGCCAGCACCGCCGCCTGCTCCTCCACCGACGATGCGATGTTCAGCTGCAGCGCGTGGATGCCGTCCACCGACCCGGTCGTCGCGGCGAACGTCTGCGCCACGTCGTCGGTCTCCGCCACGATCGCGCTGATCACCGTGTTCACCCGTTCCACCGACGTCGCGGTCTCCCGGGCCAGGTCCTTGACCTCGCCGGCCACCACCGCGAACCCCTTGCCGACCTCGCCGGCCCGGGCCGCCTCGATGGTGGCGTTCAGCGCGAGCAGGTTCGTCTGGTCGGCGAGCGACGCGATGATCGCGTTCACCGCGGCGATCTCACCGACCGAGCGCTCGAGCGCCCGGACCTTCTCCCCCGCGGACGCCGCCGCGTCCTTGCCGGCCGACGCGGTGCCGGCCGCGGCCGCCGACCGGGCCGCGATGTCCTGAACAGAAGCGGTCAGCGCGGCCATCTCCCGGTCCACCGCGGCGACCGCGGAGATCGCCGCGTGCGCCTCGGCGCTGATCGACGCCACGTCCGCGTTCATCTGCCGGGCCTGCTCGGCCGCCTCCTCCGACCGGATCCGCAGATCCTCGGCGGCCCGCTCGCTCGCCGCCCGCTCGGCCCGTTCGGTCGCCGTCCGGGCCTGCTCGGCGTCCGCAGCGAGTTGCTCGTTCTCCCGCTCCGCCTGCTCCGCGAAGTGCCAGAAGATCACGATGCCGACCACCTCGACGGCGGCCAGCCCGGCGTGCACCGCGACCTGCTCGATCGCCGCGGGCACCCCCATGTGGTGCATGCCGAACACCCGTTCCGGCGCGAGCAGGCCGAGCACCCCGTGGTGCACCACCACGACCACCACGGCCGAGATCAGCGGCGCCCACATCTGATAAAGCGCCACGTAGATCAGGATCGCGTACAGATGGATGTGCGCGGTCATCGAGCCGCCGGACAGCTCGATCGCCACGAACGTGCAGGCGATCAACCCGACGCTGGTGTGCGAGGCCTTCGCCGTTGTGCTGGGCAGCACCGGGATCAGCGCCGCCCAGCCGGCCACCGCCGCGGTGAGCAGCACGACCTCCCAGCGCGGCCGCGGCCCGATCATCCCCACCACCAGGAACGCCGGCACGTGGAACCAGAGCAGTCGACTGATGATGCGGTGCCGGGCACGCCACGACCCCTCGGAGAGCCGGGCACCGCGCGGCAACGTAATTGAGCTCACACCACACCCTTCGACCGGGACCCGGCCTGATTGACCTTTCCTACGCCAATCGCATCATTGCTGGCCTCGCCGCTTCGGCCGGTGCGACGATGGAGGGACAGCGAGCGACCGCCGGACGACGGCCGCCCCGGGCAACTGGGAGGCGATCATGATTCACGTCCGCCCCGACGTCCCGTGCATCGACGGCACGGTCACCGCCGCGAACGTTCACCAACGCGCTGAACGCGTCGCGGTGCCCGATTTTGATTACATGAGCTCCACCATGGTGGCGATGGTCGACGGCATCTTCCACATCGACCCGGAAGCACCCTTGCTCCCCCGTCGCCGCCACCAGCCCGACCACCGGCGCTACCACCACTGAGCCCGCCCCCGGAAGGCGGCCCGCCTCCCGCTTCACCCTTTTCCGGTACGAATACGGAGCGCCCGCCCGCAGGCTACGAGCCACGTCCCGCCCGTGAGGCAGACGCAAGACCGTGCCACCCCGGACCGCCACGCGCCCCCAGACCCCGGCTGGCTCTCCGGGGTGCCTCCGGCACCCCGAGACACCCCTCACGCCCAGCCGACACCAGCCCGGACCGCAGCGCGCGCCCGGGTTCCGGCTGGTGCTCAGGGGTGCCTCCGGCACCCTGAGGCACCCCTGAGGACCAGCCGAGTCCGGCGTGCGCTGGCCGGGTGTGGTGGCCGGAAATGGACGTAGCCCCGGCCGAAGGCCGGGGCTACGTTGTCACGCTTGAGAGAACTGGTCAGAGACCCCAGCCGTTCAGCACCTTGGTGGCCTCGTCCGAGTCCGCCGCGATGTTGGCCACCGGGACGCCGTCCCAGGTGACCCCGCACAGCAGCCGCAGGGCGTCGACCGGGTCACCGGACCCGGTCAGCACCGCACGGTCACCGTCGCGGGTGACCTGCCAGCCGTCGACCTCCGCGGCCGGCACCCGAGCCTGGTCCGCCGGGCGGAACAGGCCGGACAGGTCGGCGGACACGAAGGTCGGCCGCCGCTCGGCGGACGCGGCCAGCAGATCGGCCGGGCCGCTGACGCCGGTCAGCACCAGCAGGCTGTCCATCCCGGCGCCGACGGCGCCCTGGATGTCGGTGTCCAGCCGGTCCCCGATCGCCAGAGGCTTCTCCGCCTTGGCGAGCGAGGCCGCCGTGGTGAACAGCGCCGGTTGCGGCTTGCCGACCACCACGTCCGGTTCCCGGTCCAGGGCGGTCCGCAGCACCGCGACCAGCGAGCCGTTCCCCGGCAGCGGGCCGCGCGGGCTCGGCAGGGTGCGGTCGGTGTTGGTGGCGTACCAGGTGGCGCCCGCACGAACCGCGAGCGCCGCCTCGGACAGGATCTTCCAGCCCACCTCGGGCCCGTACCCCTGAACCACCGCGACCGGCGCGTCGTCCGCCGATTCCACCGGGGTGAGCCCGGCGTCGCGCACCTCGCCGCGCAGTGCCTCCGCGCCCACCACCAGCACCGGCGAACCGGCCGGTACGTGTTCGGCGATCAGCGCGGCGGCCGCGCCGGCCGAGGTCAGGACCTCGGCCGACTCGGCGCTCACACCCATGCCGTTGAGCAGCGTGGCCACATCGGCGGCGCGACGGGACGCGTTGTTCGTCGCGTACGCGATCGACGTCCCGTCCGCGCGCAGCCGCTCGACCGCTTCGGCCGCGCCCGGGATCGGCTTGTCGATCAGGAAGACGACGCCGTCCAGATCGAAGACGGCCAGGTCGTAACCGCCGGCGAGGTGGTCACTCACGCCTGCGACCGGTCGTCCGCACCGCCGATGACCTCATCGGCGGCCTTCTCGTCCGTGGCCGGCTCGGCCTTCGCCTTCTTCGACTTCGCCTTCACGGGCTCGGCCTCGACGGCCTCGTCCTCGTCAGCGTCGTCCTCGTCAGCGTCGTCCTCGTCAGCGTCGAACGTGCCGGCGTCGACCTTCTCGACGGTCAGAGCGTCGGTGTTGACGTCGGTCTCGGCCACCGCGGCCGGCACCTCGTCGTCCTCGTCCTCATCGTCTTCGTCGTCGTCGTCGAAGTCCTCGTCGTCCTCTTCGTCCTCGAGGTCGTCTTCGTCTTCGTCGTCCGCGTCGGCGGCGGCAGCGGGCTGGTCGCCCTCGGCCTTGGCCTCGTCGTCCTGCTCCTCGTCCTCGTCGTCGTCACCCTCGATGGTGACGCCGTCGAGCTCGAGCACCCGGTCCGCCGCGTCGGTGAGCTGGTCCTCGTCGACCGTGGCCGTACGGACGAACCACTCACGCGCCTCGTCCCGACGACCCGCCGCGAGCAGAGCGTCCGCGTAGGCATACCGCAGTCGCGCCGCCCACTCGGCAGTCTCCTCCGCGGTCAGTTCCTTGACCTGGAGCATCGCGACGGCCGCCTCGTGCTGACCGAGGTCACCCCGCGCACCGGCCGCCACGATCAGCAGCTCGATCGCACCGGCCTTCTCCAGCTTCGCCACGTCGGCGCCGCGGAACAGGTCGATCGCCCGCTCCGGCCGGCCCAGGGCCCGCTCGCAGTCGGCCAGCTCGGCCAGGTGCGTCTGCTTGCCACTCATCCGGTGGTACGTGCGGAGTTCGGCGATCGCCGTCGTCCAGTCGCCGGCCGCGTACGCCGCGAGGCCGACAGCTTCCCGGACCACAGCGATCCGCGAGGCCAGCCGCCGCGCCGCGAGGGCGTGCTGCAGAGCCAGCTCGGAGTCCTCGTCGATGATCTGACCGGCCGCCACCAGGTGCCGGGCGACGGACTCGGCCATCTCCCGGGAGAGGCTCACCAGCTCGGCGCGCACGTCCTGGTCCAGGTCGGTCGCGACGATGTCGTCCGGGATCCGCGGGGCCTGGAACGAAGGCTGTCCGCTCTCGTCCTGCACACGCTCGGTCTCCCGGCCCTGCGGCGCGGAACCCTGGTAGCCGCCACGGTCACGGTCGCCACCACGGGAAGCCCCGCGGTCGCCGCCACCCTGGTACGCCGGACGGTCACCGGTCGGCCGGTCACCAGTGGGACGGTCACCGGTGGGACGGTCACGGTATCCACCGCGGTCGCCACCACCCTGGTAACCGGGACGGTCGCCGGACGGACGGTCGCCACCGCTGCGGAAGCCGCCGCGGTCGCCACCACCCTGGTAGCCCGGACGGTCACCGGACGGACGGTCCCGGTCGCCACCACGGAAGCCACCGCTCTGCGGACGGTCGCCACGGTCCCGGTAGCCGCCACCACTACGGTCGCCGCCACCCTGGAAGCTCTCCCGCGGGCCACCGGTCCGGTCGCCACCACGGAAGCCGCCGCTCTGCGGGCGGTCGCTGCTGCCACCCTGGTAGCCGCCACGAGAACCCCCGCGGTCGCCACCACCCTGGTAGCCCGGGCGGTCGCCCGACGGACGGTCGCCACCACTGCGGAAGCCGCCACGGTCACCACCACCCTGGTAACCGGGACGGTCACCACCGCGCGAGCCGCCACCCTGGTAACCCGGACGGTCGCCACCGCTGCGGAAGCCACCGCGGTCGCCACCACCCTGGTAACCGGGACGGTCACCGGTGGGACGGTCGCCACCACGGTATCCACCGCGGTCCCCGCCACCCTGGTAACCGGGACGGTCACCGGACGGACGGTCGCCACCGCTGCGGAAGCCGCCACCCTGCGGCCGGTCGCCACCACCCTGGTAGCCGCCACGGGAACCCCCGCGGTCGCCGCCACCCTGGTAACCCGGACGGTCACCCGACGGACGGTCGCCACCACTACGGAAGCCGCCACGGTCGCCACCACCCTGGTAACCGGGACGGTCACCGGTGGGACGGTCGCCACCACGGTATCCACCGCGGTCCCCGCCACCCTGGTAACCCGGACGGTCACCGGACGGACGGTCGCCACCACTGCGGAAACCACCGCGGTCGCCACCACCCTGGTAACCCGGACGGTCACCACCACGCGAGCCGCCACCCTGGTAACCCGGACGGTCGCCCGACGGACGGTCGCCACCACTACGGAAACCACCGCGGTCGCCACCACCCTGGTAGCCCGGACGGTCACCGGACGGACGGTCACGGAACCCGCCACCCTGCGGCCGGTCGCCACCACCCTGGTAGCCGCCACGGGAACCCCCGCGGTCGCCACCACCCTGGTAACCACCGGTCGACGGACGGTCGCCACCGCTGCGGAAACCGCCACGGTCGCCACCACCCTGGTAACCGGGACGGTCACCACCGCGCGAGCCGCCACCCTGGTAACCCGGACGGTCGCCACCGCTGCGGAAACCCCCGCCCTGTGAACCGCCACGGTCGTCACGCGGAGCGAAGCTGCGCCGCTCGCCACCGCCGGCCGAGCTGCCCCGGTCGCGGTCGCCGCCACGGAAGCCGCCGCCCTGCGGACGGTCACCGCCGCCGCCCTGGTAGCCGCCACGGGAACCCCCGCGGTCGCCGCCACCCTGGTAACCGGGGCGATCTCCACCACGGGAGCCGCCACCCTGGTAACCCGGACGGTCGCCACCACGCGCGCCGCCACCCTGGTAACCCCCGCGGGAGCCACCACGGTCGCCGCCGCCGGTCGGACGGTCGCCACCACGGAATCCACCCCGGTCGCCACCACCCTGGTAGCCACCACGGTCACGGTCGCCGGACCGGTTCGCGCCCCGGTCGCCGCCCTGGTATCCGCCTCCGTCGCCGCGGCGGGCGTCGCCGCCATCGCGACTGCGGCCACTCCGGCCGTCGTCGTCGCGGTTGCTGGAGCCGCCGTCCTGCGGTCCTGTAGTCACGGATCAATTCCTTCCAAGTACGGCGGCGGCCTCTCGGTGCGGGCGGCCTTACCTCTAAACACAAAGTTACTAGGGCACAGAGTCTTAAACGCAGTCGAGGGCCGACCCCGTGTGGGGCGGCCCTCGACCGTTACGTTGAGTCCGGCGGCGTCCTACTCTCCCACACCCTCCCGAGTGCAGTACCATCGGCGCTGGAGGGCTTAGCTACCGGGTTCGGAATGTAACCGGGCGTTTCCC